>JAUNOG010000001.1 GCA_030531185.1 Ruminococcus sp.
GAGTGCCATCAACAAAGAAAATGCAGCGGTATTGGCCATCTATATGTTACCAGGATAAGACGGCTTATCTTTGCAAGGTGCTGGCGGCAGGCGGCGCGGAAATGTACATCACAGGCAGTAATCCGCTGTCCACTCAGGACGACGTTGCCGCAGGTCTTGTACACGACGGACTTAACGTTTTTGCGTGGCACGGCGCAACGGAGGAGGAGTATCACAGACATATTTCAGAGGTCGTAAAGGTCGGTCCCAACATTATTATCGACGACGGGGGAGATCTTGTTAACCTTATCCACAGCGAATATCCCGAGCTTATCCCGAACGTTATCGGCGGCTGTGAGGAGACAACGACGGGCATTATCCGCCTTATTGCTATGAATAAGGCTAAGGAGCTTAAATTCCCTATGGTGCTTGTTAACAACGCCAAGTGCAAGTATCTGTTCGATAACCGATACGGTACGGGGCAGTCTGTCTGGGACGGTATCAACCGCACGACCAATCTCATTGTTGCGGGAAAGAATGTCGTAGTCGCAGGTTACGGCTGGTGCGGCAAGGGCGTCGCTATGAGAGCCAAGGGACTTGGCGCAAGCGTTATTGTTACTGAGGTCGATCCCGTTAAGGCAATAGAGGCGGTAATGGACGGCTTTAAGGTTATGAAAATGGAGGAAGCCGCAAAAATAGGCGACTTCTTTGTGACCGTTACGGGCTGTAAGGACGTTATAACGGAAAAGTCCTTTGTGAATATGAAGGACGGAGCGATCCTCTGCAATGCAGGACATTTTGACTGCGAGGTGGACGTTGCGGGACTGAAAAAGCTTGCAGTTGAGAGCAAGCTTGCGAGAAATAATATCGACGGATATAAGCTCCCCAACGGAAACTGGCTGTATGTCATAGGCGAGGGCAGACTGGTAAATCTTGCGGCAGGCGACGGACACCCCGCAGAAATTATGGATATGTCCTTTGCAATTCAGGCGTTGTCTGCAGCTTATCTTGTTAAGAACAGAGATAAGGTATCAAAGCTTGAGGCAGGCAACAGAGTGGTATACGTTCCCGAGGAGATAGACAACGAGGTCGCAGGTGCAAAGCTTAAATACTGGGGACTTGAAATAGACAAGCTCTCTGAAGAACAGGAGAAATATCTCAATAGCTGGGAAGTTGAATAAGCAGTAATCTAAAGTAAAAGGACGGCGCACTAAGTCGGTAAACCCGACAAAGTGCGCCGATTATTTATATTTACTTATTTACGACCTATATTACTGCTTTTCCAGCTTGACAGCATATTTCTTGATAGCCTCAAAGGACTCTGCGCTTATAACGTGTTCGATACGGCAAGCGTCCTCTACGGCAACCTTGGGATCAACGCCCATAAGCGTGAGACAATGGGAAATAAGTCTGTGACGTTCGTACATTTTTTCTGCGATTTCAAGTCCCATATCTGTAAGAGTAATGTAACCGTCCTTGTCAACGCTTATATATCCGTTTTCACGGAGATTTTTCATAGCAACGCTTACGCTGGGCTTGGAAAATTCCAGTTCATTCACAATATCGATACTGCGTACCTCGCCCTTGCGTTCATTAATAATAAGTATGGTTTCAAGATAATTCTCAGCGGATTCCTGAATTTTCAAAATTACACCCCCATAAAAAGATAGCTTATAAATTAACATTACATCGATAGATGCAAATGGTTTATAGTATATTTTAACATATTTATCGTCTTTTTGCAAGCTTTTAGTGCGCTTTATTTATTTTTGTGAATTTTGTACAATAAATACTATTCTTGTTTGTGGAAAAATAATATCCTTTTATTTATAAATTAAAAAATTTCGGTAACAATAATAACCTATCTTAGCAAGAAAATATTTAAGGAGAGATGACTTATGAAAAATTTCACGTACATTATCAAGGACGAAACAGGAATTCACGCAAGACCCGCAGGAATGCTCGTCAAGTGCGCTCAGGGCTTTAAGTCCGATATAAAAATCGAAAAGGACGGAAAGTCCGCAGACGCCAAAAAGCTTTTCGGAATTATGGGTCTTGCCGTAAAATGCGGAAACGAGGTAAAAGTGTCCTGCGCGGGTGAGGACGAAGCGGAAGCCTCCGCTGAGCTTGAAAAGTTTTTTAAAGATAACCTCTGATCGATAGAGCATAGACTTAGCGAAAGGACGTGGCGGAAAATGAACGTCATAAAAGGCAAAGGCGTTTCAAACGGCGTAGCAATAGGCAGAATGAAGTTCCTCGGGAAAACAAGAACCGGCGTAAAGCGCATACATTCCGAAAACAGTGAGGCGGAAATGTCCCGCTTTGAGAATGCAAAGCAGCAGACGCTCGCTCAGCTTGAACAGCTTTATCAAAAAGCCGTCGTGGAGGTCGGCGAGGCAAACGCTCAGATATTTGAAATACATCAGATGATGGTTGAGGACGAGGATTATCTGGAGTCCATAGAGAATATCATAAGGTCCCAGAGCGTCAACGCGGAATATGCCGTCGCCTGCACGGGAGATAATTTTGCAAAAATGTTTTCCTCTATGGACGACGAGTATATGAAGGCGCGTTCCGCAGATGTGCTGGATATATCCGACAGGATCGTAAAAAATCTTACGAACGCGCAGACTGAGGATTTTTCCGCAGACGAAAAGCTGATAATCTGCACCGACGACCTTACGCCCAGCGAGACAGTTCAAATGGATAAAAGCAAGGTGCTTGCCTTTGTGACAAGAAACGGTTCGTCAAATTCCCACACAGCAATTCTTGCAAGGACAATGTCAATACCCGCAGTTATAGGCGCAGGAGAACAGCTTTTGGACGAATATGACGGCGCGGACTGCATTGTCGACGCATTCACAGGAGAGGTTTATGTAAATCCAGATAAGGAAACTGCCGAAAGGCTCACAGCTAAAAGAGAGGAAGACATAAAGCGCAGAGAGCTTATCCGCCAGCTGAAAGGCAAGGAAAACATAACGCTTGACGGAAAGAAAATCAAGCTTTACGCCAATATAGGAGGGCTTTCCGACGTAGGAGAGGCTCTCAGGAACGACGCGGGAGGGATAGGTCTTTTCAGAAGCGAATTTCTTTATCTTGAAAGCAAGGATTATCCGACTGAGGAAACGCAGTTTGCAGTTTATAAATCCGTTGCGGAAAATATGGCGGGCAAGCCTGTCATCATCAGAACTATGGATATAGGTGCAGACAAGCGTATAGATTACTTCAATATGCCATATGAGGAAAATCCCGCTTTAGGCTGGCGCGCTCTGAGAATATGCCTTGACCGACCCGAAATATTCAAAACGCAGCTTAAAGCTTTGTGCAGAGCGTCGGCTTACGGGAACATTCAGATAATGATACCTATGATAACCTCGGTCCGGGAGATCAGAGAGGTGCGAAAGCTTGTATCGGAGGTACAGTCACAGCTCAGAGCCGACGGCGTAAGCTTTAATGAAAATATGCCCATAGGCGTTATGATAGAAACTCCTGCGGCGGCAATAATAAGCGATAAGCTGGCGAAAGAGGCGGACTTTTTCAGTATCGGGACAAACGATCTTACGCAGTATACGCTTGCCTGCGACAGACAAAATCCGCGTCTTGAAAAGTACTGTAACGTTTATCACCCCGCAATTCTCAGGCTTATCAAGCTTGCAGTGGATAACGCTCACGCTGAGGGCAAATGGTGCGGTATCTGCGGCGAACTGGGCGGAGACGTAAAAATGACAGAACAATTCCTCGCTATGGGAGTGGACGAGCTTTCAATGGTCCCCTCATTGATACTGGAGGTAAGAGACAAAGTGCGAAAGTGCGATACTTCAAAGCTTGACAGGAATATTCTGTCTGATATTGAATGAATGTTATGAATGAAATCCTTTGTGTGAACAGAGGATTTTATTTTTTGCGGATAATAAAAAGGGCTTTGTCAAATTCCATAAATTCCAGCAAAATCTGCGCTTAAAATACAGCGATATCAACATATTTTATTACAAACGCTTGACAAATGTACGCAGAGGAATTATAATTACTACTATAGTAGTTACTAAATAAACTATAAAAGGAGAAGATGAAAAATGAACGAATCTTTATTGGATAAACTGCAAAAATTCGGACTCAACCTTTACGAAGCTAAAGCGTATGCGGGATTGCTTAAAATCGGAACCGCCAATGCGTATAAAATAAGTAAGGAGTCGGGTATACCAAGAGCAAGAATTTACGATATTTTGGAATCGCTAACCAAGCGTGGATTAGCTATGGTTGAGGAAAGCAGTGAAAATATAAGAACCTATACTTCGGTGCCGAGCAAAGTTTTTTTGGAGAATATGAGGAAGGAGTGGGAACAGGATTACGAAGAAGTAAAGAAAGATCTGGAAGCCTTAGAGACTATGGAAAAAAAGCAGGATATTTATGTCTTTACAGTAAAAGGGAAAGCAAATATAACCGAATATTGCAGGCAGCTTTTGAAAGAAGCAAGTCATCATATAATTATTTCCGTATGGGATCATATGTACGAAACGCTGCTGCCAGAATTAAGCGAATGTCAAGACCGCGGGTGCAAGGTTTTAGGAATTGGGCATAATATTGATGCTCCCATTGACGGAATTGAAAAGCATTTCGGCGGGAAAATACATCAGATGGAAGAAAATATGCATTGGTTTATTCTTTCCGCAGACAGCGAAAAAATGCTGTACGGTTATTCTGTGGAAGCTGATAAAGACGCATTTTATACAGAGGACAAAAGTCATATTTATCTTATGGAGGACTATATTTTACACGATATGGTAATCAACCGTCTTGCGGCAGATAAAGGCAATGGAGATAAATTAGCTCTGATAATGGAGGAGCTTGTATGCGATACGAAAAATTTATAAACGATCATATTCGGGCGGAGCAATAGTCTACAACGGTATAAAGTCGCATTTTATACCGTTACAATAAAAATTTCAGGAGGTCATAGCAATGGCAAAAATTTATTATGAGCAGGACTGTAATCTTCAGGCGTTAAAGGGAAAGAAGATTGCGATAATCGGTTACGGCAGTCAGGGTCATGCACACGCGCTTAATCTGCATGAAAGCGGAGCGGACGTTATCGTTGGTTTATATCACGGAAGTAAATCGTGGTCTAAGGCAGAGGCGGCGGGTTTGAAAGTAGTTACGGCAGATAGGGCGGCTGAGGAAGCTGATATTATTATGATGTTGGTCAATGACGAAAAGCAAGCCGAACTGTATAAAAAGTCGATCGAACCAAATCTAACGGCAGGGAAGTCGCTGGTATTTGCGCACGGATTTGTTATACATTACGGTCTGATAGTACCGCCTCCGTTTGTCGACGTATTTTTAATAGCTCCCAAGGGACCGGGTCATACCGTAAGAAGTCAATTCACGGAGGGTAAAGGTGTACCGTGTCTTATAGCTGTTCATCAGGACGCTTCCGGAAAAGCTAAGGAAACCGCTCTCGCCTATGCGGCAGGTATCGGCGGAGCAAGAGCGGGCGTTATCGAAACGTCCTTTAGGGAAGAGACCGAAACAGACCTTTTCGGCGAACAAGCGGTACTTTGCGGCGGAGTTTCGGCTTTGATCAAAGCGGGCTTCGAGACTTTGGTTGAAGCAGGATATCAGCCTGAAATGGCGTATTTTGAATGCTGTCACGAAATGAAATTGATCGTAGACCTTATAAATAAAGGCGGATTAAATCTGATGAGATATTCTGTAAGCGATACTGCCGAATACGGCGATTATATAACGGGAGAAAAAATCATCACCGAGGAAACCAGAAGATCTATGAAAAATATCCTGAAAGATGTTCAGGAGGGCAAATTTGCAAGAGACTGGTTGCTGGAAAATCAGGCGGGAAGAACATATTTCAACGCCAAAAAGCAAATTGAAGCGGAACACGAAATAGAAAAAGTCGGCGCAGAGCTCAGAGGCTTGATGTCGTGGATGAAAAAATAGTTTGAACGTAGAAAAAATCAAGAAATAAATAAAAATTCCTATAAGTTTAATATAATTTTCTTCCGTAAGATTGACAAAATTAAATTTCCATAGTATAATAAAAGGGTTACTAAATTTATGGGAGTTTTAAAATGCTGGATACTTTACTGGACGTTGTGGTTGACGCTCTTATAGACAGCGCAAAGGTTCTGCCTTTTCTGTTCGGCGTCTATCTTTTAATTGAATATATCGAACACCGCTCTGCGGACAAGCTTGGTAAGGCTTTGCAGAAAATGGGTCCGTTCGGCGCAGTCGGAGGAGGAATTCTCGGAGCGGTGCCTCAGTGCGGATTTTCCGTTGTCGCCTCCAATCTTTATACGGGCAGACTGATATCTATGGGTACTCTTGTGGCTGTGTATCTTTCCACCAGCGACGAGGCTGTGCCTATGATGATATCAAATCCCGAGTTTGCCTCCGAGCTGTGGAAGCTGATACTTATTAAGGCGGCTGTGGGAATTATCGCAGGCATAATAGTCGATCTATGTCTGAGGGCAATGGGCAGACATCAGCACGACGAACCCTTTGTCGATCTGTGCGAGGACTGCGACTGTGAACATCACGGAATAGTGCATTCCGCATTGCACCATACAATTCATATAATTATATTTATTCTCGCAGTAAATCTTATTCTCGGCTGTGTAATGGAATTTGCGGGAGTTGACGCTGTGAAAAAGATAATGATGACCGACAGCGTGTTCCAGCCGTTTATAGCGGGTATTGTGGGATTTATCCCCAACTGCGCCGCCTCTGTGGTTCTTACTCAGCTTTATATCGAGGGAGTTGTATCATTCGGCGCATTGATATCGGGACTTTGCACAGGCGCAGGCGTTGGACTTCTGGTGCTTTTCAAAACAAATAAACACGTTAAGGAAAATCTTTCGATAATGGGTATACTTTATATTGCCGCGATAGCTGCGGGATTTGTGAGCAATCTGATTGTGAAGTAAGTTCGTATCGGATTAAAATATTTAAGGTAAAATGTTAATATGAGCAAATAAATATCAAACAGCCGAGCGTTTTTTTATCGCTCGGCTGTTGTCGTATACAAAATTTACGGAGTTACTCATTCGGAGCAAATTCAGACATAATTTTCAGAGCGGTCTTAATGCCGTCTACCGCCGCGCTCATAATTCCGCCCGCATAACCCGCTCCCTCTCCGCAGGGGTAGAGGTTTGTGCAGGACAGCGAGGTCATATTTTCTCCTCGGGTTATTCTTACAGGGGAGCTTGTTCTCGTTTCGGGCGCGGACAGCATTGCTCCTCCGTCGCCGAAGCATTTCATTTTCCGAGAGAATTCATTCAGCCCCGTTTTCATCATATCCGTCACAAATTTCGGGAATATCTTGCCGTAGTCCGACGCCGTTAATCCAAGCACGTAGGTCGGCGCGACCGTTCCGTTAAGGGAGGGCTTATCCTCCAAAAAACCTTTGACGGTCGTTCCGCAAGCCTTGTAACCGTCCGACTGAGCGTAAGCGTTCCGCTCGATCTTTCTTGCAAAATCCACACCGTCAAGAACTCCGCTGCCGAAGTCTGCGGGTGTGACGGACACAACCACAGCCGCGTTGGCGTTTTTGCCGTCTCTGGCAAATTCGCTCATTCCGTTTGTAATAACTCCGCCTTTCTCCGAGGCTGAGGGCACAACTGTTCCGCCGGGACACATACAAAATGTGTAAACGCCCCGTCCCGATCTATTGCGGTAGGAGAGCTGATATTCCCCTTTAGGCAAAAGCGGATTTCCTGCGTGCGCGCCGTAAAGACTTTCATCAACTGCGGATTGCTTATGCTCTATTCTTGCGCCTACGGAGAACGGTTTAGGTTCAAGGAAAATTCCTTTGCTCGCCAAAAGCTCAAATGTGTCCCTTGCCGAATGCCCTATGGCAAGCACCAGAGCCGAGACTGAAATTTCTTCGCTCTTGCATACAGCCTTTTCCACGGAACTGTTTTTTACAGTGAAATCCAAAAGCTGCTCTTCAAAGCGCACCTCGCCGCCAAGCTCGATTATCCTCGTTCTGATCGCCTTGACAATTTTCCTCAGATTGTCCGTACCGATATGGGGCTTTGCCTTGGTGAGTATTTCCTCAGGCGCGCCGAAATCTGCGAAGCGTTTCAGTACATACTGGCAGAGAGGGTCTTTTATACGCGTGGTAAGCTTGCCGTCGGAAAAAGTTCCCGCGCCGCCCTCGCCGAACTGTACGTTAGAATTTATGTCCAGTTCTCCGCTGTTCCAGAAATTCTGTACCTTTGCGGTTCTGCTGTCAACGTCTCCGCCGCGCTCTAAAATTATGGGCTTGTAGCCCTGCTCCGCAAGCGCTAGTCCGCAGAACATTCCCGCAGGACCGAAGCCTGCGATAACAACTCTGCCCTCACGTCTGCACTTTGCAATAACAGGCTCGTATGCTCCCTGCGCCGCATAGGTAAGCTTGGGATTGTTTTCGCACAGCTTTTTTTCAAGTCCGCCGTCGTCAAGTTTTATGAAAACAGAATGCACAAAATGGATATCGTTTCTCTTTCGCGCGTCCAGAGAGGTTTTGTGGATATGGCATTCAAGCACACGCTTTTTGTCGATGCCGAGAGCTTTTACGGCATTATTAAAAATGCTTTTCTCATCTGCCGAAAGCGGCGAAGATATCTGATTTACAATAACAGGCATTTTAAACCTCCGAAAAAACGGTTCGGCAAGCAGTTACCGAACCGAATTATACATATTATTCGTTGTCTGATGTACTGTCTGCGCTGTTTGCGGTAACTACCTGAACGGGATTTACGCCAAAGCACCATACGTCGTCGTGGTCGGGAACATAAATCAGCGCGTTTCGTGTGTACGAACCGTATTCGTATATATCGCTCAAATCGACCTGTGCGTAAATATCGCTGTCCTCCAGCTTTGAGATAACCTCTTCGGGACCGTAAATAACTACGTTAGTAAGCTTTTTGGTCTCGATAGTTGTCGTCATTCCCGCAGGACGGTTGACCGTCTTTATGCGTGACGCGTCAACGGTGAATTCCTTTGATGTATATCCTTCGTCGTCAAAGGATACCACAACATTATCCGAACCGGTCATATTGATCTCTCCGGTGTTCAGCGGAATTGAAAAGCTGAAATTCTTTGAAAGATTTATGCTTGACAGGGGAATTGTTCCGACTGTGATTTCTTCCGTATCTCCGTCTTCAAGATTGGGAGAGATTACCGAAATGCTTTCTTCGGAAAGTATCATCGGCAGAGTATTAATGTCAAAATTATCGGGACATCCCGAAACGTCTACCCTCAGATCAGCCGTTTTCTTCTTGTAAACTACAAAGCTTACGTCATAGCTGCCGCTGTTTTGAACAGTAAATTTTGAGGAGTCCAGAATATTGTCGTCGGCGTCATAGAACACCAGATCTTCGGTTGAAATAGTTACGTCCTCGGATATCTTTCTGGATTTTGTTATCTGAGCCGTGACCTTGCTTATATTGTCAAGGTCGTTTTTTGCGCCCTCTACAGTGATCTCGGAGGGAGTTACGGTAGCCTCCCTGAGAGTGTAGCCCTCCTCCGCGCTTACCAGAGGAGCCTCAGCCGTAAGCTCCAGCGTCTTAGTGGTAATTCTGTCAAAGTCCACCTGAATAGTCTCGGGAGTAACCGAAACTATGGTGCATTTGTCTGTGGAATGCGTACTCTTTACATTGATGTCAAGAGTGTAAGTACCCTCCTTAGTGACTTCCCCCAGATCGACGGTTGCCGACAGGTCGTTTGCCGTGTAGCCGCCTATTTCGTAGTTCATACCCTGAATTTCAACGTCTACGGTAATATCCTTGTAATTGAGAGCGTCAAGCCCTTTTTCCTGAGCCTTGGTTCCCTCCATATTAAAGTCAACGTGAACGCCCGAGATCGTCTTTGTTATAGTAGGGTACTGCGTAATGGACAGCACGAACCATGCAATTATCGCAACTGCAAGCGCAAGTATTCTCAGCCCGAAATCTCCCTTTAAATTACGTTTGTTCTTCGCGGGAGCGCTGTTTTCGTTCTTTACTTCTTCCATTTTGAAATCACCCTTCCTGCAAAAGAATTTTCCTTAATGGAATTAGCGTCCTTCTCGGGCATAAGCCTGTCTGTGAGAAGTTTTTTCAGAGACTCCTTTGAATATCCCCTTGTAAGCTCGCCGTTTTCAGCAACGGAGATCGAACCTGTTTCCTCGGAAACTACCACGACGATAGCGTCGGAGTTCTCGCTCATACCGATAGCCGCCCTGTGACGGGAGCCCAGCTGCTTGTTTATAAGCTCGTCTTTCTGAGGACGCGGAAGGAAACAGCCTGCCGCAAGAATAATTCCGTCTCTTATAATTACCGCTCCGTCGTGCAGAGGAGTGTTGGGGTAGAATATATTTCCGAACACAGCCGCAGAGGGAACGCAGTTAAGTATCGTACCTGTCGCGATCTGTTCGCCCAGCTTGGTTTTTCTCTCGCATATAATAAGAGCGCCTGTTTTTGTGGAAGAGAGATTTTGCGCCGCGTCGCAGACGGCGTTTATAGCAGTTGTCCATTTTACGTCGTCGGGGTCCTGATCGGAGGAACCGAAGAAATTAAACTCGGCGATCTTGGCTCGTCCTACCTTCTCGAGAATACGTCTCAGTTCAGGCTGGAACATAACGATAAGCGCAAGGAAGCCCCACTGGAAGCACAGCTTGAGCAGATATCTGATAGTCTGGAGATTGAAAAAAGCCGCCACACAGTAACATAAAATAAGCACAAGTATACCCTTGATAAGCTGCTGGGCTCTTGTTTCACGTATAAGCTTGATGCCGTTATATATGAGAAAATACAATATTGCAATATCCACAATATCGTTCAGACCTATTGACTTGAAAACGCCCCAAACGGAGTTTATAGCCTGCCCTATTGTTTCAAGCATAGTTCACACCCTTTACAAATTAGTTACAAAATCAGGCTGATTTACAGCCATATATATCCGGTCACACATATTCAAAATTTTATATATTTATAGTATATCATATTTTTGTGAAAAGTACAATAGCTAATTGGCAATTTTTTTTACAGCTTGTAATTTTTTTGATTAAAAATCCGACTAAGTGTATCAAAACGGTAACAGCAGATTTAATGAGAATTTTACAAAAAAATTATTGACAAATGATAAACAAACGGGTATAATAAACTTGTATGCGGAGTTAGATAAAGTAAAATTCCGCATAATTTATGATTTTAAGGAGAGTGTACAAAGTGGACGATGCCGGTCATAGCCGATTACCTCGAATACGGACAGCGTTGTCTGTTTTGTATTCCCAGTTAAATACTGATAGGTGATCTGTGTTTGGTAAATCCTACTTCTGCGGGCGGTAAATTACTGCCGTAGCCGCTGCACGGGGAGGTTATATTTATGTACGACACAGTTTTACAGCTTATTAACGAAAGAAATTTCAAGGCGATCCGCGAGATATTCATAGATATGAACGAGGCGGACGTCGCTGCGCTTTTACAGCGTTTTTACGACGATCACGAGGCTGAGACGCACGAACTGCTTGTCCTGTTCAGACTTCTGAGCAAGGACGTTGCGGCGGACGTTTTTTCGTATATGGACAGCGATATGCAGATGATGCTT
This sequence comes from Ruminococcus sp., assembly GCA_030531185.1. Taxonomy (GTDB): domain Bacteria; phylum Bacillota; class Clostridia; order Oscillospirales; family Ruminococcaceae; genus Hominimerdicola. Next base: position 11,563 of record JAUNOG010000001.1, read on the forward strand.
ATCAATTCCTTTACGGATAAAGAGCTTCAGGACGTTATCGACGATCTGTATGTAGACGATACGGTTGATATGATCGAGGAAATGCCTGCCAATGTTGTGGTGAGGGTTCTTAAATCAGCCGATTCGGAAACGAGAAAGCAGATCAATGAGATACTGCGTTATCCCAAGGATTCCGCAGGTTCTATTATGACCACAGAGTATGTGTATCTCAAAAAGGATTATACAGCCAAGGACGCACTTGACTGGATAAGGCACGTCGGAATGGTCAAGGAGACGGTCTATACTCTTTACGTTACGGAAAACAGACGGCTTATAGGCGTTCTGTCGGTGCTTGACCTTATCACCGCCGACGAGGACGACCGTATCGAGGATATAATGGACACAAACATTATTTCCGTCGATACCCACGAGGATAAGGAAATGGTAGCCGCAAAGCTCTCAAAGTACGACTTCGTGGCTATGCCTGTTGTGGATAAGGAAAACCGTCTGGTAGGTATCGTCACCTACGACGACGCTATCGACGTCATTCAGGAAGAGAATACCGAGGACATTATGAAGTACGCCGCCGTTGCTCCCAGCGACGAGTCGTATTTCAAAACGTCGGTTTTCGCTCACGCAAAGAACCGTATAGTGTGGCTGCTGGTGCTTATGCTTTCGGCGACGATTACGGGAGCTATTGTAAATAAATATCAGGAGGCTTTTGCGGCTGTGCCTGTGCTGGTTTCGTTCTTGTCTATGCTGAGCGGTACGGGCGGTAACTGCGGTTCGCAGACGTCCACTCTTATTATCCGCGGTATGGCGTTGGGGGAGATCAGAATGCGGGACTTCTTCAAGGTTATGTTCAAGGAGTTCAGAGTTGCGTGTGTGTGCGGAATAATATTGTCTGTAGTCAATGCGGGCAGAATAATTCTGGTGTATCATAACGACGCGTCGGTAGACTGCTATAAGCTTGCGTTTACAGTAAGCGCGGCTATTATGCTTACGGTGGTGCTGTCAAAGCTTATTGCGGCAATGCTGCCTATGGCGGCGAAAAAGCTGAAGCTTGACCCTGCGATAATGGCGGCTCCGCTGATCACTACTATTGTGGATACCTGTTCAACGCTGATGTTCTTTGCGCTTGCTACAGTCGTGTTTGATATTTAATAATTTACTTTTGGGCGGGTTATTATCCGCCCTTTTTGCTGTTTCAGTCCAATAATTGATTTTTGGTAAAATTTCCGCTTTTTTGTCACAATTCATTAATATATGTGTGCTATACTATACGCAATAAATATGCAGATCGTTCTGCGGGAGGTGATGAAGCGGGTGAGTATGCCGAAAGATATGAATACGGAATGTGTTTCCGATAATGCGGACTTGCAGGAGAACGGGCAAAAATCTGAGAGAATTAGAAAAGCGCTGAAATATGTGCCTTTTCTGCTTACCGTAGTAATAATCATCTGCTGTCTGGTATTTCTCGTAAATCACGATTTCGAGGAGCTGCTGGACTATACTCCCGACAACCTCATACTTGCGGCGTTTGTTCTGCTGGGATTTTACGGACTTAAATCAATGTCGGTAGTTTTTCCGCTTACTGCGCTTTTTGTGGCGATAGGAGCGATTTATCCGTTCGGGATAGCGGTGCTTGTGAATATTCTGGGTCTTTCCGTGTCTTTCACTATACCGTACCTTGTGGGAAGAGCCTCGGGCGGAGAGCTTGTGGACGCTATTGCCGGTAAGTATCCGAAAGCCCGCAGGATCGTTGATTACAGTCACGACAATAATCTTTTTGCCTCATATATTTCAAGAGCGGTAGTAGTCGTTCCGGGAGACGTGGTGTCGATGATACACGGCGCGCTGAGAATGCCTTATAAACCCTATCTTCTTGGCTCTCTTGTGGGAGTGCTCCCAGAAATGCTGGTGCAGACTTATATCGGCGCGAAGCTTGACAGCCTGAACTTCAAAACTGTGCTTGTGCTGGTCGCTCTTATAGCCGCAACGCTTACTTTTTCCGTTCTGCTCAATAAAAAGGTGAGCAAGCGCGGAAAGCAGGCGGACAGAGAGGATTTCAAGGATTTTTAACGAAAAAACTGCCGCAGGACTGAATGTCTGCGGCGTTTTTTGTTAAACGTTCTGCTCGGTTCCTGCGGAGCGTTTTTTTATTGCGGAAAAAGCGGCTCCGACAGCGGAAAATATTGCCGCTGTTATTAGAATTATCAGAACCGTTTCATTTTTGTAGGAGCGTCCGTTTATGTACATAACATAGCCCTGAATTCCGTACCGAGCTAAAAAGTCCTCTGTGAAGAATAAAAGTATTGCCGAGTAAGCAATGCAAATGGACGTTTTGAAAAATCCGTTAAGTCCCGCGTATCTGATAACTGCGAAGAATACCCAAGGAACGGTGAGTATAAACAGTACAGGCAAAATAACCGATTTAATAGTATAGTCCGTAGAAGAACCCGAGTTGTAACTTCCGTATGCTATCAGAACCAAAAGCAGTATAGTGTCCGCCGCCATACAGATAAGTCCCCGATAGCCCGTAAGGCATTTGCCGAAGTCCTCTCTGCAAAGTATTATCGGCAGGAATATCAGCGTAAAAGCAAATGTTACAGACAGAAACGCCATAATAAAGCCGTTGATATCTTCCAAACCAAATCCCGTAAGCAGAAGCAGATGCAGGGTCACATAGAAACAGCCGAGAGTTATTACTCCCTTGTGTTTTTTTACCAGCGTCGGAACATTGATAAGAGACGCTGTCATAGCTAAGGACGTAAGCCACATTAAAAACTGCCTTATGTCATGGTCGGCAATCACAAGTCCGATAAAGCAGGGGATAAGGATTGCAAGATAAACGCCTAAGCAAATAAAGTTATATGTCCTGATGGTTTTAACGTATTTTTTTGCCATACGCTCTGTCTCACGCTGCTTGTAATCCTCGCTTGCTATACAAAGTTCGTGCTCGGTAATATTCAGCGCATTACATATGCCCGAGACAAGGGTTATATCGGGATAGGAAACGCCTCTTTCCCATTTGCTTACAGCCGACTCGGTCACATAAAGCATATTGGCAAATTCCTTTTGGGACAGTCCTTTTTCTTTTCGTTTTGTGCGGATAAATTTACCTAATGTAGTTTTGTCTTCCATATAATCACCTCGGAATTAGTTTTGTAAAGTCACGATAATTCATTGCAATGCTTTCGTTACTTTTAATTTATCACAACGGAAAACCAAAGTCAACAATTACAGCGCAATTCGGAGGTGGATTGTCAGTCAAGTCCCGAAAATACGGGGCTTACGTTGATATGGAACATATTGCATCGGTTATAGCAAGAAAAAATCCCAGGCATTCAAGAGGATCTTCATTGTCTGAAATTTCCAGCCTGATGTAGCGGCTTCCGTTGATCATAACCAAAGAAACGGCAAAAGCAATATCTTCTGAAAATCTGCTGCCGATTTTGTAAGTCCATTTGTCGGGAAATCCATTTAAAATACTTATGCCCCAGTCAAGTAATATTTCTTTGCGTTTGCGCGATACAGTACCGATAATTTTGCCGCCGTGTTCTATATTTAATGTTCTGTCGCCTGTCACCTCTGCTTTATCTCCGCCGGAGAAGTCAGCAGCAGCCTGATACGTAGCCGTTCTGTAACCGTAAATACGGTATTTTTCACTCATCCTGCCGTCCAGCGCAGAGCATTGAGAGCAGTTAAGAAAATCCGATTTGTTTATGTATAAAGTCATAGTTACCCTCACAAAAAAAGACGGCGGAAATCCTCCGCCGTCCGAAAAATTCTATCAGATTTTAACGATCCAACCGTATTCGTCCGGAATTTTGCCCCACTGAATGCCTGTCATTGTATCGTAAAGCATTTGCGAGATAGGTCCGATCTCGTTGTTGTTGATCGTCATTATTTTGTCGCCCCACTTGAGATGACCGACAGGGGAGATAACAGCCGCAGTACCCGTTCCGAATACCTCGTCAAGCTTGCCCTCGTCGTAAGCCTTTGCAACCTCCTGAATGGTAATTCTTCTTTCGGAAACCTTATAGCCCTTCTTTCTGCATATCTCAAGAGCGGATTTTCTGGTGATACCCGGGAGAACCGAACCTGTAAGCTCGGGAGTGATTACCTCGCCGTCGATAACGAAGAAGATGTTCATAGAACCAACTTCCTCTATGTACTTCTGCTCAACGCCGTCAAGCCACAGAACCTGCTCATAGTCCTGATTGTGAGCCTCGTCCTGTCCCTTGAGTGAGATTGCGTAGTTAGCGGCGGTCTTTGCAAAGCCTGTACCGCCTCTTACGGCTCTTACATACTTCTGCTCAACGTAGATCTTAACAGGGTTAAGTCCTGTTGAATAATATGCTCCCGACGGAGAAAGGATAATCATAAACAGATAGTGGTCGGCAGGTCTTACGCCAACGTACGGATCGGTCGCAAAAATAAACGGTCTGATATAGAGCGCCGCACCGTCTGTGTGAGGAACCCAGTCCTGTTCGATCTCGATAAGCTTTTTGGTAGCCTCGACCATAAACTGCTCGTCGATCTGAGGAATGACCATTCTTTCTGCGGACACGTTCATTCTCTTGTAGTTCTCGTCAGGTCTGAAAAGCTGAACGCTGCCGTCGGCTGTTCTGTAAGCCTTTAATCCCTCGAAAATTTCCTGACCGTAGTGGAGACACATAGCGGCAGGCGAAAGAGACACGTTATCAAAAGGTACAATTCTTGCGTCGTGCCAGCCCATACCTGTGTCGTAATTCATAACAAACATATGATCCGTGAAGATATGACCGAAGCCCAGCTTAGTTTCGTCCTGAGGCTTAGCCTTTGGAGTATCAGTAAGTTCAATTCTGATGTCCATAATAAAATCCTTCTTTCTTAATTTTAATATCGTATACATTATAATACATTATGACGATTTTTGCAAGAGGTTTTTCAAAAAAAGTTGCGAATTTACCTCAAAATGACCTTTTCTTTTATAAAAATGCAATTTTAAGTTTGCCAAAAGTCAAATTTCCGGCTGGGAGAAGTACTTTTTGGCTTTTACGGCGGCAGGAAACGGGATAAAGCGTCTGCGGCGCACCTCTTATCTCCGCAGAGAGCAAAAATCGATTTCTGCGGATTTGCCGTCACGGGTAGTTGACAAATTTCCCGAAAAGTTATATAATTAAATGGAATGCAAATCTTCGGTTTGCGCGTATGTTTTTATCGAAATGAGGATTGTAATGACTGAGCGTATCTTGTCGGATAATGCCGACGCTGTTTTATCCAAAACCAATATTCTGAACTGGGCTGAGGAGTATGCCCGTACCTGCGGTCACGCGCCTTTGGCGTATGTTCATTCCTACGGCTGTCAGCAGAATGTCAGCGACGGAGAGAAAATAAAGGGTATGCTTGCCAAGGTCGGCTATGAGTTTACCGATAATACAGAGGGGGCTCAGTTTATTCTGCTCAACACCTGCGCCGTCCGCGAAAACGCCGAGGACAGGGTTTTCGGCAATATCGGAAATATGAAAAAGCTCAAGGAACAGAATAAGGAGCTTATCATAGGTGTCTGCGGCTGTATGGCTCAGCAGCAGCACGTTGCGGACAAGATAAAGTCCGCTTACAGACAGGTCGATCTTGTGTTCGGAACTTTTGCATACAACGATCTGTACTCTATGCTGTGGGAGGTCATATCCAAACGCAGACGTATTTTCAATCTTTCTGAAAATCACGTGGATATCAACGAGGATTTTACTCAGCTGAGAGACGATAAGATAAGGGCGTTCGTGCCTGTTATGTACGGCTGCAACAATTTCTGCACCTACTGTATCGTGCCTTATGTGCGGGGCAGAGAGCGCAGCAGAAAGCCCGAGGCGGTCATTAACGAGGTAAGAGAGCTTGTGTCTGCGGGCTATAAGGAAATCACTCTGCTGGGACAGAATGTAAATTCCTACAGCTACGGTTTTCCCGCTCTTCTGAGGGAGATAAACGCTATAGAGGGCAATTTCAGAATACGCTTTATGTCAAGTCACCCGAAGGACGCTACCAAGGAGCTTATTGATGCTATTATCGACTGCGATAAGGTGTGCACTCATCTTCATTTGCCCGTACAGGCGGGTTCGGACAGGATTTTAAAACTTATGAACCGCCGTTATACGGTTGAAAAATATATGGAGATCATCGACTATGCACGTTCCAGAGAGCCTGAGTTTTCTTTTACAACAGACTTGATAGTGGGATTTCCGGGGGAGACCTACGAGGAATTCTGCGAGACGAAGGAGCTTATCAAAAAGGTAAAATACGATAATATTTATTCCTTTGTTTATTCAAGGCGCAGCGGTACAAAGGCGGCTGAAATGGAGGATAATATTTCCGACAAGCAAAAGGGTCTGTGGCTGAGAGAACTGCTGCTGGAGCAGAGAGAGCTCACCTCCGAATGGTTCAAGCGTTTTGTGGGTAAAACAGTTACAGTGCTTGCGGAGGGCGAGGGCAGGACTTCCTCAGATCACCTTACAGGAAAAACCGACGAAAACATAATCGTTGAAGTAAAGGCTGATAAAAAATACATCGGAGAGTTTATTCAGGTTCGCATAACAAAAGCGATGAACTGGGCTTTGGAGGGCGAGCTTGTTAAATAAATTGCGCGGATAATTCCGTTATTAAATATAAAAGGAGCATATTATTATGAACGTTATTGAACTTGCAAGAGAGTTAGGAAAGGCTATTCAGCAGGACGAAAGATATATAAAGTATATGTCTGCCTGCGCCGACAACGATACGGATACCGATATTCAGAATAAGATCGGAAAATTCAATCAGCTCCGTTCAGAGCTGAGCATTGAAATGCAGAAGCCCGATAAGGACGCTGACAAGCTTACAAGTCTCGACAGAGAGATTAAGGAGCTTTACGATGAGATAATGGCTATGCCCAAGATGATAGCTTTCAACGAGTCCAAGGCTGAGATGGACGCTTTGCTGTCGTCTGTTAATTATATCATTTCAAGTTCGGCAAACGGCGAAGATCCCGAGACCTGCCCCGCAACTCCTCCCCAGAGCTGCAGCGGCAGCTGTTCAAGCTGTGCGGGCTGTCACTGAGTGATCGGATCATCTGTAGATAGGAGTGAGTTTAAGTGGAAACAAAGGATATTGATTTTTCAAAGCTGTCGCCGATGATGAAGCAGTATTTTGAGGTCAAAAACAAGTATAAAAATCACATTCTGTTTTACAGACTGGGAGATTTTTATGAGATGTTTTTTGAGGACGCCGTTACAGCGTCCCGGGAGCTTGAGCTTACTCTCACCGGCAGAGACTGCGGACTGGAGGAGCGCGCGCCTATGTGCGGCGTTCCTTATCACGCCTGCGATACATATTTAAAAAAGCTCATCGACAAGGGATATATGGTCGCTATCTGTGAGCAGACTATGGATCCCGCCAAGTGCAAGGGGATTGTTCCCCGCGAGGTCATAAGAGTTGTTACTCCCGGCACGCTCATAGAAAGCAGTATGCTTGACGAGACCTCCAACAACTATATCGGCGCTTTTTATATGCAGTCCAAGGAGAGCGCATTATGTCTGGCGGACATTTCCACAGGAGAGGTGCATTTGTTTGAGTTTTCGGGCAAGGAAATGACCAATGCGGCGGTCAACGAGCTGTCGAGATTTTCTCCTGCGGAAATTCTCATTAACGACGCTTTTCTGTCCAATAAGGAGCTTTCGGCGTTTGTACGCGAAAAGCTTAAAACCAGCGTTCAGCTTCTTGACGAAAAGGATTTTTCACCGCTTATCCACACAGACGAGGTTTTACAGCAGTTTTCTGCGGCAAGCTTGGATACTCTGAATATTGTTCCCGAAAGCGCGGCGGCTTTTGCAGTCTGCGGACTTTTCGCATACATTCACGACACACAGAAAGCCTTGGTAGGTCGTTTTTCAAGTATTACAAGGCACGACGCAGACCCCATTATGACCATAGGCTTTACGGCGAGACGAAATCTGGAGCTTACCGAAACTCTCCGCGGCAAGGAGAAAAAAGGCTCGCTGCTGTGGGTGCTTGACAACACAAAGACCTCAATGGGAAAGCGTATGCTTAAGGCGTGGCTTGAACAGCCGCTTATCAATCCTGCGAGGATCATCGATAGGCTGGGAGCGGTCGAACAGCTTACTGAAAATCCCGTTCAGCTTGGCGATTTAAAAGAAATTTTAAGCGGAGTTTACGACCTTGAAAGACTGATGACAAGGGTCATGTACAAGACGGCAAGCCCGAGAGACCTGAAATCGCTGTCCCTTACCGCGCTGAAGCTCCCTGAGATAAAGGATATTCTAAACGACTTTACGGCAAAGCTTTTAAGCCAATGCAATGCCAAAATTTCAACATTGGACGCTGTGTCCAATCTTATCGAAAACGCGCTTGTGGACGAGCCTCCCGTAAACGTCAAGGACGGCGGAGTTATCAAGGACGGCTTTAACGAACAGCTTGACGGACTGAGAAATATAATCTCGGGCGGTAAGGGAATTATCGAGGACATTGAAAACCGTGAAAAGGAAAAAACGGGTATCAAGAACCTTAAAATAGGCTACAACAGAGTTTTCGGGTATTATATCGAGGTAACGAAGTCCTATTACGACCTTGTGCCCGACCATTATATAAGAAAGCAGACCCTTGCAAACTGCGAGCGTTTTATAACAGACGAATTAAAGGTAGCGGAGAACACCATTCTCGGCGCAAGCGACAAGATAATTTCACTGGAGCAGGAGATATTTTCCGAGGTGCGCGATTTTGTTGCCACTCAGCTGAGACTTGTGCAGGAGACCGCTACGGCTGTGGCGGAAATAGACGTACTGTGTTCCTTTGCGACGGCGGCGGTGAAGTACAATTACACAAAGCCCGAGATCGCAATTGACGGTATTATAGATATTAAAAACGGCAGACACCCCGTTGTTGAGCTTATGCAGAAGGACGAGGTATTCGTTCCAAACGACACATATCTTGATTTGACGAGCAACAGAATGTCCGTTATCACAGGACCGAATATGTCGGGTAAATCCACATATATGCGGCAGGTGGCGCTGATAACCTTAATGGCGCAGATAGGCTGTTTTGTTCCTGCGGACTATGCGAAGATATCCGTTGTGGATCAGATATTCACGAGAATAGGTGCCTCCGACGACTTGACTGCGGGACAGTCAACCTTTATGGTAGAAATGAGCGAGGTCGCGGATATTGTAAAGCACGCGACCAAGAACAGTCTTGTCATTCTTGACGAGGTAGGCAGAGGAACCTCCACATTTGACGGAATTTCCATAGCAAGGGCGGTGTCGGAGTATATTTCCACTTCAAAATCGCTGGGCTGTAAGACCTTGTTTGCTACCCATTATCACGAGCTTATATGTCTTGAAAAGGAGCTTGACGGAGTTATAAATTATTCCGTTGCGGTCAAGCGGCAGGGGGACAGCATAAAGTTCCTGCGTAAGATAGTAAGGGGCGGAGTTGACGAAAGCTACGGTATCGAGGTCGCAAAGCTTGCGGGACTTCCCAACAAGATAATCACAAGGGCGAAATCTCTCCTTGCGCAGTTTGAGGAAGAAAACGCAAGGGCAAAGCAGGCTCTTGAAAAGTCCGACGAAAGTCAGGTGTCCTTTGACGCTATCAGCGACAGTATAGTTACCGACAAGCTGAGAAAGACCAATATCGACGAGATGAACGATACGGAGCTCAGGGAGTTTGTAAGAGATCTGCTGAGATATGTTTAATTCAAAATGAAAAATATTTTTATTATAAGCGGCACAATGGGTGTTGGAAAAACTACGGTGTGTCAGAAACTGAAAAATGTGCTTGATAACAGCGTCTTTCTTGACGGAGATCGTTGCTGGGATATGCACCCCTTTCAGGTGAATAATGAAACCAAGGAAATGGTTACCGAAAATATCTGTTTTATACTGAATAATTTTATCAGATGTTCGGTCTTTGAAAACATTATTTTCTGCTGGGTTATGGACAGGCAGGAGATAATCGACAGCATAGTTTCAAAGCTTGATTTGTCGGATTGCATAACTCGCTCTATATCGCTTGTGTGCAGTCCCGAGGCGTTGAAAAAGCGGCTGAACGGGGATATAGAAAGACAGCTCCGCACACCCGATATTATCGAACGAAGTCTGGAAAGACTTCCGCATTATGGACAGCTTGATACTGTGAAGATCGACGTTTCCGATAAGAGCGTTGAACATATTGTCAATGAAATTGTTATGAAAACAGGGAGGACGATTTAATGGGATTATTTACGTCTAAAAGAAAAGAGAAAAAATCGGAAATTTCCGACAGGAGTATAAGCCAAGAAGAAATAAACAGGCTTTGGAAAGAGGCATATCAGGCAAATCCCAAAGTATATGAGAAAACGGACGGAACTCTTCTTGCGGGGTTTTCGCTTACGGAGGATACCTGCTCGCTGTTTCCTGTCGTACCTGAAAAACAGTGGAATTTAGAGGGCAAGACAATAAGTGAATGGATAATTACGGCGGTTAGTCTTACAAACCCGCAAGGCGGAATTATAGGTCAAATTGAATATCACGAGGCTATGAAACGACTTCAGCCGTTTATTATAGCCGTCAGCGGCAACTGGGCGCTGATAAGAGCAATGACGCATAATGAACTGGATAAGCTGTTTGAAAATCTTCCCCGTAAATTAGTCTGAGAAATAAGGCGGTTTGAAAAAACTGCTGTTGAAATAAATACTTGAAGAAGTTTTGACCGCTCAGATAAGAGCATAGAAAAGGATATCAAAATGTCAGAAATAAAAGTACTGAGCAAAGAGGTCTCCGAGCTTATTGCGGCAGGCGAGGTCATCGACAGACCAGCATCAATTATAAAGGAGCTTCTTGAAAACGCCATTGACGCAGGCGCGAATATTATTACCGTTGAAATAAAAAACGGCGGACGTACCTACATACGAGTGACGGACAACGGCAAGGGAATTGCTCCCGACGATCTGCCTGTTGCCTTTCTTCGTCACGCCACAAGCAAGATAGCTACTAAGCGGGACTTGGACAGCATTATGACCCTAGGTTTCAGGGGAGAGGCTCTTGCCTCCATATGCGCGGTGGCAAAGGTCGATGTGCTTACAAAGCGTTTGCAGGACGATTACGGCACGCATTATGTTATTGAGGGGGCGCAGGAAAAATGCTGCGAGCAGAGCGGCTGCCCCGACGGAACTACCTTTGTGGTGCGGGATATTTTTTACAATGTTCCCGCAAGGCTTAAATTTCTGAAAAAGGACAGTTCCGAGGGCAATCAGGTGGCGGACTTGGTCACAAAGCTTACCTTGTCTCACCCTGAGATATCCTTTAAATTCATTCGCGACAATAAAGTCGAAATACTCACTGCGGGAGACGGCAAGACCTATTCTGCGGTATATTCGGTATACGGCAGGGAGTTTGCGAATTCTTTGCTTGAAGTTGACTATACGTGGCAGGATATCCGCGTTACGGGCTTTACGGTCAAGCCGTTAAGCTCCAAACCCAACCGAAAATTCCAGAATTTCTTTGTAAACAGAAGATATGTCAAGTCCAAGGCTTGTGCGGCGGCGCTGGAAGAGGCTTACCGCAACAGCATTATGGTAGGGAAGTTCCCTGCCTGCGTGCTGTACATTGAAATTCCTCCCAATACTATCGACGTGAACGTTCACCCCACTAAGATAGAGGTGAGGTTTTCCGATGAAAAGCTTATGCACGAGGCTGTGTATTTTGCGGTGAAGAACGCGCTGCTGAAAAACGACAGACCTAATGAGATGTCCCTTGAAAAGCCCAAGCGCAATTTTACGGACAGAGAGCTTTACAGCTTTCCGCAGGAGGACAACAGCGTGCAGATGAAATTTGCGGTGGAGGAAAACAGTCCGAATACTGCGGAAACACCGCATAGCGTGCCTGCGGCTCAGGAATTTCCTGCCGAGGAGATACCTATACCCGACGAGCCGCCCGAGGTAAGGCGGTTTGAGCCTGCGGTCTCCAGAGTAGCGGTAGTTCCCGTTTCCGAAAATGAAAAGCAGGCGGGCGCGGACGCTTTTCTTGCAAGTCTTGAAAGTCCCCCCGAGGAAAAGCCTGCGGAAAAGCCGAAAGTTCCCGAAAAGGTGACGGTCGAGGAGATCAATCGTATGATGAGCGAAATGCCCCTGCCCCAAGAGCCTGAGGAGCATTCAACGGGAGATTTTCAGTTTATCAATCAAAAGAGCTTTGAGAGAAGATCGGTAGTCGTAGAGACGAAAAAAGAACCCGAAAAGCCCAAGCCTGTGGTGATCGGCGAGCTATTCAAAACCTACGTTGTGGCTCAGGCGGGAGACGAAATGCTGCTTATGGACAAGCACGCGGCTCACGAGCGTTACATATTCGAGAAAATCAAGCACGACGCCGAACAGCTTGACACGCAGATGTTTTTAGAGCCTGTTATGGTACTTCTTTCCTATGACGAGTTCGACGCTTTGTCCGCGAACCTTGAAACGGTGCGTAAGCTCGGATTTGAGATAGAGCCGGACGTTGCTCCTACGGTTGCGGTAAAGGGCGTTCCCATAATTCTGGGCGAGGACAACCCTACCGATATTGTAACGGAGCTTGCTAAGAATTTTATAGAGCAAAAACATAATCCTCAGTTGGAAATATTTGACGATTTGTACCATTCCATTGCCTGCAAAGCGGCGATAAAGGCTAACGATGAAACCAGTACTCTGGAATTACAGGCTTTGCTTAACGCAGTCTACGGCAATGAGAATATCAGATATTGTCCCCACGGCAGACCTGTGCTTATCACGCTGTCTAAAAAGGATATTGAAAAGCAGTTCAAGCGCGTTCTTTAAGTTATCGGATATTTTATTTGCGAGGTGATGTGATGACAACGGAAAACCGAATACCCCTGCTTGTTATCGCAGGACCTACCGCCTCGGGCAAGACTGCTCTTTCGGCAGAGCTTGCCAAAAGGTACGGCGGAGAGATAATTTCTGCGGACTCTATGCAGATATATAAGGGTCTTAATATCGCGACCGCAAAGCCTTCCGAGGAGGAAAAGCAGGGCGTTCCTCATCATCTTATGGACTTTTTAGAGCCTGATGTACCGTTTTCCGTGGCGGATTATGTGGCTATTGCGGGCAAGGTCATAAGAGACGTTTATTCGCGGGGTAAGCTGCCCATAATATGCGGAGGCACGGGGCTTTATATAAGCTCGCTGGTGGATAATATCATTTTCGACGATACAGGCAATGATCCCGAGATACGCGCGGGACTGGAGGCTCAGGCAAAAGCGGAGGGAAATCACGCTTTGTGGCTGAGGCTGAAAGAGATCGATCCCGAAACTGCGGAGAAGGTTCACGAAAACAATCTCCCCAGAGTTATCAGAGGGCTTGAGGTCTTTGAAATGACGGGAATTCCGCTCTCACAGCATAAGGTCAACAGCAGACGTGAGAAGTCTCCCTACGATACCTGCATTATCGGACTTACCGCAAGCGACAGGCAGTACCTTTATGACAGGATAAACAGGCGCGTCGATATTATGGTCGCTCAGGGTATGGTTGAGGAATGCAGAGCGGCGTATGAGAAAGGCGGTCTTGCAACCGCCTGCCAGGCGATCGGGTATAAGGAGCTTATACCGTACTTTGAAAACAAGTGCAGTCTTGAGGATTGTATTTCCAAGATCAAGCAGGAGACCCGCCGTTACGCCAAGCGGCAGCTCACTTGGTTTAGACGAGTTGACGGAATTTGCTGGATAGAAACCGACAAATTTGACGATTTGAAAAATATTTGTGAAAATGTGCAAAATATAGTAGCCAAATCGAAAATTATGTGTTATAATATAATTTGATAAACATTTCGTACTTTACGGTGCGCATAGTGTAAAAATAAGGAGTGTATTAAAATGAATAAAAATCTCAATCTTCAGGACGTATTTTTAAATCAGGCAAGAAAGGATAAAATGGTTGTAACGATGATCCTTATGAACGGCTATCAGTTCAAGGGTATCGTAAAGGGCTTTGACAGCTATATAGTTATTCTTGACTGCGAGGGCAGACAGAATGTAGTGTATAAGCACGCCATTTCCACCATTGTTCCCGCGCGCCCTATCAACGTGCTTGACGCGGCAAACAACAGCTCGGATTATTAATCGCAAAGGAAGAATTTTATGAACTCATTGACCGTAAAAATACTTGCGGCTTTGGTTTCTGTGCTGTTGATTACTACTATCTGTTCGCAGATCTATTATGTTGTTCACGATAAGCATGATACGGAGGAGGCTGTGCTGGCTTCCGTCAATGAGGATATAACCTTCAAGGGCGTTGTGATACGCAATGAAAAGGTCGTGACCTATAACGGCGGAGGAATTCTCGATTACGAGTACGCAGACGGCAGCAAGCTTTCCGTAAACAGTACTATCGCCGAGGTTTATTCGTCGGAAGAGGCTATCGCCGCAAAGGACAAGATAGCTCTTATCGACGAGAAGATCGCGGAGCTTGAAAGAGCGCAGAACCCCGGTACTACGAATTATATTGAGTCCGAGGCTCTGAGGTCGCGTATTGAAAGCAAGTACAACGAGCTTTTGAGCAGTATTTACGATAAGGATTATTCGGAGCTTGAAGACGTCAAGTCGGAGCTTACTCTGCTGATGAATATTTACAACATAGTCACCAATACAGAGACAAGCTACGACGGAAAGATAAGCGAGCTGAAAGCCGAGAAAAAGCAGCTGGAGGAAATCGCGGCTTCTCCCGACGACGTTATAAAGGCTGATGAGACGGGTTATTTTGTTTCCTATGCCGACGGGTATGAGAGTATGCTCTCTGCCGATAATACGGACAGCCTTACAGATAAGGACATAGAGGAAGTACTCAAAGGGGACGCCGAGCCGCCTGAAAACGCTATCGGCAAGATGTTCGACAGCTATTCCTGCAAGATCGCCGGAATTGTGGATTACGACTCCAGAATTTCGGAGGGCGGCAGTCTTTCGCTTATGCTCAATACTTCAAAGAACGTTTATGATGTGACTGTTGAAAGCGTTAAGATATTCGGCGATGATGAGGATAAAATGCTGGTGGTGCTTGACTGCGACAGGCTGGATAAAAATCTTGTGGAGTCAAGAACGCTATCGGCAAAGCTTATTTTCGACGAGTATCAAGGTATCAGGGTGCCCAGGAGCGCCATAAGGTTCCAAGGGGATCAGAAGGGCGTTTATGTAATTCTGGGCAAGGATATTTCTTTTAAGAAGATAAACGTAATATACGAGGGCAGCGATTATGTGCTATCGGAAAACACCTCCGATGAGGACTGCCTGCTCCTTTACGATCAAATTCTGCTAGAGGTGGTATCAAATAAAGATGTGTCAGACAGCAGCAAATCAAGCGGCGCAGAATCAGCCGCAGCAGGATAATTTCAGCGACGTCCTTGAAAATCTCAGGGAAATATGCTATAATGTAGAGAACGCCAAGGCAAAATACAGAAAAAGCGGCGAAGATATAAAAATTATGGCTGTAACAAAAACGGTGCCCGCCGAAAAGGTCAACTTTGCGGTTTCGCAGGGTATTACTCTGCTCGGCGAAAACAGGGTGCAGGAGTATCTTTCCAAAAAGGACTTGTACGACAAAACGGCGGAGGTCCAGTTTATCGGACGTCTGCAAACCAACAAGGTCAAGTACATCATTAACGACGTTACGCTCATTCAGTCGGTGGACAGTCTGAAGCTTGCCGGAGAGATCGACAGGCTTGCCGCCAAAAACAACAAGGTCATGAACGTTCTGGTGGAGATAAACATCGGGAACGAGGCGACCAAAAGCGGCGTTTCCGCAGACGGGCTGGAGGAGCTTGTATGGGAAATTTCTCAGCTTGAGAATGTGGCGGTAAAGGGTCTTATGGCTATACCTCCCGTGGGCTCGGGCGAGGACGTTTTTGATAAGATGAACGGGATTTTTCTTCGTGTAAAGGAAAAGTCCATACCGAATGTGTCTATGGACATTCTCTCAATGGGTATGTCGGGAGACTATGAGCTTGCCATAAAGCACGGCTCAAACCTGGTGAGAATAGGCACAAGGCTGTTCGGTGTAAGAAATTATATGGAGGGTTAAGAAATGGGCATACTCAAAGGCTTTAAAAACCTGTTCGTAGGCGAGGACGACTTGGATCAGGTAGAGTTCAGAACGAATTATGAGTCTGATTACGACAGCAATTCCCGGGCGCAGAACGATAATATCAGTTACAGCAGCAATTACAGCAGCGGAAGTTACAGCAATACTTCGGCTTATGAAAATGATTATCAGGAGAGTGAGCGTCAGATGAACGTAGAAAAGACAACAACATTGCAGATAGTCCTTGCAAGACCTGCCGATTTTTCAGAGGTCAAGGATATCGGCGACGATATAAACGCTTTAAAAACCGTTATCCTCAATCTTGAAATGGTCAAGAGCGACGACGCAAAGAGAATTCTTGATTTTCTTTCGGGCGTTGCTTATGCAAACAAGGCTCAGATCAAGATGATGGCTCAGAAGACATTTGCCATTATGTCGAGAAACGTAGAGTTTGACGGCAAGGATCTTATGAGCGAGCTGGAGAACAACGGTTACAGCTTCTAAGCTATGAACCGCAGGAATTTTTCGTTTCTGAATAATATTACCGACGAGGACAGGACTTTGCTCAGCCGTGTGCTTGACTGGGCTGAGACTGCCGAAGAAAAGTACGTTACCCGCTGTTCGTTTTTTATGGACGAAAGGCAGTGCGGGCAGTGCGAGCAGGTACTGAGGTCGGTAAAATACGAAAATTATATGCTTTGGGGCGGTTATGAAAACGCCGAGAGAGAGATGCTGTGCGTTTATCCGCCTTACAGCGAGGATATTAAGGAGAATTTTCCTATTGTTCCCGTAACGTTTGTTTATCGTAAAGAGGACAGACTGTCCCACAGGGATTTTCTGGGTTCGCTTATGGCTTTGCAGATAAAAAGGGAGTGCGTTGGCGATATACTTGTGGGAGAGGGAAGTACCGCAGTTTTTCTGAAAGACACTGTCGCTCAGGACGTTTTATCGTCCTTGCATAAAATCGGCAGGGTAGGCGTTAAGACGGAAACGGGATTTGATATAAACTCCGCGCCGAAAACGGAGTTCAGAGAGATATCGGGTACTGTGGCTTCGCTGAGAGCCGACAGCGTTATTTCTCTTGCGCTTAGAATTTCACGGGAAAAGGCAAGTACGCTTATCAAAGGCGGAGCGGCGGAGATAAATCATCTGAAAACGGAAAGTCCCAAAAAGATAATGGAAACGGGCGATAAGTTTTCAGTGAGAGGCTATGGAAAATTTCTGCTTAGATCCATAGACGGTACGTCTAAAAAAGACAGGTTACACATAACTGTTTGTAAATATATTTAGGAGGGCTTTTATTATGATGAAACCAAGCAGCATTAAGAGCAAGACGTTTGAGACAGCAAAAAACGGTTACAGTCAGTCCGAGGTTGACGCATTTCTTTCACAGGTAGCAAGCGATTACGCAGAGATAATGGCGGCTAATCAGGAGAGCGAAGATAAAATCATGAGACTTGTTGAGAAAATAAACGAGTACCGTGAGGACGAGGACGCTCTCAAAACGGTTCTTCTTTCCGCACAGAAGGAGGCTAATAAGATAGTTGCCGACGCTAAGGCTAAGGCTAAGGATATGATCGAAAGCGCAAAGAGCGAGCAGATGAAGCTTGCTGAGCAGAGCGCTGCCGAGTGCGAGAAGATAGTAAGAGATCACAAGGAAAGATGCGCTCAGCTTATTAAGGAAAACACAGAGATCACAGAGAAAAAACTCAGCGCGCTGAGAGCGGCTTACGACGAGGAAAAGGCGGCATATGACAATCTTAGAGCCGAGGTTACATATTTCAAGGCTAATCTTACGGGTCTTTACAACGAGCAGATCAAGCTGATAATGCAGCTCCCCGAGCTTTCAGATGAAGAGCTTGACGCTATCGAGGCGGGCTACGAGGAAGAAGAGGAATATTACGAAGAGGATGAGGCTGCTTACGAGGAGGCTCCCGAGGCTGAGGAAACCGAAGAGGTTTACGAAGAAGAAGCTGCCGAGCCTGAGACGGAGGAGCCTGCTGCCGCTGAACAGTCTGAAATGGACAAGGTACTTAACACAGGTTCGTTCGACCCTGTTATTCCAAAGACTTCTTTCAGCGATTTGAAATTCGGCAAGAATAACTGATTTATAGTTTGTAGGCTCTGTGACCGCAGAGCCTATAATGGTGTACGGCGGTACGGTAGCCGCAGAATTCCGTTCCGTTTGATATTAACGCTCTGCGGAGAATAGGGGCACAATGTTTGTTTTTTCGTTGGTTCTCATAGTTGTTTTGACGGCTGTCGATCAGATCATTAAGTTTGTTGTTAACGACAGGATCGATCCGGGAAGTATAATAGAGGTAATAAAATTCGGGGACGTTAAGGTTTTCAGTTTGACCCATATCAGAAATTCAGGAGCGGCATGGAGCATTATGGAGGGCAAGACATGGTTTCTCATAGCTCTGCCGATCGCGGTTTGTCTGATAGGTCTGGTTTATATGTATAAAATCAGAAAGGGTTCCAAGCTTGAACTTGTTTCTCTTGCTATGCTTGTTGCAGGGGGCGTGGGAAATCTTATTGACAGAATAAGAATGAGCGAGGTAATCGACTACATTAAGTTCGAGCCTGTCAATTTTCCCATTTTCAATTTTGCGGACATCTGCGTTGTTATCGGCGCGGTACTGTTCTGCGTTTCGATTTTCATTACCGATGTAGTTAAGGAGAAACATCAAAAGCAAGCGGTGTCCTCCGCTGAGAAGCAGGCTGAAAATGAATAGCTTTGAGTTTAACGTTCCTGCTGAAAATGCGGGCGCGAGGATAGATAAATTTTTGTCGGAGCAGGAGCTTGGTATCACCCGTTCGGGCATACAGAAGCTTATTGACGACGGCGCTGTTACTGTCTGCGGAAAGCAAATCAGCAAGAATTACAAGCTGAAAACGGGCGATACGGTTTCGGTGGAAATTCCCGAGCCTGAGATATTGGACGTCGTTCCTCAGAATATTCCTGTGAATATAGTTTACGAGGACGACAGTTTGCTTGTAGTAAATAAGCCCAAGGGTATGGTCGTTCATCCTGCAGCGGGAAATCCCGACGGTACGCTGGTGAACGCTCTGCTGTATCACTGCAAGGGGCGGCTGTCCTCTATAAACGGAGTTATCAGACCCGGGATAGTCCATAGGATAGACAAGAATACCAGCGGACTTCTTATGGTTGCAAAAACAGATACGGCGCATAATTTTCTTGCCGAGCAGATAAAGCGGCACAGCTTTACAAGGGAGTATCAGGCGATACTTACCGGCAGGCTCAAAGAAAAAAGCGGCAGTATCGACGCTCCCATAGGCAGGAGCAGGTACGACAGAAAAAAGATGTGCGTGACTGAGCTGAACTCAAAAAATGCGGTAACTCATTATGAGGTGCTTGAGGAATTCGGTCAATAT
This sequence comes from Ruminococcus sp., assembly GCA_030531185.1. Classification (GTDB taxonomy): domain Bacteria; phylum Bacillota; class Clostridia; order Oscillospirales; family Ruminococcaceae; genus Hominimerdicola. The sequence goes on from JAUNOG010000001.1 coordinate 31,007, forward strand.
TCATTGGTGAAGTTTCGGCTGGAAACGGGAAGAACTCATCAGATAAGGGTCCATTCTGCATATATAGGTCACCCCGTACTGGGAGACGACGTTTACGGCAAGGCTTACAGAGGACTTGAGGGACAGTGCCTCCACGCCAAGAAAATCGGCTTTATTCACCCCGAGACAAAGGCGTATATGGAGTTTGACAGCGAGCTGCCCGAATACTTCACATCTGTGCTTAATAAGCTCAGGAAAGGATAAGCGATATGTTTGAAGATATAAGCAAGGTGCTGCTTATAACCGATATGGACGGAACATTTCTTCCCGCAAGCAAAATCCCGGGAGAGAAAAGCCTTAAATCTGTGGCTGATTTTCAATCCAAGGGAGGAAAATTTTCCATAGCTACGGGCAGAGCCATTCAGGCGGCGCAGCAGTACTTTGATAAAATTTCGGTAAACTGTCCGATAATAATGTGCAACGGCGGTATGGTTTACGATTTAAATAACCGCAGACAGATTTACGATGTGTTTCTGCCTGAGTTTTCAAGGGATATCGTAAAGGATATTCTTGCGGCAAATCCCGACGTCGGCTGCGAGGTGCTTACGCTTGACGAGGTCTATGTTCCGCAGATGACGGCAATGGAGGCTCAGCACAATGTTATATGCAAGGTAGAGCCTGTTATCTGCGGAGTTGATGAAATTCCCGATAACTGGTACAAGGTGCTGTTTGCGATAGAGCCTGAGAAAATGGACAGACTGATGTCCTATGTTGAGAGCAAGGGCTGGACGGGCGTTGATTTTGTGCGTTCCAGCAAGGAGTATTATGAAATACTTCCTCAGAACATTACAAAGGGTTCTGCGCTTGAAAAAATGCGCAGTATCTGCGGTATGGAGGATCACACCATTGTGGCAATGGGCGATTATAACAACGATTTGGAAATGATAAAAGCTGCGGACGTTGGAATATGTCCCTCGAATGCGGTTGACGAGGTCAAGGCGGCTTGCAATGTCGTTCTGGACGTCTCCTGCGAGGAGGACGCCGTTTCGGCGGCTATCGATTATATTTACAGTCGGTTAAGCAATTAATATAAAAAATACATTTTTGGAGGTTTTTGTATGGACGCTACACTCAAAAAACAGCTTGAAATCACAGCCTGCAAGGTTCGTCTCGGTATTATCGAGGGTGTTTTCAATGCTAAATCGGGACACCCGGGCGGCTCGCTTTCCATAGCCGATCTGATGACCTATCTTTATTTTGCTAAGCTGAACGTTTATCCCGACAAGCCCGACGAGGCTCAGAGAGACAGATTTGTGCTGTCAAAGGGACACACAGCTCCCGCGCTGTACGCTACGCTTGCTGAGAAAGGCTTTTTCCCCAAGGAGGAATTGAAGAGCCTCCGTCATATCGGAGCGCTGCTTCAGGGTCACCCATGTATTCATATCCCGGGCGTTGATATGTCCTCGGGTTCGCTGGGACAGGGTATCTCGGTAGCCTGCGGTATGGCTCTTTCTGGTAAGGTTTCAAACGATACCTACAAGGTTTATACAGTACTCGGAGACGGCGAGATAGAGGAAGGACAGGTGTGGGAGGCTGCTATGTTTGCGGCTCACTACAAGCTTGACAATCTTGTCGCTGTTGTGGACAACAACGGTCTCCAGATCGACGGTAAGATCGAGGACGTTATGTCGCCGTACCCCATTGTTGACAAGTTCAAGGCTTTCGGCTGGCACGTTATAGAGGCGGACGCTCATGATTTTGACTCTCTCGAAAAGGCTTTCGATGAGGCTGAGACCGTTGCGGGACAGCCTGTGGCTATCGTAATGAAGAGCGTAAAGGGCAAGGGCGTTTCCTTTATGGAGAACAACGTTTCATGGCACGGCGCTGCTCCTAACGCAGAGCAGTACGCACAGGCTGTTGAAGAACTCACAGCAAAGCTTAAGGAATTGGAGGGCTGAGAAAATGGCTGATGTTAAAAAGATTGCTACAAGAGAAAGCTACGGCAATGCGCTGGCGGAGCTGGGCGATAAATACGAAAATTTATATGTTCTTGACGCGGACCTTGCCGCTGCAACAAAGACGGGCATTTTCAAAAAGAAGTTCCCCGACAGATTTTTCGACTGCGGTATTGCGGAAGCCAATATGATGGGCGTTGCCGCCGGACTTGCCGCTACGGGCAAAATTCCTTTTGCCTCCACATTCGCTATGTTTGCGGCAGGCAGAGCGTTCGAGCAGGTAAGAAACTCGATCGGCTATCCTCATCTGAACGTTAAGATCGGAGCTACTCACGCGGGTATTTCTGTAGGCGAGGACGGCGCAACACATCAGTGCAACGAAGATATTGCGCTGATGAGAACTATCCCGGGAATGACGATCATCAATCCTGCGGACGACGTTGAGGCAAAGGCGGCAGTCGAGGCGGCTATTCTTCACGAGGGTCCTGTTTATATGAGATTTGGCAGACTTGCCGCTCCTGTTTTTAATGATCCCGAGACATACAAGTTCGAGCTTGGCAAGGGAATTCAGATAAAAGAGGGCAAGGACATTACGATAATTGCTACGGGTCTTATGGTTTCCGAGGCTATCGAGGCGGCTAAGGCTCTTGCAGGCGAGGGTATTGATGCGGGCGTGGTAAATATCCACACTATCAAGCCTATCGACGCTGAAATTATAATTAAGAACGCTAAGGAAACGGGCTTGGTTCTCACGGTTGAGGAGCACAGCATTATCGGCGGACTGGGCTCTGCCGTTGCCGACGTTCTTGCTGAGAACTATCCCTGCAAGCTGGTCAAGATCGGCGTTAACGACGAGTTCGGTCACTCTGGTCCTGCGGTTGATTTGCTTAAGGAATTCGGTCTGTGTGCCGACAACATTGCCGCCAAGGCAAGGGACGCTGTCAAGGCTAAGTAAATTATACGAAAAAATGTGCGGACGTTCTGCGGATCGTCCGCATTTTTCACTTTATTCACCTTTTTTGTGTATTATACAAGGGGGTGATTTTTTGAGCGCGTACAGAGGTTCAGTGAAATGCAGGATTTCTTATATTATAGCAGCGCTGGCGGCAATACTGATTTTTATCGCCGCTGCTGTTTCGGTACAGCTGCGCAAGCATATAGGTGAGGTATGCGAATATAAGGGAAGTGAAATAGCCACTGATATAATAAATTCCGCTGCGGAGGGACAGCTCGTCTTGTCTGAGGACAGTGAGTTTTTCTCCGTAACGAGAGATGACAACGGAAATATTCTGTCGGCGGAGATAAATTCTCCGCAGGTCAACCGTATGAGAAACGAGCTTGTGACGGAGGTCAACAACAGGCTAAGTATGCTTGAGGACGAGGCGGTCTCCATACCCGTAGGTACATTGACAGGGATTACATATCTGTCGGGCAGGGGATTTGATGTGGATATGAGACTGCACAGTATAGGCAGCGTGAAAAGCGAAATAAAGAGCGCATTTGAAAGCGCGGGAATAAATCAGACAAAATTCAGTCTTTACATTATAATTACCGCCGATATTAAGGCGGTTATGCCCTTTGAGACAAGGAAGATCACTGTTTCTCAGGAATTTTTGGTAAGCGAGGCTATCATAGTAGGAGAAGTCCCGCAGACATATCTTAAAGCAGAGTGAAATTATGTTTTGCGCTTGTATTTTCGGGGAAAGTATGGTATAATATTTTTATAACTTTGAGAAAGGCAGATTTATTATGATAGATGAAATTTCCGCTGAAAAGCGCATTGACGAGCTGGTAGATACTCTTAATTACCACGCTCACCTTTATTATGTTGAGGACAGGAACGAGATATCCGACTATGATTACGATATGCTCCAGCAGGAGCTGAAAAATCTTGAGGAGCAGTTCCCGCAGTTTATCAGAAAAAATTCGCCTACTCAGCGCGTCGGCGGGGAGGCTGTATCTGCATTTGAAAAGGTCACGCATACGGTGCAGATGGGCTCATTGCAGGACGTTTTTTCCTTTGAACAGGTACGAGGCTTTGTTGATACGGTGAGACAGTCGGTTGAAAATCCCAAATTTGTGGTCGAGCCTAAGATCGACGGTCTTTCCGTTTCCCTTGAATACAGAGACGGAGAATTGATTGTCGGTTCGACGCGAGGGGACGGATTTGTGGGAGAAAACGTTACCGAAAATCTGAAAACGGTCAACTCCGTTCCGCTGAGTATTCCCGAAAAACTGCCGATTATCGAGGTAAGAGGCGAGACGTATATGCCGAGGAGCGTTTTCCTTAAGCTGGTCAAGGAACAGGAGGACAACGACGAACAGCCCTTTAAAAATCCCAGAAATGCGGCGGCAGGCTCTCTGAGACAGAAAAATCCGAAGATAGCGGCAAAGAGAAAGCTTGATATTTTCGTATTTAACGTTCAGCAGATAGAGGGCAAGGAGCTTACTTCTCACAAGCAGTCTCTGGACTATCTGCGCCGGCTTGGATTTAAGACAATACCCGATTACAGATTGGTCGAAACTGCGGACGAGATCATTGACCGCATTAACGAGATCGGAGAGAGCCGCTTTGATCTTCCATACGATATAGACGGCGTAGTTGTCAAGGTAGACAGCTTTGCACAGCGCGATATACTCGGAGCGACGGCGAAGGTGCCTAAATGGGCTGTTGCCTATAAGTTCCCGCCGGAGGAAAAGACCTCAAAGCTGTTGGACATAGAGCTGAACGTAGGCAGAACGGGAGCGGTCACTCCTGTGGCGGTTTTTGAGCCTGTTTTCCTTGCGGGAACAAGCGTGGCTCGCGCAACTCTGCACAATCAGGATTTTATCAGCGAGAAGAATATTTCTGTGGGTGACGTTATTAAAGTCCGTAAAGCGGGAGATATTATTCCCGAGGTGCTTGGTGTAGTGGAAAAGCACAGCGAGGGAGCTTTTTCACTTCCCGAGGTCTGCCCTGTGTGCGGAGCTAAGCTTGTGAAGTCCGAGGAAGAGGCGGCGGTGAGATGTCCCAATGTGGAGTGTCCTGCACAGATTTTCAGAAGTATCGTGCATTTCGCCTCCAAGGGCGCGATGAACATTGACGGGCTTGGTCCTCAGATCGTAAAAACTTTGCTGGATAACGGTCTTATAAAGTCGGTTGCAGACCTTTATACCTTGTCTGCGGACAGTTTGCTGGCTCTTGAAAATTTCAAAGAAAAGTCGGTGAATAATCTCCTTACGGCTATAGAGAATTCAAAGTCCAATACGCTTGACAGGCTGATTTTCGGTCTGGGTATAAGGAATATCGGTCAGGCGTCGGCAAAGCTGCTGTGCGACAGGTTCGGAGATCTGGAGAGCATAATGGCGGCGTCCGCCGAGGAGATAGCGGAGATCGACGGTTTCGGCGAGGTTATGGCGCAGAGCGTACATCAGGCTTTCAGAGAGGAGCATTTAATAGCGCTGATAAAGCGCCTCGAGGCTTGCGGAGTTAACACCAAGTACGAAAAGGTGCAGGTGGACAGCCGTTTTGAGGGTATGACATTCGTGCTTACGGGTACTCTGCCCACAATGAAACGCAGCGAGGCAAAGGAGCTTGTAGAGAAGTTCGGCGGAAAAGCCAGCGGTTCAGTTTCAAAGAAAACTACCTATGTCCTTGCGGGCGAAGAGGCAGGCAGTAAGCTTACTAAGGCGCAGGAACTGGGAATTCCCGTTATTACCGAGGAACAGTTTCTGGATATGATTAAATAGGACTTATGAGGTGACGGCAATGAATATCGCGGACAAAAACATAGACGGCGGCAAAGCGTTTGACTGGGGCAGAACTTCTGCGGACTATGCAAAATACCGTGATATTTATCCGCAGGAATTTTATGATAAGATCATAGGACGCGGGCTGTGTGTAAACGGTCACAGCGTTCTTGATATGGGTACGGGAACGGGAGTGCTCCCGAGAAATATGTACAGATACGGCGCAAAATGGATAGGTACGGATATTTCGGAAAATCAGATCGGGCAGGCAAAAAGACTGTCGGCGGGTATGGATATCGATTATTACGCCTTATCGGCGGAAAGCTTGAATTTTCCAGACAATTCGTTTGACGTTATTACGGCTTGCCAGTGTTTCTGGTATTTTGATCACGAAAAGATAATGCCTGAGCTTTTCCGAATGCTTAAACCCGACGGTAGCCTGCTTTTACTTTATATGGCATGGCTGCCTTTTGAGGATAAAATTGCAGGAGAGAGTGAAAGGCTCGTTCTGAAGTACAATCCCGAGTGGAGCGGGGCGGGCGAAACCGTTCACCCTATATTTGTTCCCGAGTGCTATAAAGAAAAATTTCAGTTGGTTTATCACGAGGAGTATCCTTTGAATGTTCATTTCACCCGTGAAAGCTGGAACGGCAGAATGAAAGCCTGCCGAGGGATAGGAGCGTCGCTTACGGCAGAAGAGATCGGTATGTGGGAAAATGAACATATTAAACTTCTTTCCGAGACTGCTCCCGCTGAATTTGATATTTTGCATTATGGCGCTGTTGCTGAGCTGAAAGTAATCAAGCGATAAATTATGATTTACAAAAATAACCGTCGGAGAGTTCTCGGACGGTTATTTTTTATCGATTTTATTACTCTTCGGATATTTTTACATTATTCCAAAGTCTGATGATTTCATCAACGTTTTCATCATCAATTTGATCGGTCTTATCTCCCTCAGTTGAAATCTCAAATAATGTCAAGTCACTGCTTGACCAGTCTATGATCATTATTGACTTTTTACCAGCGTCGAAGGCAGTGCATTCGCTTTCCATTTCCTGATCGGAGGATATCATATATGTGCAGTCGCATATAGAAACCAGCGTTTCGTCATCGATACTGCCAATGGGAGCATTATTTTCATAATGCTCGTACAGCTCAGCAGTAAAATCAAAATCAGTATTAAATACGTTCTGGTCGCTGAAATCAAATTCGTAAATGTTGCCGCTGCTGTCAAGGTATTTGCCGTAATTTGTAGGCTCGCACGCATAATTGGAATACATATCAACGAGGATTATCAAGTCTTTGGAGCCCAGCGAAGGGTCATACAGCTTTGTGATATCTAGGTAAACGCAGTTATCCTCGGTTGACTTTATCAGAATATCATCGATTTCCCGCCAATATGCTGTATCATAGCACTCATAATCGCCCTTACCGTTCTTGCGTACAAAAACCGCAGATCTGTGTTTATCCTTGAATTCGTTCGATATATAGGAGGTGTTCTCCTCCTCGGGAACTTCGGGTTGGTAACTGCCGTATTCGACAGTATAGAAGTCTTTACCCGAATTGCTTTTGACAGTCAAGGTATTAAGAATGTGATAGTCGTACGTCAGATCGGCTTTTCCAACGGAGTAAGGTTCATTGTCGGTCAGATCGCATAGATAATTCCATATCGTTTCGGACGACTGTTCGTCTGTGACTTTAGTTTCACACTCATAAATATTATTTTCGTCCGAGGTAAGACAAGTGCCCGAAACAGTGTAGTTCTCACTGTCAAGCTGTGAAAAACGAATGCGGGAATTGCCCTCGGTGATTGTGCTGTCTGAACTGCCGCTGTCCAAGTCAATGTCTCCGCAGGCCGTAAGCAGTAACGCAGTCATAATTAATGCAAGTATTTTTTTCATATATAGTCCTCCCTTAAATTTATAAATTATATACGTTTGAGGACTTATTTTTTTATGGGGACATTTTTTACAAATAAGTTCCGACGCATTTGTGAAAATATAACAAAGCCGCCCCTCGGGACGGCTTTTATGCTTATTTCTTGTCGGACATAACCCTTACCATAACCGCTTTCTGTGCGTGAAGTCTGTTTTCAGCCTCTTCAAATATCTCATCAGCGTGAGCCTCGAATACCTTTTCGGTGATTTCCTCCTCACGGTGAGCGGGAAGACAGTGCTGAACCATTGCGTCGGGCTTTGCCGCAGACATAATCTCATCATTTATCTGGTAGCCTGCAAATGCGATCTTTCTCTTTTCCGTCTCAGCCTCTTCGCCCATAGAAGTCCATACGTCTGTGAAAAGAACATCAGCGTCCTTTGCCGCCTCAAGAGGAACGTCTGTCATTGAGAATTTATCTCCGTACTGCTTGACAAATTCAAGCACCTGCGGGTCGGGCTGATAGTCATTGGGGCAAGCAATGGAAACCTCCATACCTACTTTAAGTCCGCCGACGATAAGGGAGTTAGCCATATTGTTTCCGTCGCCGATATAGCACATTTTCAGTCCGTCAAACTGCCCCTTGAACTCTCGTACCGTCATAAGGTCCGCAAGCACTTGACAAGGGTGACAGAAATCCGTAAGACCGTTGATTATCGGGATAGAACCGTATTCCGCAAGGTCCTCGACCTCTTTCTGTTCAAAGGTTCTTATCATAATACCGTCAAGGTAGCGTGAAAGCACGCGGGCGGTATCCTGAACAGGCTCGCCTCTGCCTATCTGCAAATCTCTGTTCGACAGGAACAAAGCCTGTCCGCCCAGCTGATACATACCAGTTTCAAAAGAAACTCTGGTTCTTGTGGAAGATTTCTGGAAGATCATACCAAGAGTTTTTCCCTTGAGAACGTGGTGCTGAATGCCGTTTTTGTTTTCGTACTTGAGCTGATCGGCAAGATTGAGAATGTCGATTATCTCCTCCTTGGACAAATCAAGCATTTTAAGTAAATGGTTCATATTAATTACCTCCGTTTTCATATGTTTCAAAAATTCTGTCTTATAACGTTATTCTTACGCCAGTACCTTTTTTAGGATTTCCATACCCTTGTCTATCTCATCATAGCTGATGTTAAGTGGCGGGAGAAATCTCAGCTTTGCCTTTGCGGTAAGAATAAGCAGACCGTTTTCAAGGCAAGCCTTGCATACTTCGGCGGACGTTTTGGTTTTCAGTCTTGCGCCGACCATAAGTCCCATACCGTCTACTCCCTCGATCTCGGGTATCTCCAAAAGCTTTGACTTAAAGTAATCGGCTTTTTTATTTACTTCATCAAGGAATTCGGGCTTTGTGACCTTATCGAGTACGGCAATTCCGCCTGCGCAGGAAATCGGATTTCCCCCAAAGGTCGAACCGTGCGTACCCGCAGTAAGCACCTTGTCGCATTTTTCGTCGGCAAGACATACCCCTATGGGAACTCCGCCTGCAAGACCCTTTGCAAGAGTGGTTATGTTCGGACGTTTTCCGAAATTCTCTCCCGCAAGCAGCTTGCCCGTTCTGCCTACGCCTGTCTGCACCTCGTCGCCGATAGTAAGAATATCGCGCTTTTCGCATTCCTCAAAAATCGCGTCAACGAATTCCTGCGTAAGGGGACAAACTCCGCCCTCGCCCTGAATAAACTCGAACATAACAGCGCAGACTTTTCCGTCGTACTCGGAAAGCTTGGCTTTAAGGTCGTCAATATCGTTAGCTTTAACATTTGCAAATCCGGGCAGGAACGGGAAGAAATAATTATGGAAAACCTCCTGTCCCGTAGCTGATAAAGTAGCCATAGTTCTGCCGTGAAAGCTGTTCACAAGGGTGATGATGATATTGCGCCCAGCCTCCTTGCCGTATTTGTCAAAGCTGTATTTTCTTGCAAGCTTGATAGCGCACTCGTTAGCCTCCGCTCCCGAGTTCCCGAAAAACATTTTGCTGTAGCCTGTTGTCTCGCACAGCTTTTTTGCAAAGTCCGCCTGAACCTTTGTGTAGTAGTAGTTTGAGGTATGCTGTATCTTGTGAGCCTGCTCACAGATAGCCTTGACCCAATCCTCGTCGCAGAAACCCAGACTGTTTGTGCCTATTCCCGAGCCGAAATCAATATACTCCTTGCCGTCCTCGGAAACGGCGGTGCGGTTTTCTCCGCTGTCAAGCACAAGATCGTAACGTCCGTATGTGCCCATAACGTGTTCGTTGAATTGTTCTATTGTGTTCATTTTACAAACTCCTTAAAATTATTTATCAGTCCCACCAGAAGAACCAAACGCTTGAGTTGACCAAGCTGCCTGCAAGCCTGCCGATAGTTTCCGTGCCTTGGTCGACGATATCATTGCAGAACAGATACATTTCATTGGCAAGCTCCAAGGCGGATTTTTCGTCCTTTACGGGTCTTTCGCAGAACATTTCCCAGATGTCATAGGTAACGCAGGCAGGATATGCTCCGTACTTTTCATACCAGTATTTGAAAACAGCCGCTTGTTCCTCGGGGGACGGACAAGAGTTAAATCCGCCCATAGGTACGTAGATCGGCAGCTCCCACGGCTTGTCGGTAGGAATATTTGCGATGAGTATTTCTTTTTCAAGCTTGCCGTCGTAACTGCAAAAGCCCGAAAATGTATTTATGCCGCCTTCGCCCTCAAACTCGCCCGCATTGTCATAATCCTCGTCCTCAAAAATCTCGGCAAGCTCGTCCTTGGCGCGCAGGAAAAAGTCGTTTACGTTGATTTCTAAGGACTGTTTTACAGTTTCCTCACGGCGCTTGGCAATAGCTTCGGGAGTTAGTTCGTCCAACTCCTCGCAGAAAAACTCCGCCATTTCCGCAAGGTTATCGCTTACTGCGATCATAAGCGGAGTAAAGCCCTCTTTTTTGCCCTTTTCTCTTAGCTCTGAATACTTGTCGGTTATCTTCTTCAGATCTGTTTCATTCTCAAAAAGAATATATTCACAGCCTAAAAAATCAATGATTTGTTTGCAGTTGCTTGTCATAATATACCTCCGTTTTATTTGAGTAATGTGTAACTAAAACTGTCCTATATAAGTTTCAACTCTGATACCCTTTTCCTCCATTAGCTTTTTAAATTCCTGCGGAGGACAGTTAAACCCCCGCTTGTCAATTTCGTATTTTTCCCCCTCAAACTGAATAAAGTAGCTTTCCTCATTTTCCGCCGCGCGAATTCTTTCATAGCGCATTATCTTGCTGTCGTCGTCGCTGGTCATCAGTACGTATTCCGCCGTAAAACGGTAGTTAAACTTTACAGCCGCGTTGACGTCCGGAACACGGTCTCCGTATTTTGCCCTCACAAAAATTCCCGAGAGAAGCGAGGCGGCCGCTGAACTTACTAAGGTTGCAATTATTGCCGCCAAATTTTTGTAGGTAAAATCAAGAGAAAACAGAATGATAAAGGTCAATATCAGACATACGAAAAACGTTACTCCGAATACAGTGGAACGGTAGTTCTGGTAGTTTCGCATAGCCTCTATTTTCTTGGCGTTGGCGTTCATAACCGCCGTTCGCCGCAGACTGTTGAATGCTGTTAAAGAGTCATGGTAATCCTTTGGCGCAGGAGAACTCAGCGGGTTCAGCGGACTTCTGCTATCGTTGAGCTGCTGAGTATGATTGATTGCCGCCGTTGCGCCCGAAAAGGAAGCGAGATTTTCCGCCGTCCCGTTAGGATATATCATTGTTGTGTTCTCAAATAAAATGTTCATAAATTTCCCCTCTATTTTTTGTAAATAAAATCATCAGATAAACTGCGTACCGATACCCTCGTTGGTAAGCAATTCAATAAGTGTAGAATGCGGAATTCTTCCGTCAATAATGGAGGTCTTTTTAACGCCCCGTCTTACCGCCTCGACGCAGCAGTCTATTTTCGGTATCATACCGCCGCTGATAATGCCTGTCTTTTTCAGGAAAGGAACTTCGCTGACGTTGACCTCGGGAATAAGCGTGCTGTCGTCGTCCTTGTCTCTGAGAAGTCCCACAATGTCCGTCATAAGAATAAGGTTTTCAGCGCGCAGACAGGAGGCAATTCTCGCCGCCGCAGTGTCCGCGTTGATGTTGTAGGACTGACCGTCCTCGCCTACGCCCACAGTGGAAATAATAGGCACATAGCCGTTGTTAAGAGCGTCAAGAATAGGCTTTGTGGTTATTTTCTTGATTTCCCCCACATAACCGTAGTCCACATCTCCGCCCATTTTTTCAGCTAAGATCATCTGTCCGTCACAGCCGCAGAGACCCAGCGCCTTGCCCCCGTGGAGCTGTAATGCGGAAACAAGCTCCTTGTTGACCTTGCCGCACAGCACCATTTTTACAATGTCGATAGTTTCCTTGTCGGTGTAGCGCAGACCGTTTATGAACCTGCTTTCAACTCCCACACGCTTCAGCATCGCGTTTATCTCGGGTCCGCCGCCGTGGACAAGCACTACCTTTATGCCCACCATATTCAGCAGAACGATGTCGCTCATAACCGCCTCTTTAAGCTCGGCGTTGGTCATTGCGTTTCCGCCGTACTTGACAACTACGATCTTATCGTGGTATTTCTGAATATAGGGGAGTGCGTCAATGAGTATCTGACTTCTTATATTGTTGCTTATTTCCATTTTTCATCTTCCTTTAAAATAAATTATCAGGTATCAAATCTTATCAATTTTTCTATTTCCTTATTACGGTAAACCAAATCTGTTCTTTCCGAAAAGCCTATTGTTTCCCAGAATTTGTTCCCGCCCTCGTTTCTGTCAAAAACCACCAGAGCGCACTTTTTTATTCCCTCGGACTTTAACGCAGACAGCGTGTTTTCCGCAAGCTTTGCGCCTATTCCCCGCCGTCGGAAATGCTCATCTACCGCTGTGTGATAAATGTAACCCCGTCTGCCGTCGTGCCCTGCAATTATTGCGCCTATTATCTCTTCGTTTTCCTCAGCGACAAAACAGGTTTTGGGATTTCTTTCAAGAAATCTGCCGATACCCTCATAGCTGTCGTCAAGATCATTAAGTCCCATACCCTTGGTATTTATCCAAAGGGCGTAGACCTTGCCGTAATCTTCGGCTGTCATTTCTCTTATCGTCATTTTGTACTCCAAATCAACTGCGGTAATCGCCGTTGATCTTTACATAATCGTAAGTCATATCACAGCCCCATGCAGTTGCCTCAGTCGTTCCTCTGTGGAGATCAATAAATATCTCAACTTCCTCTTCGCTGAGAATAGCCTTTGCCTTATCTTCGTCAAAGCTGAGCCCAAGACCGTTTTCGCAGACAAGAATTTTGCCTGCGTCGGATATGTAATACACATCAGCCTTTGTAACGTCGCAGTCGGTTTCAGCATAACCCATAGCGCACATTATACGTCCGCAGTTTGCGTCCGCACCGTACATTGCGCATTTTACAAGCGGCGAACGGATAACGCTTTTGGCAATGATTATGGCTGTGTCAAGATCGGGCGCAGAGGAACACACGCAGGTTATCAGTTTGGTCGCTCCCTCGCCGTCTTTTGCAAGCATTTTCGTCATATTCATCATCACGATATAGAGCGCCTTTTTGAATACCTCGAAATCCTCGCCCTCTGCGGAGATCTCCTCATTGCCCGCCGTACCGTTGGACATAAGCGAAACCATATCGTTGGTGGACTGATCTCCGTCAACCGAAAGGCAGTTATAGGTGATTTTTACGACCTCGCTCAAAGCCCTTTTCAGCATATCCGAAGAAACTGCGCAGTCCGTTGTAATAAAGTTGAGCGTAGTCGCCATATTCGGGTGTATCATACCGCTGCCCTTAGCCATACCGCCAAGACGGCAGACCTTTCCGCCGCAGAGAAACTCAACTGCGACTTCTTTTTTTACCGTATCTGTGGTCATAATAGCAGTTGCGGCTCTTTCGTTTCCGTCATAAGTAAGTCCCGCCGCAAGCTGTTCAATGCAAGCCTCTATCGGCTCGATAGGAAGAACCTGTCCGATAACTCCCGTGGAGGCTACAATGACCTCCTCGGGCTTGATGTTAAGCTGAGCCGCCGTAAGCTCGCACATTCTTTCAGCCTTCTGTTCTCCGTCGGCGTTACAGGTGTTTGCGTTCTTGGAGTTTACAATAACCGCCTGAGCATTTCCTCCCGTTTTGGCAAGATTGGCTTTTGTAACAAGAATTGGCGCGCCCTTTACCTTGTTTTGTGTGTAAACCGCCGCCGCATTGCACATAACGTCGGACATTACCATTCCGATATCGTTTTTCTTATTGTCTATAGGACTTTCATTGCCGTCGGGGATATCCGATTTCTTGATACCGCAGTAAAGTCCGTTAGCCTTAAAGCCCTTAGCGGCGCAAACTCCGCCGTCAATATATGTATAGCCCTCAAAGGCTGTTTTAGTGATCTCTTTCATATAAATTTCTCCTTTAATCGTTACTCTCTGAACAACCGCTCAAAAATTTCAAAGGTTCCGTCGCTCATTTTCCGTATAAAGCCGCTCAGCGAAACGCTTTGCGGAACGCCGTTTTCATTAAATCTCAGCGGCTTTTGCGAGGACTTGGTTTTCCCGAAAAGCAAGTCGGGAAGCATCTCTTTTGCTATCGGTCTGGGATATATCTCCGACCCCTTGCCGCTTGCCGCAGTTTTCGCACAGCAGGTTATAGGCTCCTGATGAAATTTATGGGGCAGAGGTTTTAACTCGTCCTCACGGATAACGGTGTGAATATTGTCGGGAATATCACATTTGTCAATATATCCGCAGCCGCCTGAAAACACAGCGAAATCTCCGCATTTTGTGCTTTCGAGCATAAGAATTCCCTCGGGTATCAACGCAGAGTGCCGCTGTCCCGTTTCTCTCATAAGATAATCGAATGCAGGCTCTATCTTATCGACCTCAAGCCTTGCCATTGCGCAGAGCGTTCCCTGCAAAATAGCAACGGGATAGACAATATCTCCTGTTTTTAGGGAAGAGATACTCGGCATTTTCGTGTGCCGACTTCCGTAAACTACCGAAAAAGGACCCTTATCGCCTGATTTTTCAAGACTTTTTACATAATCCTTGGACCAGAATGTAATATAACCCGACATATCATTTGTACTCCTTATGTATGATAAGCTCTGTCTGAGCGTTTACAGCCTTGCCGTTTTCAAAGTCCAATCGGATTATAAACGGCATAAAGTCTATTATTTTCATAAAGCATTCATAATCGTATTCGGGATAATAATAGTTGAGTATTACGCTGAGCGCAGTTCCGTGGGTGGCAAGAACGATATTTTTGCCCTCGTTTTCCGAAAGTAATTTTTTCAGCGCAGACACATTCCTTGTCTGAACCTCCCGCAGACTTTCGCCGTCCATAATGCGGTAGTCGAAATCAGCCCACTGATTTTTTATAAATTCAAGGAAATTATCTCCGTGCCAGCTCCCTGCGTTACGCTCACGGAAATCCTCGTCGGTGAGGATTTCCAGTCCCAGACGCTTTGAAAGCTCGCCGATAGTGTCCATACTTCTTTTGTAGGGACTTGACATCAGCATATCGATATTCCGTCCCTGCAATAAATCCGCCACAGCGGTACTGTCTCGCAGACCTTCGGCTGTCAAGGGTCTTGTTCTGTCGTCACGAACCGTTCTGTCGGGCTGTGCGTGTCTTACAAAATATACGCTTGTCATAACCTCACCTTACTTTATAAGTCCGTACTCTGCTTTAAGAGTGAGAATTCTTTCAACGCTTTCGTTAAGTCTGTCCTCGCTGACAGTGCCGTCCTTGACAGCCTTGAGGACTGTATCGTAAGCCTCGTCAAGGTCGTAGGGGAGAAGAACAATGTCCGCACCCGCATTTATCGCTCTCACAGCGCATTCGCCCGAATTGTATGTACCCGTGACCGCCGAAGAGGACATAGGACCCGAAACAACAACTCCCTCATAACCCAGCTCTTTTCTGAGCTTTTCGTCGATTATCTCCTTTGACATCGAGGCGGGAAGTCCGTCGTTTGTCACCTCGGGAGTGCTGATGTTTCCCACTAAGATCATATCGGTTTCGCCGAGAACTTCCGCAAAGGGGATAACGTCGCTTTCCATAAGCTCTACCCAGTCCTTTGAGGTCTTAGCCGCTCCGTTTTCACCGCCCTGACCGGGGAAGTGTTTTACGGCAGCCATAATTCCGCTTTCGTGAAAGCCCTTGATCTCGTTTGAAACCATTTTAGCAACGACCTTGGGATCGCTGCCGAAAGAACTGCTGACGTCTGCGGCAACGTTCGCTGCAGGAGCGAAATCAAGATTAAAGCCGTAATCGCTGAGGTAGCCGCCGATCTTCTTGCCGACTTCCTTTGCCTTAGCGCCGTCCTCTGTCTTGCCTATCTCGATCATATTGTCAAAGGTCTTGACCTTAAAGCCCTCGGCGTTTGCAATGGGAGCAAAGTCCCCGCCTTCCTCGTTTATACCCACAAACATAGGGGTTTCGCTTGATTTCTGTAGATCCTTGATAAGGCTCTTCAGCTGGTCGGTATCGGAAATATTCTTCTCAAAAACAACAACTCCGCCGACGTGATACTTATTCATATTTTCAACCATAAGCTCGTCAACGTAGGTAGTCCCGTAAACCCCGTCGCTATTTACGTTTTCCGCAGTCGTATTTGCTTCCAGAGCGTCGGGTCTTATCATAAAGAGCTGTCCGACC
This sequence comes from Ruminococcus sp., assembly GCA_030531185.1. Classification (GTDB taxonomy): domain Bacteria; phylum Bacillota; class Clostridia; order Oscillospirales; family Ruminococcaceae; genus Hominimerdicola. Next base: position 47,265 of record JAUNOG010000001.1, read on the forward strand.
TTTTCCTCCTTGGACATATCCTTCATTGTCTTTTCAACGGTCTTTGCGATCTTATCCCGTTCTTCCTGCTCTTTCTTTTCCTGCTCAAGCTGCTCTTCGGTTTTTTCAGCCTGTGATGACGAGGTATCTTCAGAGGAAGTACTGCTGTCGTCAATTTCGGAAACCGCAGGCTTACTGTCCGCGTCTGTCTTTTTGGTAATTGCCGAAGGATCAGCCTTGCCTATATTTCCGCAAGCGGCGAATGTTATCATCAATGCGGCTGCCGCCGCCAGTTTAAGCTTTTTCTTCATCGGTGAAATTTCCTTTGTCTTTAATTTTATTCAAGTCCTGCGGTCTCGTCGATACCGAGCATAATATTCATATTCTGCACAGCGGCTCCGCTTGCGCCCTTGCCCAGATTGTCAAAGCGTGAGCACAGCAGTATCTGCTCGTCTCTGCCGCAGACAAAGATCTGCATATTGTTTGTGTCCGCCAGAGTATTAGCCGCCATAAATCCGTCGGGGAGAGTTTCCGCACCGCCAAGCTCCATAACCTTTACAAAATGCTGTCCCGCATAATGGGCGGACATGATCTCGTGAATGTCCGCAGGAGTATAATTCTTTGCAAGACATCTGGAGATCAGCGGAACGGTAACGACCATACCGCTGTAATAATCGTCTACCATAGGATTGAACATAGGCTGATATTTCAGACCGCACACCTGCTGCATTTCGGGCAGGTGCTTATGACATTGTCCCAGAGCATATTGACGTGGCGAACACATTTCTTTGGTCTTGTCTGCGCCCTCCATAGCGGAGATCATTTTGTTTCCTGCGCCGCTGTAGCCTGAAACTGCGTGGCAGGTCAACGGGTATTCCTCGGGAAGTACGCCCGCCTGAACCAGCGGATAAACAAGGGAAATAAATCCGCTTGCATAACAGCCGGGATTTGCCACTCTCTTGGAATTCCTGATATTTTCCCTGTGTCTCTCCGACAGTTCGGGAAAACCGTAATCCCATTCGGGATTAGTCCTGTGCGCTGTGGAGGCGTCGATTATTTTAACATCGGGATTTGTGCAAAGCTCTACAGCCTCCTTAGCCGCCGCGTCGGGCAGACAAAGGAAAACAATATCCGCGCTGTTTATAAGTCTTGCCCGCTCGGCGTTGTCCTTGCGCTTGTCCTCGTCTATAAGCAGTATTTCAATATCGTCGCGGCAGCCCAGTCGGTCATAAATTTTAAGTCCCGTAGTGCCTGCCTTGCCGTCGATAAAAACCTTATGTTTCATTTTTACACTTCCTAATCTATTTCTTCCTCTTTCGGGGAGTATCCTCTAAAATGCCTTTGTATTCCTTATCCTCGTTGAGCCTTTTCTTTCTGCGCTGTTCCTTTTCGGCGTTTATCATATCTCTGTCCGCAAAACAGTTTCCGAAACCGCAGCCGAAAATCAGACACAATAATGTCATTACTATAATATTGGGCGAAATGGACTTAAATCCGTCAACCAGCAGATATTCTAAGGCGGTTACCGCCAATACGGCAAGATAAAAATACCATAAAATGCCGTGCCTTTTTGAAAGTCTGAAAAACAGTACGACAGCCGACACAGGATAGATAAATCCAAAGCCTAAAAACAAAGTAAATATGCTTACCAGCACCTTATCTGCGATCACAAACAGCAGATTTGTGACCACCGCCCATATCGCCAGCGTAAGCACGGCGGCTTTCAGAGGACTGCTCCACAGCCTATTAAATACGCGCCTTGACATATTCGATCTGCGCCTTGACGCTTTCGGGAGCGGGACCTCCCGCCGCTTTTCTCTGCATTACGCAGGTCTCAAGGCTGATAGCCTCGTAAACGTCCTCGTCAAAATTATCCGTAAGCTTTTTGTACTCCTCCAGCGGGAGCGTTTCCAGAGTACAGCCCTTTTCAATACAGGTATGTACAAGCGTACCCGTAATTTTATATGCGTCTCTGAACGGCATACCCTTTTTGACAAGGTAGTCCGCGCAGTCGGTAGCGTTTATAAAGCCCTTTGCCGCCGCCGCTCTCATATTTTCGGGGAGAACCGTCATTGTGGCAAGCATTGGGTCAAAGGTCTTAAGGCAGAGCTTAACGGTGTCTATCGCGTCAAACACAGCCTCCTTGTCCTCCTGCATATCCTTGTTGTACGCAAGGGGAATGCCCTTCATCATAACCAGCAGAGTGTTCAGATCTCCGTAAACTCTGCCTGTCTTGCCCCTGATAAGCTCCGTAACGTCGGGATTTTTCTTCTGCGGCATAATGGACGAGCCTGTTGCGTAGGCGTCGTCAAGCTCGATAAATTTGAATTCCCACGAGCACCACATAATTATCTCCTCGGAAAATCTCGAAAGGTGCATCATCAGTACGGAAATAGCAGAGATAAGCTCAATACAGAAATCTCTGTCGGACACGCCGTCAAGGGAATTCTGCGTTATCTCGTCAAATCCCAGAATGTCGCATACTCTCTGTCTGTCAATGGGGTATGTAGTGGACGCCAGCGCGCCGCTTCCCAAAGGCATAACGTTCATTCTCTTGTAGCAGTCCCGAAGTCTGCCCAAGTCTCTCAAAAGCATATTTGCGTAAGCCATTAAATGATGAGCGAACGTAATGGGCTGCGCTCTCTGCAAATGCGTGTATCCCGGCATAACGGTAGTCAAGTGCTTTTCAGCAATGGAAACTATGGTTTTTTCCAGAGACTTGACAAGCTCGATGATTTCAAGAGTTTCAGCCTTTAAGTTCATTCTTATGTCAAGAGCCACCTGATCGTTTCTGGAACGCGCAGTATGAAGTCTCTTTCCCGTATCTCCGAGACGTGCGGTAAGCTCCGCCTCTACGAACATATGAACGTCCTCTGCGGCAGGATCAAACTGTAACTTTCCGCTGTCAATATCTGCAAGAATGCCCTTTAAGCCCTCGATGATCTTTCTGCTTTCGTCCATATCGATAATGCCGCATTCGCCCAGCATAGTCGCATGAGCTATCGAGCCCTCGATGTCCTGACGATACATTCTTGCATCAAAGGAAATGGACGAATTAAAATCGTTAACTCTTTCATCAACTTCCTTTGTAAATCTTCCTGCCCACATTTTACCTGCCATTTTTATACCACCTTACTTATAAATTATTTATATCGTTGTAACCGCTGTTATTGCCGCTGTAATACCGCGCCAGCTCGTCGTCCATTGGAATACCGTTTGAAACGGGGATATTTCTCTGCTTTAAGAGACTGTGCAAGGACGTAATACTTAAAATAAAATACACAACTGCACCAAGAAAAATTCCTGAAAAGAGGTAAAAATATACATCTTCATTGATGCTGTCAAGGTCGAGTTTTCCAAAACTCTTGATTTGCTCGATCTCAGATTGAGTAAGTCCTGCCTCCTCAGGAGAACTTGTACCGGTGATATACTCGTATCCGTATTTGTTCATAATGTCGCACATAAATTTAACTATTCTCATAAAGCTATGTCCTATAACTTCAAGAATGCATATTCCTATGGAAAATACAGTTCTGAAAAACAGACTTGCTGTATTTCCGCTTTTATATGCAAGAATACTGAATATGACCGCCGATGTCGAGCCGATCAGCGATACATAGTATCCGTAGGACATAAACGTCATTGGAGCAATTATATTTTTTCCGAATTCTTTTGCATTAACAATAGCTAAAATTCCGTAAACCGCTGCTAACGAGCCTGCAAAACAAATAAAAATTATCAGTCTGTAAATCGTATTGAAAGCCTTGTCCTTTTTTGTAAAAACTCTGTTACCCATAAAAATCTCCCCATACAAATAAATCATTTTAAATATGTATGGGCAAAATAACCCCTGCGGGTCATTCTGCCCTTATACACATCTTCAGTTTCGATTAAATGCCTTGAATTTCTTTTTCGTGCTGTTCAAGCAGTTTCTGGATATCAACACCGTTGATCTTCAGTCCGTCGATCTTGCAGTCGCTGATCTCAACTCCCGAAAGGTCGCAGTGGATAAACTGCGAATTCTTCAGGTCGGGGTTCTTGAATTCAACGTTGTTCATAATGGAGCAGCCAAAGCGCGAATTGCTGATGTTTACTCCCAGAAACTTTGAATTTATCATATACATATCGGTGAATTTACCGCTCTGCATACTGGTGTTGTCGAAAACCACTTCGTCCATATTGACGTCCTCAAAGATGCTTTCCTTGAGATTAACATTACTGAACTTAGCTCCGCCGAGATTAACGTCCTCAAACGAGGAATTTGGCAGGCTGTCGTATGAGATTTCAACTTTCTTATCGAAACCGGGTTCAAAAATTCCTGATGTATCTGACATATTAATAACCTCCCATTTCAAGGGCTGTTCCGCCCTTTTAAAATAGCCGCTTACTTTTTACTTTTCAGCGTTTTTTCTTTTCTGTTCAAGCTGAGCTCTTACCTTTATCGGCAGACCGAAAAGATTGATAAAGCCTGTTGCGTCCGCCTGATTGTAAACATTGTCCTCGTCGAAGGTTGCAACCTCCTCGTCATAGAGCGTGTATGGCGAAGTAACGCCCGCGTTGATGATGTTGCCCTTGTAAAGCTTGAGCTTTACATCGCCCGTAACGGTTTTCTGAGTTTCGGTAACGAATGCGCTGATAGCCTCTCTGAGAGGAGTGAACCACTGGCCGTTATAAACGATATCGGCAAACTTGATACCGAGGTGAGCCTTAATTCTCTGAGTTTCCTTATCGATAGTGATAGTCTCGAGGATTTCGTGAGCCTTGTAAAGAATAGTTCCGCCGGGCGTTTCGTATACTCCTCTGGACTTCATGCCCACAAGTCTGTTCTCTACCAGATCCGCAAGACCGATACCGTTTGCGCCGCCAAGCTCATTGAGCTTTGTAACAAGCTCCTTGCCGTTCATCTCAACGCCGTCGATAGCTGTAGGAATACCCTTTTCAAAGTGGATAGTTATGTAAGTCGGCTTATCGGGAGCCTTGAGCGGTGAAACGCCCATTTCAAGGAAGCCTTCCTTTTCGTACTGAGGCTCGTTCGCAGGGTCTTCAAGGTCGAGACCCTCGTGTGAAAGGTGCCACAGGTTCTTATCCTTTGAGTAGTTTGTTTCTCTGTTGATCTTAAGAGGAATGTTATGCGCCTCGGCATACTCGATTTCCTGTTCTCTTGACTTGATGTCCCAAATCCTCCAAGGAGCAATGATCTCCATATCGGGAGCGAGCGCCTTGATAGCAAGCTCAAATCTTACCTGATCGTTGCCCTTTCCCGTACAGCCGTGGCAAATAGCGTCCGCGCCTTCCTTTACGGCGATCTCCGCAATTCTCTTAGCGATGATAGGACGGGCAAACGAAGTACCGAGAAGATACTGGTTCTCGTAAACAGCGCCTGCCTGAACGGTAGGATATACGTAATCGGTGATGAATTCCTCTGTAAGATCCTCGATATAAAGCTTTGACGCGCCTGTCTTGATAGCCTTTTCCTCAAGACCGTCAAGCTCGGTGCCCTGACCTACGTCTCCCGAAACTGCGATTACCTCGCAGTTGTTGTAATTTTCCTTAAGCCACGGAATAATGATAGAAGTATCAAGTCCGCCGGAATAAGCAAGTACAACCTTTTTGATTTCTTTTGCCATAATTATTCCTCCAAAAGTAAATTTCTCGGGCAATAGGTAGTTGCCCGTGCATAAAGGTTATTTAATACATCAGATATTTATATTATACACCATTATGCGGCATTGTCAAGTGCTTTTGCATAAAAATTTTATAATTATACGAATTTTCTCAATAAATTATGTATAATAAGATAAAATATACAGTGTTTTATACATTTTTAAATTTGCGGCACGGATTTTCCATGCGTACCTCCGAACAAATGCATAAACGCAAAACACGCATTCCAATACATAATGACATTATACCACATATATGTAAAAAAAGCAATTACAAAACGGTTGCATTTTTGAATTTTTTGGAGTATAATTATAAATAGATAATTCAGAAAGGCGGTTTTTTATTATGAATGACAGAATGAAAGAGCTTGGTTTTACGGAGGTATCTCCCGCAGTACTGAATACGCTGGATTTTAACCCGTACCAAAAGGTAGGCAAGGACTGGTTTCTGGTCACGGCGGGAAATGAAAGCGGCTGGAACACAATGACTGCGTCCTGGGGCTTTGCGGGCGTAATGTGGGGGAAGAACACATTCACCACAGTAATCAGACCACAGAGATACACAAAGGAGTTCATTGACAGGGAAGATTACTTTACGGTCTCATTTTTCGGAGAGGATATGAAAAAGGCTCTGAGCTACTGCGGCTCTCACAGCGGCAGGGACTGCGATAAGGCAAAGGAAACGGGGCTTGTTCCAATGTCCGTTAAGGACAGCGGCGAGGTATATGACAGCGAATACAGCTTTGATACGACCTCCTTTGAGCAGGCGGAGCTTGTGCTGGTATGCTCAAAGGCTTATGTGCAGGAAATGAAACCCGAATGCTTTACCGATAAAGGCAATGACGAAAAGTGGTATGCCGCAAAGGACTATCACGTTCAGTATATCGGCGAGATCGTTAAGGCGTATATCAAGGAAAAATAATATTCATATTTTGGGAAGCGGACGGGGCTGTCCGCTCCTTTTTAATGCTGTTTTTCAGTAATTTTGTGCAAATTGCCTATGACAAAAATGTTAAAAAAGTGGTATAATTAATATATAAGACCGGACAATACTGTGCAGGAAGTTAGCAGCCGGATAGATATAAGATATCTTAGATACAGACAAAATATAAAAATGCCTGTGGCTTACCTTTTCTAACCTCTTACCTCTGGCTTCTCACCTCTTTACAGTGTTGCCTTGATAGTAATGTCTGAAAGGCGGGGATTTTATGTTTGAAACAGGCAGTGTTGTATCCTACGGAATGGCAGGAGTGTGCAGGATCGACGGAGAAATGCAGCAGCGGGTCAAGGGCGAGATGAAAAGCTATATCGTGCTGAAACCTGTGTACAAGGCAAATTCTACTGTGTATGTGCCAAAGGATAATGAAAAGCTTATGTCTAAAATAAAGCCTGTACTCACAGGCGGCGAGGCTGAGGAGATAATCTCTGAAATGTCCGACGATAACATAAAGTGGATAGCCTCCGATAATGAGAGAACTCAGTTGTTTAAGGAAATTCTCACGGACGGCGATATGAAAAGGGTAGCGAAAATGGTGAGATCGCTGTACCTGCACAGACAGTCACAGTATGAAAAGGGAAGAAAGCTCCATGCGGCAGACGAGCATTTTTTCAAGGACGCCGAAACTCTGCTGTTTGACGGACTTGCGCACGCTTTGGGTATCAAGCCCGAGGAGGTCTGCGGTTATATCAACGAAAAACTTGCAGGATAAATTTTTCGGAGAACTTTTTCCTGTGGCTATTGACAAATACCGTAAGCTGTGATATACTGTATCTTAAATTGAATTAACTTAAATGCTGTGACGGGAACAAGTAGCCTTTATCGGATTTTTAAGAGAGCTTTCGGTCGGTGTGAGAAAGCAGGTCGGATAAAATGCGAATACATCTCCGAGCTGATTTTGCGAAATAATCGCTTGTAAAAGCGACAGTAGTGAAATACGGGCGCGCCCGTTAAAGCGCAGGGGCTTCGTTTAAGGCAATGTATTTATTGACTTTATGCCGAGCCTGTTGAGGTCGGGGAGACCCGATAAACTGAGGTGGTACCACGATAATTCGTCCTCTGATAAGCTTAGGCTTGTCGGAGGATTTTTTATTTTCAGAGGCGTTTAACAGGAGTGATGTTATGCAGACGGTTCCCTGCAAGACCGTTCTACAGAAAAACAAGTCAACGGAATGGTTCGGCAACGACTACAATATGAATTTGTACCGAGGCTGCTGTCACGGCTGTATTTACTGCGACAGCAGGAGCGAATGCTATCGTATCGATAATTTCGATACGGTGAGGGCAAAGGAAAACTGCATAGAGATACTCCGTGACGAGCTGAGGCGAAAGGTGCGTACAGGCGTTATCGGAACGGGAGCGATGAGCGACCCGTACAATCCGTTTGAAAAAGAGGAACGTCTCACCGAAAAAGCTTTGATGCTTATTGATGCGTATAATTTCGGGATAACGGTGATAACCAAGTCCGCTCTTATAACGAGGGATATTGACCTGTACAAGCAGATATCGGAGCATTCTCCCGTACTCTGCAAAATGACCGTAACTGCCTGCGACGATAAGCTGTGCAGTCTTATCGAACCGAATGTTTCCGTTTCCTCGGAACGTTTTGAAGCTCTTGCGAAAATGTCATCGGCGGGACTGAAAACGGGTATAACCTTGATGCCCGTCCTTCCTTTTATAGAGGACACGGAGGAAAACATTCTGGGTATTGTGCGTAAGGCTCACGAATGCGGAGTAAATTACATATATCCCGCATTCGGAATGACGACCCGTCAAAACCAGCGGGAATATTATTATGACAAGCTCGACAGGCTTTTCCCGGGACTGTCGGACAAGTACCGTGCCTACTACGGAGACCGCTACGAATGCGTTTCTCCCAATGCGGGAAAGCTGTGGGGCATTTTCACAAGAGAATGTCAGCAGTACGGAATTTTGTACAATATGAGAGAGATAACAGCCGATTACAAGCGTGGCTACGGGGATATGCAGTTAAGCTTTTTTGATACATAGAAAAGAATGAAAATAATATGCAGACGATCATTATAAAATTAAATCCGTCAAAGCTTGAAAATCCCGACCTTGATCTTCGTTATTCAGTTCCCGAACGAATTGTGGAAATTTCAGGCGGAGCAATTTCAGACGACGGATACGATTATTTAGAGGATAATTCTTTGGGCTTGTGGCTTAAAGCCGACTGTGCGAATGACAGTTATCCTTTGATTGTTGAATTATTAAGCAATGAGAAATTTTTAAATAACGATTTATCTTTATCTGCGGAAATCTACATTTCGGAAAAGGAATGCGACGATATTGAGAATTGCAGTAAGGTTTTTCCGCGATAGATAAAAGTTTAATTATTGTTTATCTCAAATCGGAGGAACGGCAATGATATTAAATAACGAAAGAGTTCGCAGCAGCAAATATTATTCCGTCGGGTACAGCCCTTTTCTTGAGAAATATGTGCTTGCAGCAGTTGTAAGTCGGGCAGCTTGGTACAACATATATTTTTTTATAACCGAAGAGGAATATGATCTGAGTTTTACCGCTCCCGAAAAGCTTGACCGATTAGCTGATGAGTGTTACAAGTCCGAAGAACCGCAGCGTTTTATTTTTTCGGAGAAAACAGCCGAGAATAACAGCAAACAGAATAAGCTGTACGAAGAAAGCCGCAGGTACGATAAAGAGCACGGCGGGAACAGCGGCTTTTATGAAAGATTTTAAGATATGTTGCGAAAGGCGGTGGTATCCGTGAGATCAAAGCCTGATCTCATCGTTTATGTCCCGTTTTCAAAATAATATTTGAAAGCGAGGTCATATAAATGGTAAGAAAAGCAGAAATTGCCGATATTGAAGGTATGGCGAGGATTTACAGTCAGCTGCACAAAAAGCACGTTGAAATACGTCCCGATTATTTTAATATGCCAAAGCGGAGTTTTTTCGGGAGCAGTCTTGCGGAAACTCTTTCAAACGGCGAAAGGGAATTGATAGTTTACGAAAAAAACGGAATGATTCAAGGCTACGCCGAGTTTTTTATTCACGAGATATGTGAGAGTGAAACCCGAACCTTTTACAGACGGTGTTTTATCGATCAGCTTGCAGTCGATACGGATTGGCAGGGAAACGGCGTGGGCAGAGCGCTTACGGAGCACATAAAAAGCTATGCAAGGGAGCGTTCCTGTAACAGTATCGAGCTGGGAGTATGGTATGAAAATTACGACGCTGTTGATTTTTACGGCGCAATGGGATTTACTCCCCGAATGTACAAAATGGAAATCAGATTAGTTAATAATTAAATTGGAGGAATATAAAATGACATTATTTGAAGAACTTCAGAGAAGAGGACTTCTCGCTCAGCTTACCGACGAGGAGGAGATCAAGGAGCTTATCAATGCGGGTAAGGCGACCTTCTACATCGGTTTCGACCCTACTGCGGACAGTCTTCACGTCGGACACTTTATGGCTCTATGCCTTATGAAACGTCTGCAAATGGCTGGAAACAAGCCTATCGTTCTTATCGGCGGCGGTACCGCTATGATAGGCGACCCCTCGGGTAAAACCGATATGAGAAAAATGATGACTAAGGAAACGATAAACCACAACGTCGAGTGCTTCAAAAAGCAGATGTCCCATTTTATCGATTTTTCAGAGGACAAGGCTATCGTTGTAAACAACGGCGACTGGCTGCTCGATCTTAACTATGTGGACGTTCTCCGTGAAGTGGGAGCTTGCTTCTCGGTCAACAAAATGCTTACCTTTGAGTGCTACAAGCAGAGAATGGAAAGGGGACTTACTTTCCTTGAGTTCAACTATATGATAATGCAGTCCTACGACTTCTACAAGCTGTTTACCGACTACGGCTGTAATATGCAGTTCGGCGGAGACGACCAGTGGGCTAATATGCTGGGAGGCACCGAGCTTATCAGAAAGAAACTCGGTAAGGACGCTTACGCTATGACTATCACTCTTCTGCTGAACTCCGAGGGAAAGAAAATGGGCAAGACCGAAAAGGGCGCAGTATGGCTCGATCCTGAAAAGACCTCGCCCTACGATTTCTACCAGTACTGGAGAAACGTTGGCGACGCGGACGTTATCAAGTGTCTGAAAATGCTTACCTTCGTGCCTATCGAGGAGATCGAGGAAATGGAAAAGCATATGGAGGGCGCAGAGTTCAACAAGGCTAAGGAGCTGCTCGCATATGAGCTTACAAAGCTTGTCCACGGTCAAGAGGAGGCAGACAAGGCGGACGCAGCCGCTAAAGCGATCTTTGCGGGCGGCGGAGACAGCGCAGATATGCCGACCACAACGCTCACCGCAGATGACGTTGACGCAGATAATAAGATAGGAATTCTCACAATGCTGGTAAAAGCGGGTCTCTGTCCGTCAAACGGCGAGGCGAGACGGCTTGTAACAAGCAACGCTGTTTCGGTAAACGGCGAAAAGGTCACCGACCCTAAGACGATGATAGACGTCACCGAGCCTGTTACCGTTAAAAAGGGAAAGAAAGTTTTCCATAAGATCATATTGGGATAAATTATACGAAAACCGCCGCAGACCCTCTGCGGCGGTTTTTTCTCTACTCTGAGAGCATATCGAGACGCTCTAATATTCTTCCTTGGTTCTCGGGACCGAGTTTTCTGAATTTAGTAATTAACTTAGTTTCATTATCAGCAAGAGAGGACTTTGTAAGCCCTATTTTATCGTTGGTAAGTCCTGCAATGTAATCCAAAGAAACATGATAATATTTTGCAAGCTCAATAACCATATGGTAGGGTATCTCGCGTTTGCCGCTTTCATATCGTTGATATTGCCCCGGAATTATCCCTAAATAATCAGCAATATCTTTTTGAGTTTTATCACAATCTTCCCTTAAATCACGCAGCCTTTGATAAAAATACATAAAAATCACCTCTTGTTTTTGGCAGATAATAATAATTTTATCATATATCCGTTTGGATATGTTGACAAACTATCTGAATGGCGGTATAATATGTATGTAAATATCCGTATGGATATCCAAGGCTATATGCTTGCAGGAATTAATATAGCAAATAAATTTTAGGAGGATTTATATGGGAATTAAAAAGGTCACAGCCTTTCTTATGGCGGTATTAATGGTTTGCGGTGCAGCAGGGTGTTCGGATAAGACAACCCAAGACAGTTCCGTTAACGAGACCGAGACGGACAGCTCTTCCGTAATTGCGGAGCAAGACGTTGAACAGAAGGTCTCGTCGGAGGCTCAGGAAACGACAGCGGAATCCGAAATAATGTCTGAGGCGGAGCAGACTTCTGAAAGTTCCGCTGTATCAAGCGAGGCGGAAAGTGACAGTAAAGCTGATGAAAACAGCGACATAACCGCCGAGGCTGTTCAGGATACCGATACCGCAGAGGACAATGCGGCTGAAATTAATCAGTGGGTCAGCACGACTATATATTCACCGGTTGACAGTGTTTATCACACGATTTATGTTAGAGTAACCAAATCCGTGTCACGTTCTGATGACGAAAAATATGTCAATGACGCTATTGAACTGCATAACAGCCTTTCATCAGAATACGGGCAAATAGATGAAAGCCAGCTTAAAATACCAAGCGATTGCGAGCTTTGCGTAATGGAGTATGAAGTATATGTTCCCTCTGATTTCCCCAGCTCCGATTATGGAATTATAGCGCCTGATATTAATTTTTCAGTGCATAATATAGGCGGCGGAGGAATACCCTCAGCGGACGGAGCGTCAACCTACATTGGAATGGGAAGTATGACTTCTCTGGAAACCGAGGAAGAAGTATCATATCAGGTTGGAAATACATATTCATTCCGCTGTCTGTATATGATGGTGCAGGGATATAAAAATTATGAGTTCACATATGATTCTTACGCCGAGGGCACAAGCTCCGATGATATTTCAAGCGATGTCAGCGTGAAGGGATATTACAAAATTTCATAGTATATAAAAAGAGCAGATTTTTGTCTGCTCTTTATTATTATGAAACCTCCGAATAAAAATTACTCGGAGGTTTTTATAAATTTTTTATTCCTCTTCCTCGACAGGCATATTCTCCCAGTTGTGGTAAACGTTCTGAACGTCATCGTTGTCCTCGAGATGTTCGAGGAGAAGTCCCATTTTCTTCATAGCTTCGGGATCCTCAATAGTGGTGTAGTTTGAAGGGATCTTTTCAGCCTCCGCCGAAAGCACCTTATAGCCCATACCCTCGAGAGCCTCTCTTACTGTCGAAACGTCGTTAGGCCCGCAGGAAATCTCAATTACATCGTCCTCGATGTTGAAATCGTCCGCGCCCGCCTCAAAGCAGTCCTCCATAATTTTGTCCTCGTCCGCGCCGTTGTTTTCGATAACGACTGTTCCGACGTCCGAGAACATAAAGGATACGCAGCCCGAAGTGCCCATATTTCCGCCGAACTTATCGAAATAGTGGCGGACATCGCCCGCAGTCCTGTTCTTGTTGTCCGTAAGACACTCGACGATAACGGCAACTCCGCTGGGACCGTAGCCCTCGTATACCATAGGCTCGTAGTTGTTCTTGTCGCCGTCGCCTGCAGCCTTTTTGATAATTCTGTCAATATTGTCGTTAGGTACGTTGTTGGCCTTTGCTTTGGCGATAAGGTCTCTCAGCTTTGCGTTGCCTGCAGGGTCGGGACCGCCCATTTTTACAACCACTGCGATCTCACGTCCTATCTTGGTGAAAACCTTTGCTCTTGCCGCGTCGGTCGCACCTTTCTTTCTCTTGATATTATCCCATTTTGAATGACCTGACATAAATTCCACTCCTTATTATGTAAATAGATTAAACTTCCATTCCCCAGCATATCTCAAATAACTGCTCTATTCGCTCGTGCTCCGCCGTAAGATACAGATACCCGAAAAGACATTCAAGTCCCGTGGCGTTTCTGTATTCCATGACCGTCGAATGCTTCGGCGGATTGACCTTTGCGTTTCTGCCCCTTTTGAAAACGTCGGTTTCACGCTCTGTAAGTATACCGTCCTCAATAATTTTGAGTATGCATCTGGACTGATATTCCGCGCGAACTCTTTCAACAGCCAGCCTATGCAGAGCGTTTGCGGACATATTGTGAGCGAGAACGAGCCGCTCTCTTACTTTCTGTTCGTAAACCGCGTCCCCCATAAAAGCAAGAGTAAGAGGGGAGTACTGATTTGCCTCGCGCTCGGACATTTTGATTTCCGTCGAAATTCCCCCTTATCTCATATACTCGAATTCAAAGTCGAATATAGCCACCGTGTCGCCCTCGTCTATACCCATTTCCTCAAGCTTGGCTATTACACCGCTTGAAACGAGCACATTCTGGAAATACTGCAATGACGAATAGTCGTCCATATTTGCCGTTCTGAGAATATCGTACAGCCAGTCTGCCTCCACAAAATAAACGCCGTCCTCGACCGTAACGGAGAACTCCTTGTTTGTGAGCAGCTTAGCGTCAAGCTCCTCCTTGGTAAGCGGCTGAGCCTCAAACTTCTTAACGGGCGGGAGCTTTTCAAGCTCCTCCCATATACCGTAGGTAAGCTCCTTTGTACCTATAGTGGTAGCCGCCGAAATTTCATAATAGGGAAGTCCCAGCTTGTCGATATAAGCCTTGAACTTCGCTGTCTGTTCGGGACTTGCCATATCGGTCTTGTTCGCCGCAACTATCTGCGGAGCCTCCGCAAGCTCCTGCGAGAAGTTGGAAAGCTCCCTGTTGATCGTCTCAAAGTCCTCTATAGGATCTCTGCCCTCGATACCCGAAACGTCCACAACGTGTACTATCAGGCGGCAGCGTTCAACGTGGCGGAGAAACTCGTGACCCAGACCCACGCCCTCGCTTGCGCCCTCGATAAGTCCCGGAATATCCGCCATTACAAAGGATTTTCCGTCCTCGATCTTAACCACTCCCAGCACAGGAGTAAGGGTAGTGAAGTGATAATTCGCTATCTTGGGCTTAGCCGCAGAAACCACTGAAATAAGCGTGGATTTTCCCACATTGGGAAAGCCCACAAGTCCCACGTCGGCGATAAGCTTAAGTTCAAGCTGTACCTCGTATTCGTCGCCTTTAAATCCCGGCTTTGCAAACTTCGGTATCTGTCTTGTGGGAGTAGCGAAATGCGCGTTGCCGCGTCCGCCCTTTCCCCCGTGAGCAATGATAACAGGCTCGTCGGAGGACATATCCGCCAGAATTCTGCCGCTGGAGATCTCCTTGACCACAGTACCTCTCGGCACCTTGATGACCAGATCGGGAGCGCTTTTTCCGAAAGAATTTTTGGAAGAACCGTTCTGTCCCTTTTCAGCCACATACTTTTTCTTATAGCGGAAATCTATCAGGTTTGAAATATTATCGTCAACCTTGAATACGATATCTCCGCCCTTGCCGCCGTCGCCGCCGTCGGGGCCGCCTGCGGCTACATACTTTTCACGGTGAAAGGAGACCGCTCCGTCTCCTCCGTCGCCTGCTTTGATGTATATTTTCGCCGAATCGACAAACATATTTCAAACCTCCTGTTATTTCAGTTTATGATTTTTGTACTTTCCGTACTTGTCCTGCGCAAGCAATCTGTCTATCTCGTCGACCATATCCTGCTGTTCCTTAGTGGGAGTTTTTATTGCAGGCGCATTTGTGTAATTTCTTGCTGTACGGTTTGCCTTTAATCCGATAAAAAAAGCCGCCGCAGCAATCACAAGTCCCGCCCGATACAGTATATACCACCCTATAGGCCTGTCTATACCTCTAAGTTCACGCTCGGCTTCCTTTTCATCGCATCCTAAGCGGTAAACGGGAAAAATCTCGCCGTTTTCCTTTGCGAAAAAACTGAGTTTTACGTCTCTTCTTCCGTTATATTTCTGAAAGCCCTTATAATAAGAACGTGAGCAGGAATAGTTCAAATCGATGTTATGCTCGGCGTTCACGACTCTTACATAGTAATACCGTTTTGTTCTTCTGTGTTTTCTTGAATAGCTTCTGCGTGTTTCCATATTTACGGATACCGAACAGTTATCGTAATGATCAACGAACGTGACCTTTTGATAACCCGTGACCGACTTGTAAATAAACAGACCGCCGATAATAACTGCAATTGCAATACCGATACTCAGAAAACTTTTTGCAAAGGACGCATTGATCTTTGCGCTTTCATTCATAATATACCCCCTTTTCCCCATTTTTATTTTTTGTACGCCGTACATACCCTAGTTTAACAAAAAACCCCAAGCCGAAGAAGGCTCAGGGTCATATGTTACAAAATTAAGCCTGTGGATAAACTGAAACCTTCTTACGGTCTTTACCAAGTCTTTCAAATCTTACAACACCGTCGCTGGTAGCGAAAAGTGTGTCGTCTGAACCACGCTTAACGTTCTCGCCCGGGTGAATGTGAGTGCCTCTCTGACGAACGAGGATATTGCCTGCCAGTACGAACTGACCGTCGGCTCTCTTTGCGCCAAGTCTCTTGGACTCGGAATCACGTCCGTTCTTTGTAGAACCCATACCTTTCTTATGAGCGAAAAACTGCATAGAAATCTTTATCATACTAATTACACCTCCGAAATGTAATCTTGAGGAGCTAAACGCTGTTAACTCTTACTTTGATACGCCCCGAAAATTCGTCGCTGAGAAAGTAAAGATGAGTAAGCAGTCCCAGCAGGACTCTGTCGCCTTCACCGTTCTCATCGCTTGGGAGCTTTAACATAATTTCGTTTTCCTCCACCGAAACCGCAGCCTTTATCTTAAACGCCTCGGTGACGGTATTCGCCGTCATCATAACGGCTGATGAAACGCTTGCGCAGCAAACGTCGTGTCCGTGATCCGCCATACCTGCATGACCCGTTATACGGAAGCCTTTCAGCAAATTGTCCGGACCGCGGAAAAAATCTGCGATAATCATTATGCGTTGATAGCTTCGATAACTACCTTAGTGTAAGGCTGTCTGTGACCCATTTTTCTCTTTTCGCCCTTCTTTGGCTTGTAAGTGAAAACTGTGATCTTCTTAGCCTTGCCGTTCTTGAGAACCTTTGCGGATACCGTCGCACCCTCAACGTAAGGAGCGCCGACCTTGATACCGTTGTCGTCAGCTACTGCCATAACCTTGTCAAATGTTACAGCGTCCTCAGCGTTAACGTCGAGCTTTTCAATGAAAACCTCATCGCCTGCCTTGACCTGATACTGCTTTCCGCCTGTTTCAATTACTGCGTACATTACATATGCACCTGCCTTTTTATAAAACTCGCTGCGCACGGCGGCGGACATACTCCGCTCTTTGATACCGTAAACATGCGGCGTAACTATCATAACATATTTACCTATAAAAGTCAAGAAATCTTCAAAAGTTCACAAAAATTTTACAACTTTCTCCTGCCTGTACAGCTCGAGCATTTATATTTCTTTAAACGCCTCTTTTATTGAACGTACTCCTACGATCTTCATAGAATATTTTCCTGTATCGACGGTCTTTAACGCGTGTGCGGGAAGTATGCATTTTTCAAATCCCATACGCTCAGCCTCGGATATACGCTGTTCCGCGTGGGAAACAGTCCTCAGCTCGCCGCCTAAGCCTATCTCTCCGAAAGCTATGGTCTTGTCGCTTACTACCTTGTCCGTAAGACTTGAATACAGAGCCAGCGCCACGGATAAGTCCGCCGCCGTGTCGTCAAGCTTTAATCCGCCGACTATATTGATGTATACGTCAAGTCCGCCGAAAAAGTAACCTAAACGCTTTTCGAGCACCGCAATGATAATTGCCATTCTGTAATAATCAAACCCCGTCGCTGTACGTCGCGGAGCGGAAAAACTGCTCTTTGACACAAGAGCCTGAACCTCCGCCATAATGGGACGAGAACCCTCCATTATGCAGGCAACGCAGGTTCCCGAAACGTCGGTAGGTCTGCCCTCCAGCATCATCATCGAGGGATTTTCGACCTCGATAAGTCCCGCATCAGCCATTTCAAAAACGCCTATCTCATTGGTTGAGCCGAAACGGTTTTTCACCGCTCTCAGAATACGGTAGCTGAGATTTCTCTGTCCCTCGAAATACAGAACGCAGTCAACGATATGCTCCATAACCTTTGGACCTGCAATAGCGCCGTCCTTGTTGACGTGCCCCACTATGAACATAGGTATCTCCTCGGACTTGGCGGTACGCATAAACAGATTGGTGCATTCCCTCACCTGAGTTATCGAGCCCTGCGCCGAGGGCAGTTCGGAAATACTCATAGTCTGTATGGAGTCTATTATAACTATCTCGGGCTTTTCCTTGACTATCGCCGCGCAGATTTTTTCGCATTCGTTTTCCGCAAGCAGATAAAGGTTCTCACTGTTTACGCCCAGCCTGTTGGCTCTCAGCTTTATCTGTCTTATGGACTCCTCGCCCGACACGTAAAGTATGGTATGGTCGTCGCCCATAGTTTCGCATATTTGCAGAAGCATTGTGGACTTTCCGATACCCGGCTCGCCGCCAAGGAGCACCAGAGAGCCTTTTACAAGTCCGCCGCCGAGAACTCTGTCAAGCTCCCGCAGACCCGTGCCGTAGCGTACCTCGTCGTAGCTTGCGTCCACGCTGCCTACGCTCACAATGCTGTCGGAAATATCCTTTATTGCTCCCGCTTTCGCCTTTGCGGAGCTTTTAACTGCAACCTCGACTTCCTCAAAGGTGTTCCATTCGCCGCAGTTAGGACATTTTCCGTTCCATTTGCTCGTTTCGTAGCCGCAGTTCTGGCAGATATACGAGCTTTTTACTTTCGCCATATTTTAATTCTCCTTAAACTCTTTTTCATTCCGCAAGACGGTAAATTCTGTCAAGTGACGTGACCTTTCCGCTTTTATTCAATAGCTGTACTCTTTTTCGGTATTTTCTTCATCATATTGTTCGGGCGTATTATTTTCATCTGTACTGTCGTCATATATATCCGAACGCAGAAGTCCGTACAGATTGTAATTTACATACATATGTACAAATTTCCCTTGCCTTATAAAACCCTCTTTGATAAATCCGCACTTCAGGGCTACCCTGTTGGACGCCTCGTTAGCCGCCATAGCCCGCAGTTCAAGTCTTTGCAGGGAGGTCTCCTCAAAGCAGAATTTTATGATACGCCTTACCGCCTCGGTGCAGTAGCCTCTACCCTGTCTCTCAAACGCAAGACGGTAGCCGATCTCTCCCATACGGCTGTTCTGGATATTGAACAGGTTTATTTCCCCTATGATCTCGCGCGTGCTTTTTACCTCTATGCCCCAGCGTATGCAGTCGGGCTGTTTATCCTTGCGTATGGTGCGGAACATTTCGGACGGATCCCGTTCCTTGTAGGACATTCTTCTGCCCCAGTATGTATATAATCTGTCGTCTGCGGAATATTTTTTTATGTCCCGCACGTCGTAAGCCGTAAGCTCCCTTAAAATAAGTCTTTCGGTCTCAAGCACGGGAAAATGCCGATAGAAATATTCTATATCCTGCACATTCTCACCTCTGTCATTGTTATATGTTAGTATATCACAAAATTTAGTATTTGACAAGTATAAATTTTAGTAGTATTATAATGTTATGGAAATTCGTATTTTACATAACAGGGAGGGTAACATACATAATGAAAAAATATATTCTTTCACTCGATCAGGGGACAACTTCGTCCCGCGCGGTGCTTTTTGACAAGACGGGAAGCAAGCTTTGCTCGGCTCAGCAGGAATATCCGCAGATATTTCCCGAAAGCGGCTGGGTGGAGCACGATCCTATGGATATTCTGAATTCACAGATAAATTCCGCCAGAGAGTGCATTGAAAAATCAGGCGTTGACGTATCGGAGATCGCCGCTGTCGGCATTGCCAATCAGCGTGAGACGGTCATAATGTGGGAAAAGTCTACGGGAAAGCCTGTCTGCAACGCGATAGTGTGGCAGTGCAGACGTACTGCGGAGACCTGCGCAAAGCTCGAAGAACAGGGACTGAAAAAGTTTTTCCGCAGTAAAACGGGATTGCTTATCGACCCCTACTTTTCAGCTACGAAAATCAAGTGGATTTTGGACAACGTGCAGGGAGTGCGGGAAAAAGCCGAGCGGGGAGAGATACTTTTCGGTACGGTGGACGCTTGGCTCATCTGGAATTTAACGGGCGGAAGGGTTCACGCAACCGATTATTCAAACGCATCAAGGACTATGCTTTTTAATATCCATACTCTTGAATGGGACAGGGAGATTTTGGGACTTCTGGGCATACCGTTTTCTGTTCTTCCCGAGGTTCGGAATTCTTCGGGGGACTTCGGCGTTACCGACAGCTCGGTTTTCGGTGCGGAAATACCTATCTGC
Organism: Ruminococcus sp.; assembly: GCA_030531185.1. Classification (GTDB taxonomy): domain Bacteria; phylum Bacillota; class Clostridia; order Oscillospirales; family Ruminococcaceae; genus Hominimerdicola. Next base: position 67,188 of record JAUNOG010000001.1, read on the forward strand.
GGCTGTGCGGGAGACCAGCAGGCGGCTTTGTTCGGACAGTGCTGCTATCTCACGGGAGACGTTAAAAACACATATGGTACGGGAGGATTTCTTCTGATGAATACGGGCGATAAGCCCATTGACAGCAAAAACGGACTTCTTACAACCATAGCTTGGGGCATTGACGGAAAGATAACCTACGCTCTGGAGGGTTCGGTTTTCGTATCGGGAGCGGTGGTAAAATGGCTGAGAGACGAACTGGGCGTTATAAAGTCCGCCGAAGAAACGGAAGAGATCGCAAGGAGCGTTGAGGATACCAACGGAGTGTATTTTGTGCCCGCATTTGTGGGACTGGGTACGCCCTACTGGAACTCCGCTGCAAGAGGAGCAATGTTCGGTCTTACGAGAGGCTCGAACAGGGCGCATATCGTAAGGGCGGCGCTGGAGGCTATAGCGTATCAGACTGCTGAGGTCATTAAAGCTATGGAGGAGGATACCTCCGCTCTGAATATGATAAAGGTCGACGGAGGAGCATCGCAGAACGATTTTCTTATGGAATTTCAGGCGGACATACTGGGCAGAAGCATAATCCGTCCCAAGAATATCGAGTCTACGGCGACGGGAGCGGCGTTTCTGGCGGGACTTTCCTGCGGGCTGTGGAAAAGCAGGGACGAGCTTAACGGCGTTTCGGAAAATTTCCGTGAGTTTGTGCCTAATATGGAGGAGAAACGCAGAAATAAATTGACAGCAGGCTGGAAGCGCGCCGTAGAGCGTTCGCTCGATTGGCAGGAGTAGGGCGCTTTTGCCGTATAATACAGAAATCAATTTTTACAAAGTTGATTTCCGCAAAAGTTAGAAACCGGATATAAGATAAGGCATCAAAAATGCGCCTTCGGCGCACCTTTTCTAACCTCTTACTTCTAACTTCTTACCTCTAATTGATTTCCGTGGATTTTACATAGATTTGATTGACAATCATTCGTGTTTGTAATATAATAGTATAGGAGCGAATAATGATGAAAAAGGGGTTAAAAACTGTGGAAAATAAAGTTTATGACAACCGTGAGCTGTCGTGGCTGAAATTCAATCTCAGAGTGCTTGAAGAGGCGCAGGACGTTAATACGCCTTTGCTTGAAAGACTGCTGTTTCAGTCGATCTATTCCAGCAATTTGGACGAGTTCTTTATGGTGCGCGTGGGTTCGCTTTACGACGCGTCGCTGCTGGACGACAATCACAGGGACAACAAATCCAAAATGAAGCCGTCGGAACAGCTTGCCGCTATTTACGGCAGGGTGAGGGAGCTTATTCCCATAAAGGACGAAAGCTACAAGTCCATAACAAAGGCTTTGGAGCAATTCGACATCAGACACAAAAGCATAAAAAATCTTACCAAGCAGGAGCTTGAATTTCTGGAGGCTTATTACGCTTACGAGATAAAGCCTTTTCTCAATGCGCTTATTATCGACAAGCGTCACCCTTTCCCGTTTCTTGTAAACAAGAGCATTTACGTCGCCGCAAGACTTTCGTCGAAATCGGGGGTAACTCTGGGAATTATCGGGTGCAGTGAAAAATTCAAGAGAGTGGTTTTCCTGCCCACTCAGGACGAAAGCGTTATAAGCTATGTGCTGGTGGAGGAGGTCATTTCTCACTTTGCGGACAGAGCCTTTGAGAACTACAAAATAGAAGAAAAGACCCTTATGCGTATCACAAGAAACGCCGACATAGACGTTGACGAGAGCTTTGACAGCGAGCTTGATTTCAGACAGAATATGTCCGTGCTCATCAACAAGAGAAAGAGACTTTGTCCTGTGAGGTTACAGCTTTCAAAGCAGGTTTCCGACCCGCTGGTCAAGGAGCTTTGCGACAGGCTGGAGCTTTCCAAAAAGCAGGTCTTTGTGGAAAAAGCTCCGCTGGATTTCTCGTTCGTATTTCCCGTATTCGATAAGGCGCAGGATAAAAAGGAGCTTTTCTTTGCTCCGCAGACGCCCCAGCGTTCGAGAATGATAGACGACAGCGTTCCTATGATAGAGCAGATAGACAAGAGAGATCTGTTCCTGTCCTACCCCTACGAGAGCATACAGCCGTTTATCAGACTGCTTAACGAGGCGGCTAAGGACGACAGCGTTATGTCCATTAAGATGACCCTTTACAGAGTAGCAAAAAATTCCAAGGTCGTAAAAGCCCTTTGCCAAGCGGCGGAAAACGGCAAAGAGGTAGTAGTCCTTGTGGAGCTGAGAGCGCGTTTCGACGAGGAAAATAACATCGGCTGGTCAAAACAGCTCGAGGAGGCGGGCTGTCGGGTAATGTACGGTCCCCAGGGACTTAAGGTTCACTCAAAGCTGTGTCTTATTACAAGGAAGTCCGAAAACGGCGGATCGCCGTCGACGAGCTCCGGCGTAAAATACACCGTTCAGATAGGTACGGGAAATTATAACGAAAAAACAGCCAAGCTGTATACAGACCTTTGTCTTATGACCTCGGACAGAGAGATAGCCGCCGACGCGGAGGAGGTTTTCAGAACTCTTTCCATAGGCGAGGTCGTGGAAACAAGCAAGTCTCTGCTGGTCGCTCCTCACTGTCTGCAAAACAAAGTGGTTAAGATGATGGATAATGAAATATCCATTGCCAAAGCGGGCGGAGAGGGATACGTGGGCGCAAAGCTCAATTCGCTCACCGATAAAGTCATCATAGATAAGATCATAGAATGCTCGCAGGCGGGCGTTAAGGTCGAGCTTGTTATCAGAGGAATATCCTGCCTTGTGGCGGGCGTTGAGGGAGTTACCGAAAACGTGCATATCCGCTCCATAGTGGGACGGTATCTCGAGCATTCGAGGATTTACATTTTCGGCAGCGGAGTACGCAAAAAGGTTTATATTTCCTCCGCAGACTATATGACAAGAAATACCACAAGGCGAGTAGAGGTAGCCGCTCCCGTAAAAGACGAGGAGATCAAAAAGCGTGTGCTCGATCTGTTTGAAACGCAGATGTCCGATAACGTTAAGGCAAGGGTAATGCAGTCCGACGGCAGCTATGTAAGAGCGAAATGCGATACCGTTCCCGTGGACGCTCAGAAACGGCTGTTTGCCGAAAGCTATGCAAACGTTCCTACCGAGCCTAAGCCTGCCGTACAGGAGAAAAAACCAAAGATCGCATCGGAACAGAAGTCCGACGCCAAGACGGAGGTATCTTCGCCAAAAAAAGCCTGTGGTCAAGGTTCATCGGGCTCTTCAGGCGTAAGAGTTAAGTTGAAAAAGCGTAAAAAATGACCTTGACCTTTGACAGAATATTTTTACAGAATATAACAAGTCGTACATTAATATGTGCGGCTTGTTTCGCATAAGGGGACAGCAATGGTTTTTAGTATAAATTTTACTGTTTATTAAATAAATATTTTCCGTAAAATGCTATAATAAACAGGTATGATTAACTGCAAGGGAGTTTTGATATGTTCAGGCTTTTCAGGTATCTGAGGAATTATAAAAAAGAGAGCTTTATAGGTCCGCTGTTCAAGCTTATCGAGGCTTGCTTTGAGCTTGCCGTACCTATAGTTATGGCTAATATCATCGACATAGGCATTAAAAACGGAGATAAAGCCTACATCTGGAAAATGGGCGGCATTATGGTGCTGCTGGGCTTTCTGGGACTTGCCTGCGCGCTTACCGCTCAGTATTTTGCGGCTAAGGCGTCCGTGGGTTTCGGTACGGCTCTGAGACGCGATCTGTTCAGGCACATTAACACCCTGTCTTATTCGGAGATAGACAGCATCGGAAGTCACACGCTTGTCACCCGTATGACTGCGGACATAAATACGGCTCAGGCGGGAGTGAATATACTGCTGAGACTTCTGCTGCGTTCGCCGTTTATCGTCCTCGGTTCAATTATTATGGCTTTTACCATTTCGGTCAAGCTTACTTTGATTTTCCTTATTATTGCGCCTTGTCTTGCTTACGTTATCTATAAAATTATGAGCATTACCATTCCGAGATACAAGGTCATTCAAAAGACCCTTGACCGCACAAATCTTATGACAAGCGAGACCCTTACCGGCGCAAGAGTTATCAGAGCCTTTTCCCGCCAACAGGACGAGGAGGAAAGCTTCCGCAAAAATACCGAGGAGCTTAACAGGCTTCAGATAAATGCGGGCAGAATAAACGCTCTTATGAACCCCTTGACTTATGTTATCGTCAACCTTGCAATAGCCGCTATCATATGGTTCGGCGGAAAGACGGTTTACAGCGGAGCGATCACTCAGGGCGAAGTCATTGCGTTGGTAAACTATATGAACCAGATACTGCTCGCTTTGCTTGCTATGGCAATACTGGTTACGAATATTACGAAAATGCAGGCGTCCGCAATTCGTATAAACGATATTTTCGACGTTAAAACCACCGTTTCGGAGGAGGGTAATACTGCTGTCAAATCAGTCGAAAACGCTCCCTGCGTGGAATTCAGGGACGTTGATTTTTCCTATAATTCGTCGGAGGAAAATTCTCTTGAGGGACTGAGCTTTGCGGTCGGCAGGGGAGAGACTGTCGGTATTATCGGAGGCACAGGCTCGGGAAAGACCTCTGTCATCAATCTTATTCCGAGGTTTTACGACGCCGCAAAAGGCTCCGTGCTTGTGGACGGCGTTGACGTGAAGAAATACCCGCTTAAACAGCTAAGAGGAAAAATAGGCATAGTTCCCCAGAAAGCAATACTTTTCAAGGGTACTGTAAGAGACAATATGAAGTGGCGCGACAAGACTGCCTCCGACGAGGAAATATGGCGCGCTCTGGATATAGCCCAAGCCGCCGATTTCGTAAAGGACAAGCCCTCTCAGCTGGACGAAGCGATAATGCAGGAGGGTAAAAACCTTTCGGGAGGTCAAAGGCAGAGACTTACCATTGCCCGTGCGCTGGTCGGAAATCCCGAGATACTTATTCTCGACGACTCTGCATCTGCTCTTGACTTTGCCACAGACGCAAGACTGAGAAAGGCTATAGCGGAAAAAACGCAGGGTATGACGGTGTTCATAGTCTCGCAGCGTATATCCTCCATAAAAAATGTAGACAGAATAATCGTCCTTGACGACGGAAAGATCGCAGGTATCGGCTCGCATAAGGAGCTTTATAAAAACTGCGGCGTGTACAAAGAGATATGTCTCTCTCAGCTTTCCGAAAAGGAGGTGCAGGATATTGGCTAAGGATAATTCAAAGCCCGTGCTTAAACCGCTTATGCGCTATGCAAAGCCCTATATATGGCTGTTTGTTCTTTCAATGATATTTGCGGTGATATCTGTGGCGACTACGCTTTATGCGCCTATTCTTGTGGGCGACGGCATTGACCTTATAATCCAAAAGGGTACTGTCGATTTTGACGGACTTATTCCCATACTCGCAAAGCTTTGCGTTATGATCGCAGTTACGGGAGTATCCCAGTGGCTGATGTCCCTCTGCACAAATAAGATAACCTTTAATGTCACCAGAGACATCAGAAACGACGCTTATGAAAAGCTGAACAGACTGCCGCTGTCCTATATCGACAGTCACCCCCACGGAGATATCATAAGCCGTATAATTACCGATATCGACCAGATATCCGACGGTCTGCTTATGGGCTTTGCGCAGTTTTTCACGGGTATCTGTACAATTTTCGGTACTCTTGGATTTATGCTTTCCATTAATGTGAAGATATCTCTGATAGTTGTCGTGCTTACTCCGCTGTCGCTTTTTGTGGCGAGATTTATTGCGAAAAACACGTTTTCGCTGTTTCATCAGCAGTCCGTTGCAAGGGGAGATATGACAAGCCTTGTCGAAGAAATGATAGGCAATCAGAAAACCGTTGCGGCGTTCGGCTATGAGGACGAGGCTCAGGCTCAGTTTGAGAAGGTAAATCTCAAGCTCCGGGACGTTGGCGTAAAGGCGGTATTTTTCTCGTCGCTTACAAACCCCTCCACACGTTTTGTCAACGGACTTGTTTACACGTCCGTAGGAATTATCGGCGCGCTGTCGGTCATAGGCGGAGGCTTTACCGTGGGAAACCTTTCCTGCTTCCTTACCTACGCAAATCAGTATACAAAGCCGTTTAACGAGATATCGGGGGTTATCACCGAGCTGCAAAGCGCCTTCGCTTCCGCAAGACGAGTATTCGATATAATCGACGAAACCGAGGAGATACCCGAAAGTCCCGATGCGAAGGTGCTTACTTCGGTTGACGGTACGGTCGATATTGACAGCGTGTATTTCAGCTATAATCCCGAGGTCAAGCTTATAGAGGACTTTAACCTCCACGTCAAGCCCGGAGAAAGAACCGCTATCGTAGGACCTACGGGCTGCGGAAAGACTACAATGATAAACCTCCTTATGAGATTTTACGACGCGGACAGCGGCGAGATAAAAATAAGCGGCGTGCCTATCAGGGATTGCACACGAAATTCAATGCGCTCGATGTACGGTATGGTTTTGCAGGAGACTTGGCTGAAAACAGGTACGATACGCGAGAACATCTGCTACGGCAAGCCCGACGCGACCGACGAAGAGATAATCTCCGCGGCAAAGTCGGCGCACTGCCACGGATTTATAAAACGTCTGCCGCAGGGCTACGATACGGTCATTTCTGACAACTTCGGCACTATTTCGGCGGGACAGAAACAGCTTTTATGCATTGCCAGAGTAATGCTTTCCCTGCCGCCTATGCTGATACTTGACGAGGCGACTTCCTCGATAGATACGCGAACCGAAATTATAGTCCAGCGTGCCTTTGCGAAAATGATGGAGGGCAGAACAAGCTTTATCATCGCTCACAGACTTTCCACTATCAAGGAGGCGGACAACATTATCGTAATGAAGTCGGGTCACATCATCGAACAGGGAAATCACGAACAGCTAATGGAAAAAGGCGGCTTTTACGCCGAGCTTTACAATTCGCAGTTTGCGGTACAGTAAAAAACTATCCCCATTTTCACGCGGAAAATGGGGATTTTCTTATTCTTTATTCTCAAACTGTTTGAGGTCTATCATAATGCCGACCTTTGCGAGCACTCTTACGGTCAATTCGGGGTCAAGGGGGTAAATATCGCTTTTACCCGTCTGCCGTTCGCTTTCAAAGTGCAGAAACTGCACATAGTTTTCCGAAAAGTCCTCCTCGGAATAGACCATACCCATAATGTACTGATTTTTTATAGCGTAGTAATTCACGGGCTTGAGCTTTATTATGGCGTTAACGTCCTGTTTCATATCACTGCACAAGCCGTCGAAATCCTCGTCAACAAAGTTGATCTTGCGGCACTTTAAATCCTTGATTTTCTTTTTCAGGGGCGGTTCGTCTTCTTTGGATTTTTTCTTTAAAAAGGAAAACATAGCTGTATATATCCTTTCGTGTACTTATTTCGTGAGCAGTCTTTCAAGGAGCTGTCTGCGGCAGTCCTCCTCAAGCTTGTCGTTTATCGGCGCAGGAACGTATTTTTCGCCCGTTTTTCTCTCCATACAGTAGGAAATGATATGGTCTGCAAGCTTTGGATTTTTCGACAGCAGAGGACCGTGAAGATAGGTCGCGGTAACGTTCCTTTCCGTATATCCCTCGGCGGAGCATTCAAACTCGTTGCCGTTTCCCGCAAGCACCCTGCCGAAGGGACTGCTTACATTTTTTGTCTGTCCGCCGTGGTTTTCAAAGCCTATGACCTTGTATTTTCCGCCGTCTGTTTCAGTTTCGATAACGATATTTCCGATACATCTGCACCGCTTGTCGGTGGAGGCGACGGTATAATAATCGAAAAGTCCCAATCCTGTGATTTTTTCTCCGTTGGAGTCCTTATAATACTGCCCCATAAGCTGATAGCCGCCGCATATCATCAGGAAGTACACTCCGTTATCGTAAGCCGCTTTAATGCTGTCTTTCAGAGAAAGCAGGTCGTCGGCTAAAAGCTGCTGCTCAAAGTCCGCTCCGCCGCCAAGATAGATTATATCGAAGTCTGTAAAGTCGGTTTCCTTGTCGCCTAAATTGTGCTTGTGAACCTCAAGCTCAATGCCCCGCATTTTACAGCGGTAGCCGAGTATTTCCACGTTTCCGCTGTCGCCGTACAGGTCGAGCATTGCGGGGTACATATGAAGTATTTTCAGCTTATCCATTTTTGGCATTGACCTCCTTTTTCTCCTTGTAACGCTTTACAGCGGCTCTTGTGGGCTGAATAGCCGTGTAGTTTGCAATGGCGTACTTGTCGCCTTTTACCTTGAAGAATTCCTCCATAGCATCGTCCAGGTCGGGACGCACCGTAATTCTGTCGGGGTCGTAGCCCGAGCATTTTATTCTTATTGCGATATCGTATGCTCTCGTTCCGCTTGTAACGACCCTTGAAACGTCTCTGAACACAGTGAAATTGATGTCCCATATCCACGAAACGTCGTGACCGTCCGCAAGATTGTCGTTGAGCACGAAAAGCAGTTCCTTTTCGCCCTTGTGTTCGTTCATAACGCGTAAAGTCATATTTGCTCCCACAGGATTTTTTGCAAGATTGACAAGCAGACTGCTTCCGTCTATCTCGAATTTTTCAAGCCTGCCGTTGTTGACCTCGAATTTTTCAAAGGTCTCGTGCAGTACCGATTTGTCAAAATTGTAAAGACTTGCCGCCGTATAAACAGCGGAAAGATTGTACACGTAGTAAATGCTGTTATGACTGATTTTGTAGGTCTCGCCCTCAAAATCTATGGAGGGAACGTCCAGATCGATATTTTTCGCGGTGATGTACGGCTTTACGTTTCCGAAACCGCACTTGGGACAGCGGAATTTTCCCACGTGGGAATACTGATAATAATCGTAAACAAGCTCCCCGCCGCACAGAGGACAGAATTTTCCCTCGCCCACTTCGTAAGGCTCGTCCGTCGCGCCCGCATATCTGTCAACGCTGAAATAATAGATATTCTTGTTATCGGGATTTGCCAGTCCCAGACGTGAAACATTGGGGTCGTCCGCATTAAGCACGACATTGCCCTCAAAGGTCTCGAGGAATTTCTTTACCTTTAAAATAAGAGTTTCAACCTCGCCGTTTCTGTCAAGCTGGTCTCTGAAAAAGTTAAGAAGTACCAGAGTTTCAAGCTTAAGCTTTGAGAATATAACAGGTACGTGGGACTCGTCTACCTCCAGCACGAGATAATCCGCCTTGACCCTGCCGCGCATATCGCAGTTATTCAGCAGCAGCGAGCATATACCCGTATCCAGATTGTTGCCCTGCTTGTTGGTGATGATGACCTTTCCCGTACTTTCAAAAATATGGTTAAGGTAATTGGTAACGGAGGTCTTTCCGTTAGTGCCCGTTACGGCGATAATGGGACAGTCCACCTTAAAGGCTTTAAGGCAGTCCTTGTTCATTTCCCACAGCACAAGTCCGGGGAAGTTTCCCGCGTCCTTGCCCAGCAGGTGCAGGAACTTTACCATAAGTTTTCCGAAAATTATTGTAAACGCATTTTTTATATTCATATTTTTTCTCCCGAAATATATTTCAATACCTTTAATAATAAAACAATTAGAGCAAATTGTCAATAGAAATTTTCAATATTAAGAAATTATGCCAAAAGCTCCGGCGGACAAGTCATAAAATTGTACAAGCAGAATACAATGGAGTATGAGATAAATACAGGAAAGGAATGAAAATTATGCTTGACATACTTAACAGGGAGCTTGAAAGCGGCGCGGAAAATCCGTTCGGATTGACCTCAGCCGAGGCGCAGAAAAGATATGAAACAGGCGGAGCAAACGTTATCGGAGGAAAGCGGAAAAACAGCGCTCTGAAAATCTTTGCGGGACAGTTTCACGATATTATGGTGATTATACTTATGGCGGCGACGGTCATCTCCGTGCTTCTGGGACAGTACGCCGACGCAATACCTATTGTGCTTATTATAGTCATTAACGCGTTTTTGGGCTTTATTCAGGAATACCGCTGTGAAAAAACTCTCGAAAAGCTTGAGGCTATGACCGCTCCGACCGCAAGGGTATACCGTGACGGCAGGCTTGTGAAAATTCCCGCAGAACAGGTCGTTCCGGGGGACATTTTCGAGGTCGAGGCAGGGGACAGGATAGCGGCGGACGGCTACATAATAAAATGCAAAGCCTTTGCCTGCGACGAGTCCGCATTGACGGGGGAGTCCGAGCCTGCGGAGAAAAAGCCCAGAGTAAACGAAGTGGAGTTCTCATCTCTCAATAAGAGCTATATGGGCTATCTCGGTACGGTTGTCACAAAGGGTACGGCGGTTATCGAGGCTGTGGCGACGGGCACGCGCAGTCAAATGGGGCGCGTTTCCAAAATGCTTGAGGATATAGAGGAGGAGCAGACGCCCTTGCAGAAAAAGCTGGGCGAGCTTGGACGTACCCTTGCGATAATCTGTATCGGAGTTTGCATTCTCGTGTTCATTGCAGGAGTTATCAGAGGAGAGCCTGTGCTGGATATGGCTATGACGGGAATTACCATAGCTATCGCCGCTATTCCCGAGGGACTGCCCGCAACGGTCACTATCGCTCTTGCTCTTGCGGTAAGAAAAATGCTGAAACGACAGGCTCTTGTCCACCGACTTCATTCGGTCGAGACGCTGGGCTGTGCGACTGTGATATGTACCGATAAAACAGGTACGATAACACAGAATAAAATGACCGTCACCGAAATAATGACCTCCGACGGCGGAGAATTTACTCTTGACGAGGACGGAGCATTAAAAGGCGGCGCTGCGATGTCCGATACGTTAAAACAGCTTTTGACCTGCGGAGCTTTGTGCAACAACGCCGTGCTTGCCGAACCCAAAAGGGTAAAGGGCAGACGAATGGGCATTCCCAAGCAGGAGGCTCAGGGAGACCCGACCGAGTGCGCTATTCTTACAGCCTGCGCCGCTCAGGGCTATGCGCCCGAAAAGCTTGCCTATAAGCGTGTGAACGAAATCCCGTTTGACAGCGAGAACCGCTCGATGACTGTGGTATGTGAGGACGAAAAAGGCAAGACTTCATTCAGAAAAGGCTCTGCGGACGTTATCTTAAAGGAATGCTCCTTAAAGTGCGGAAAGAACGGCTTCGAGCAGATGTCCGCCGCAGACAAGGTCGCATTTATACGGCAGGGCGACGCTCTTGCCGCAAGGGGACTGCGTGTTATCGCTCTGTCAATGTCGGCGGGAGACCGTATGCTTTTCCTCGGCTTTATGGCTATGCAGGATCCGCCCCGTCCCGAGGCGGCAAAGGCTGTAAGGGAGTGCGAAAAAGCGGGCATACGCACCGTTATGATAACGGGCGACCACAAGCTTACGGCAATGGCAATAGCGAGACAGACGGGAATTATGCGCGGCGGAAGTCTTGCGCTTACAGGCTCGGAGCTTGATAAGATCAGCGACGAAAAGCTTGCGGACATTATCGAAAACTGCTCTGTATTTGCAAGGGTAACGCCCGCCCACAAGCTGAGGATAGTAAAGGCGTTTAAGGCAAAGGGACATATCTGCGCTATGACGGGCGACGGAGTTAACGACGCTCCCGCAATAAAAGAGGCTGATATAGGCGTTTCAATGGGCATTCAGGGAACGGAGGTCACAAAGCAGGCGGCGGACGTTATACTCCTTGACGACAATTTTGCAACTCTCGTCAACGCCGTTGAGGACGGCAGAACTATCTACCAGAATATACGTAAATTCGTACGCTATCTTATCTCCTGCAATATCGGAGAGGTGCTTACTATGCTGGGCGGAATTATAATGGGTCTGCCTATGGTGCTCCTGCCGTCGCAGATCTTGCTTGTAAATCTTGTTACCGACAGCCTGCCCGCCGTCGCTCTGGGTCTCGAGCCGCCCGAGAAGTCTGTAATGAGAAAGCCTCCCCGCAAGGAGGACGACAGCTTTTTCAGCGGCGGACTTCTTTGGAGAATTATTCTCAGAGGCATACTTATCGGTATCTGTACTCTCGGCACGTTCACCGTACTGCTTAACGGTACAGGCTCGCTGGAATGCGCCAGAACAGGCGCGCTCATAACTCTTGTATTAAGCCAGCTCATTCACGTTTTCGAGTGCAAATCGGAGGAAAAAACGCTGTTTTCCGTACCCTATCTGTCAAACCCGTTTCTGCTGTTCAGCGTAATAGTTTCGGCTGCCGCTCTTTTCGCAGGAGTGTGCGTGCCGACATTGCAGAAAGTGTTTGCAACTGCCTTACCCGATCTTAAATATCTGGCTGTTTCGGTCGCGTTTGCATTTTTAGTCCCTATTACGTCGAGCGTGTCAAGCCTGTTAAAAAGCAAGTCGGAAAACACTGTTTTCGTGGAAAGTCAATCATAAGAAAAGAGGGAAGACCGCACAGAACGGTTTTCCCTCTGATTTTTTGCGTTAGGCTCTTTCGACTTTAAGAAGATTTGTAGTTCCGCTCATACCCAGAGGTACTCCTGCGGTGATGACCACAAGGTCGCCTTTTTTAAGGTAGCCCTTTTTAAGCGAAACGTCGATAGCGTGTCCGATAAGCTCGTCCGTATTGGTCTTTTCCTCGATGATACCCGGCATAATCCCCCAGGACATATTCATCTGGTGACAGGTGGTCTCGTCGGTGGTAAGTCCGATAATGGGGCACTTGGGTCGGAACTTAGAAAGCGTTCTCGCCGTAGTGCCGCCCTTTGTAACGGTAAGGATAGCCGCCGCGTTAAGGTCGTGCGCCGTAGTAACGGTAGCGTGAGCGATAGCGTCGGTGATAGTCGGGTTGGGAGTATTGTCGCGCTTTTTAAATCTGCTTATATAGTCAATGTCGTTTTCGGTGGTTTCCGCAATAAGGCTCATAGTCTTTACAGCCTCTACGGGGAATTTTCCTGCGGCAGTCTCGCCCGAAAGCATTATAGCGGACGTTCCGTCGTAAATAGCGTTGGCAACGTCGGTTATCTCCGCTCTGGTAGGACGGGGATTTGATATCATAGACTCAAGCATCTGCGTTGCGGTGATTACCTGCTTGCCTGCGTTGTAAGCCTTGTGGATTATCTCCTTCTGAATTGCGGGTATCTGCTCGAACGGTATCTCAACGCCCATATCTCCTCTTGCAACCATTATGCCGTCCGCCGCTTCGAGAATTTCATCTATATTTTCAACGCCCTCCGCGTTTTCGATCTTTGCGATTATTCTGGGATTGAACCAGCCCAGAGACTGGGTGAATTTTCTCAGATAGGTGACGTCCGCTCCCGTTCTTACAAAGGAGGCGGCTATGAAATCAAAGCCCATTTTAGCTCCGAAAGCAAGGTCCGACATATCGGCGTCGGAAATATAAGGCATAGACAGCTTTACTCCCGGGACGTTAATGCCCTTGTGATCCGATACAAGTCCGCCGTGGATAACCTCGCAGGTGATGTCGGTGGAATTTACCTTGACCGCCTTAAGCTCGATAACGCCGTCGTTTATAAGAATTCTCGTGCCAACGGAAACGTCCTTGGGGAGATTTGCGAAGGTTATGGAGCATATAGTCTCGTCGCCCTCGACCTCTCTTGCGGTCAAGGTGAATTCGTCTCCGTCCTTGATAACGACGGGCTTATGGTCCTTGAAATCCTTAAGTCTTATTTCAGGTCCCTTTGTGTCTAACAGGGTAGCGATGTTAAGTCCCAGTTCTTCTCTTACGCGGCAGATAGTTTCAAACCGCTGTCTGTGAACCTCGTGGTCGGAATGTGAAAAGTTAAATCTTGCTACGTCCATACCGTTTTTCATAAGCTCGCGCAGTATGTTTTCGTCGTCCGTAGCAGGACCGATAGTGCAGACGATTTTGGTTTTACGCATATTAGTCACCTCTGAAAATTACTTTATTTAATATAGAATGTCATATTCCAGAATAATTATACTATACCGCTAAATATTAGTCAAGTAAATTTTCAGTAAATGTTTATGAGCCGTACCGTTTCGTTTTTTTAACGATTTGAGAAATAAACGCATTTAAGTCCGTAAACTGCCGCCGCTCCGCAGTAGGCGTACAGCATACACCTGAGTATAATGGCGTACATCTTTATGAACGGTTGGTTTGTGCAGATCGCAGGCGTATCCATATTAAGCTTTTTTGCGTAAAATTCACTGTCGCCGCCCGATATAAGTATCGCACGCAGTATGACAAATCCGACGGCAAGAAAAGCCGCAGTGCAGAGAAAAGCCGCAAAGAAATGTTTAAATCTTCTGTTTGTGACTGTTCCCAGCGCAACCGAGAAAATAAGTACTGCCGCAAGTCTGATCGCAGAGCCGTGAACGCTGAAAAGACTGAAGAAAGCCGCGCAGCAAAGTGCGGATACGAGCATTGCGGAGACCGAAAGCTCGGATATGTATTTTTTCATTGAGACCCCTCCCGTATTTTGTTCTGATTTGATTTTAACATATTCCGACTTTTCGTTCAACGATTTTAAGGATTTCTTAAGAATACTTTAAGACAGCCTGCGGTTTTTGTCGGATTTGCAGAAATCTTTCTCAGACTTATGTTCAGTCCTTGACAAAACAAGAAAAAAGTGTCATAATATAATAAGTATTGCATTGAAAGGAAATGTGTTATGAATAACTTCTGTGAAACGTATAGCCCCTCCTTTCGCAAGGGAATGAGCGTGCGAGTCTGAAACTCGGCTTTTCCCACGAAATATAAAACGAAAGGATTGTTATACTATGAAAAAAGAGCTTTCAAAGCTTTATGAGCCTAATCAGGTAGAAGATAAAATTTACAAGTACTGGATCGACGGCGATTTCTTTAAGGCTGAGCCCGATCCCGAAAAAGAGCCTTACTGTATCGTTATCCCGCCTCCGAATATTACGGGACAGCTCCATATGGGTCATGCGCTGGACAACACCTTGCAGGATATCCTGATACGCTGGAAGAGAATGAGCGGCTGCTGCACTCTGTGGGTACCGGGAACAGACCACGCGTCTATCGCAACCGAGGCTAAGATAGTCGAGGCAATGAGAAAAGAGGGCGTTACCAAGGACGATATCGGCAGAGACGGTTTCCTTGAAAGAGCGTGGGACTGGAAAAAGCAGTACGGCGGAAGAATTATCGAACAGCTCAAAAAGCTTGGTTCCTCCTGCGATTGGTCAAGAGAGCGCTTTACTATGGACGAGGGCTGTTCAAAGGCTGTAAAAGAGGTTTTCGTCAAGTATTACGAAAAGGGACTTATCTACCGCGGCGAAAGAATTATCAACTGGTGTCCTCATTGCAGAACGTCTATTTCCAATGCGGAGGTAGAGTACGAGGATCAGGCGGGATATTTCTGGCATCTGAGATATCCGTTTACGGACGGTTCGGGATACGTTGAGCTTGCGACCACAAGACCCGAAACGCTGTTGGGCGATACCGCCGTTGCGGTAAATCCCAAGGACGAAAGATACAAGGATATAATCGGCAAAACGCTTACTCTTCCGCTGGTAGGCAGGGAAATTCCTGTCGTTGCGGACAGTTATGTTGATATGGAATTCGGTACGGGCGTTGTTAAAATTACTCCCGCGCACGACCCCAACGACTTTGAGGTAGGTCTGAGACATAACCTGCCCGTTCTCAACGTTCTTACGGAGGACGCTAAGATCACCGAGGATTACCCCGCATACGCAGGTATGGACAGATACGAGGCGAGAAAGAAGATCGTCGAGGATCTGGAAAAGGGCGGTTTCTTAGTTGAGGTAGAGGAGCACGCTCACAACGTAGGAACCTGCTACAGATGCGGAACTACCGTCGAGCCGAGAGTATCGCTCCAGTGGTTCGTTAAAATGGAAGAGCTTGCAAAGCCCGCTATCAAGGCGGTGGAGGACGGCAGTATCAGGTTCGTTCCCGAGAGATTTGAAAAGAACTACCTTAACTGGATGAACGATATACGCGACTGGTGCATTTCCCGTCAATTGTGGTGGGGACATCAGATACCCGCATTCTACTGCGACGACTGCGGAGAAACAGTCGTTTCCAAGGAAAGCGAGGTTTGCTGTCCTAAGTGCGGCAAAAAGATGAGACAGGATCCCGACACGCTGGATACCTGGTTCTCGTCGGCTCTCTGGCCCTTTTCGACCCTCGGCTGGCCCGATAAGACGGAGGACTTAGAGTACTTCTATCCTACAAATACGTTGGTAACGGGCTACGACATCATACCTTTCTGGGTATCGAGAATGATAGTTGCGGGTATGGAGAATATGAATGAAAAACCGTTCGATACGGTCCTCATTCACGGACTTGTGAGAGACGCGCAGGGCAGAAAGATGTCCAAATCGCTGGGCAACGGTATCGACCCGCTGGTAGTTATAGATCAGTACGGCGCGGACGCTCTGAGATTTATGCTTGCCACGGGCAACGCTCCCGGAAACGATATGAGATTTATCGAGGATAAGGTAAAGTCCTCGAGAAACTTTGCAAATAAGATATGGAATGCGGCAAGATTTATTATGATGAACCTGCCCGACGGCTTCAAGGCGGACAAGCTCCCCGAGAACCTCAATGTCGAGGACAGGTGGATAGTTTCCAAGTTCAATACTCTTGCCAAAGACGTAAACTATAACCTTGACAAGTTTGAACTGGGCGTTGCCGTAGCAAAGCTTTACGACTTCATCTGGGACGTTTACTGCGACTGGTACATCGAGCTTACAAAGCCGAGAATTGCCGCAGGCGGCGAGACTATGGAGACCGCACAGGCTGTTCTGGTATGGGTAATGAAGGGTATGCTTAAGCTCCTGCACCCGTTTATGCCGTTTATTACTGAGGAAATATGGCAGGCTCTCGTTAACGACGGTACTGCTATTATGGTACAGCCTTTCCCTGTATACGACGAGGCTCTCGATTACGCAGGGGACGAGGCTGTATTTGAGAAGATAATCGCAGGTATCAAGGGCATAAGAAACTGCCGCGGAGAAATGAACGTACCGCCGTCCGTAAAGGCTAAGCTGTTCATTGAAACTGCTCAGGCCGATGTTTTCGAACAAGGCGTAATGTTCTTCGAGAGACTTGCGTCGGCGTCCGAGGTCATCATAACAGACAAGTGTGAAGAAAAGGACTGCGCGACAGTCGTTACAGACAGCGCGAGATTTTTCATTCCGCTTTCCGAGATAATCGACACGGAAAAGGAAATGGCAAGACTTAACAAGGATAAGAAAAACGTTCAGAAGGACATTGACTTCCTCAGCAAAAAGCTGTCAAATCAGGGCTTTTTGGCTAAAGCTCCCGCACAGCTGATCGAGGCTGAAAAGGCTAAGCTTGCAAAGGCAGAGGAGAAAATGGCGAAGATCGAGCAGTCCATTGCTGCGCTTAAAAAGTAAGATACAGTATTTAATTTTATCAATATAATGTACACTGCAAAAAATAAGGGAGGATTTGAATTGGGCGAGGTAATATGGACAAAGGAATACAAGCTTGAACGATACAGAAAGCTTAATGAGACTGCGCTGTGCGGACAGATTGTTTGCGCCGGTTCTTCTCTTATGGAAATGTTCCCAATAGAGAAATTTGTGAAAGAGGATAAGCCGGATCTCATTTTGTATAACCGCGGAATAGGCGGATTTGTAACGAAGGAATTAATAGACAATATAGACGTTTGTATTCTGGATCTGAAACCGTCGAAATTGTTTATTAATATCGGCACTAATGATCTTGGTGATCCTGATGTTACAATTGAGGAAATAATGAACAACTATTCACGGATTCTTTGTACAGTGAAAAAAAGCCTGCCGAATACAAAAATTTTTGTTATGGCGTATTATCCCGTTAACTACGATGCGGCAACAGAGGAAATTAAGCCTTGTTTGCTAATACGTACTAATGAAAAGATATGTCAGGCAAATAATGCCGTTAAAAAGTTGGCGGCAGAACTTAATGTTCAATATATTGATATATGCGAGCCGCTTTTTGATGAACAAAAACGGCTGAAGGCGGAGTATACTATTGAGGGAATGCATATAAATGAAGAAGGATACAGAGCGATTTATCCGCTGTTTGCAAAGTATCTTGATTGACACGTAAAAACCTGAGCTCTTGCTCAGGTTTTTTGCGTGTTGTGCAAAATACACAATATAAAATTGTAATATTTTCAAAGTTTGGTGAAAAAATAAGGTCAAACCCCTTGACAAAATTGAAAAAAAGGTATAAACTATAATTAGCACTCGAGGAGAATGAGTGCTAACGCTTGAACAGCGGGAGTGCTAATCAGGCAAAGGCAGGTGAGAGAATGGACGAAAGAAAACTGAAGATCCTTACGGCAGTTGTTGACGAATATATAATCACAGGCGAGCCGGTCGGTTCTAAGGCGATTATGTCGCATATCAAGGCGTCCTCAGCGACTATCAGAAATGAAATGGCGGAGCTTGAAAAGCAGGGCTATCTCGAACAGCCTCACACCTCGGCGGGAAGAGTTCCTACCTATAAGGGGTACAGACTGTATGTTGACAGTCTTATGGAACAGGATCCTTTGACGGACGAGGAAAAGACAAGGCTTGACGCTATGCTTCCCGACGATTTTATCACCGAGGAGGATCTGGTCGAGCACGCGTCGCTTGCATTGGCGGAGCTTACAAAATGCGCTACGGTGGTTGCAAATTCCACTCTGAAGTTCTCGCTTATTTCCAAGGTAGAGGTTATTCCTACGGGAAAGAGAATGTACGTCATACTTATGATAACCTCCAACGGAGCTATCAAAAACAAGGTGTGCAGACTTGAATTTGACCTTACTCACGAGCAGCTTGAATTTTTCGATAATTTTGTAAGGGAAAATCTCAACGGAGTACCCCTCAGCGAGCTTTCGGACAGCTACATCGAAAAGCTCTCCGAGGCAATGGGAACCTATATGATGTCCCTTTCGCCGCTGGTTTCGGAGCTTGTTAAGATGACTAAGGAAATGGGCGACGGAATTATCATCAACGGGCAGTCAAATCTGCTGACCTGCAAGGATTTCAATCAGAATGAAATAATCTCATTTTTGGATAATCAGAAGGAACTGCGGAATTTTATCGACGGAACTTTTTCGGGACTGAACGTAATGTTCTCCCACGAAAAGGACGGCTTTGTTATCCACAATTCCTCTATTATAACCTCACCGTTTTCTAAGGACGGTCATACGGCGGGAGCGCTGGGACTTATAGGTCCGATGAGACTTGATTATGCGAAATTTATCCCGTATCTGGAGTATTTCACAAAAAGGATCTCGGATATGCTCTCCGACAATGACGGCGAGGACGACACATAAAAGAAAGGCAGGCGTGAAAAATGGGTAAGGATATAGATTTGGATAAGGAGACCGAAGAAATTCCCGAGGAAGAGCAGACCGCTGAAAATACAGAGGAAACGGCTTCCGAGAATTCTGAGGAGACCTCCGCAGGAGCGGAAAAGGAAGAACTCAGCGAAACGGATAAGCTTAAAGCGGAGCTTGCCGACAGCAAGGACAAATATCTGCGACTTATGGCTGAGTACGACAATTTCAGAAAGCGTTCGGCTAAGGAAAGGCTGGAGCTTACCGACAGCGCAAAGGGCAACGCTGTCAATGAGATACTTCCCGTGTTCGATAATTTTGAAAGAGCGCTGGGAACGGAAACTCAGGATACCGCTTACAAGCAGGGCGTTGAAATGATCTTCAAGCAGTTCGGCGACGCGCTGGGAAAGCTCGGCGTAGAGATAATCGATCCGATAGGAGAGACCTTCGACCCGAATATTGCTAACGCAGTAAATCAGATTGAAGACCCCGAGCTTGGAGAAAACGTGGTCGCACAGGTTTTCCAGAAAGGGTACAAAATCGGAAATAAGGTAATCAGATACGCAATGGTTGTTGTTGCTAATCCGTAAAACAGCATACAACGGTGTGTTTTCACCGAAACATATATAATATTTGAAAGGAAGAATGACTTATGGCAAAAATTATTGGTATAGACCTTGGTACAACTAACTCGTGCGTTGCAGTTATGGAGGGCGGCGAGGCTGTCGTTATCCCTAACAGCGAGGGCGCAAGAACCACTCCTTCGGTAGTAGGAGTTTCCAAGAACGGCGACAGACTTGTAGGTCAGGTAGCTAAGAGACAGGCGGTTACAAACTTCGACAATACCGTTATCTCGATCAAGAGACATATGGGCTCCGATTACAAGGCTCATATGGGCGGCAAGGAGTATACTCCGCAGGAGATCTCGGCTATGATACTCCAGAAGCTCAAGACCGACGCTGAGGCTTATCTCGGCGAAAAGGTAACGGAGGCTGTTATTACAGTCCCTGCATACTTTACGGACGCTCAGAGACAGGCTACCAAGGACGCAGGACAGATCGCAGGTCTTACCGTTAAGAGAATTATCAACGAGCCTACTGCGGCTGCTCTTTCCTACGGTATCGATAAGGAAGAGGATCAGAAGGTTATGGTTTACGACCTCGGCGGCGGTACGTTCGACGTATCTATCATTGAAATGGGCGACGGCGTAACGGAGGTACTTGCAACGGCAGGTAACAACAGACTGGGCGGAGACGACTTCGACCAGAGAATTATCGACTGGATGGTGGCTGAATTCAAAAAGGCTGAGGGCGTTGACCTTACAGCGGATAAGCTCGCTATGCAGAGACTGAAAGAGGCGGCTGAAAAGGCGAAGATCGAGCTTTCGTCAACGGCTTCTTCCACAATTTCGCTTCCGTTCATTACTGCGGACTCCACAGGTCCTAAGCACCTTGAGATGACGCTTACGCAGGCTAAGTTCAATGAAATGACGGCAGACCTTGTGGAGTCTACAATGGGTCCTGTAAGACAGGCTCTTTCAGACTCGGGACTTTCCGCAAGCGATCTTCAGAAAGTTCTTATGGTCGGCGGTTCTTCAAGAATTCCTGCCGTTCAGGAGGCTGTTAAGAAGTTTATCGGCAAGGAACCGTTCAAGGGCATTAACCCTGACGAGTGCGTTGCTCTTGGCGCGGCATATCAGGGCGGCGTTCTCGGCGGCGATGTTAAGGACGGACTTCTCCTCCTTGACGTAACTCCTCTGTCTCTCGGTCTTGAGACAATGGGCGGAGTTTGCACAAAGATCATTGAAAGAAATACGACTATTCCTACAAAGAAGTCGCAGATATTCTCGACTGCCGCCGACAATCAGTCTGCCGTTGACATCAACGTTCTCCAGGGCGAGCGCGAATTCGCAAAGGACAACAAGCAGCTGGGTATGTTCAGACTTGACGGTATCGCTCCCGCACCGAGAGGAATTCCTCAGATCGAGGTAACATTCGATATCGACGCTAACGGCATCGTACACGTTTCCGCTAAGGACTTGGGTACGGGCAAGGAGCAGAACATCACGATCACTTCTTCCACGAATATGTCCAAGGAGGACATAGACAAGGCTGTTAAGGAGGCTGAGGCTTTCGCGGCTGAGGACGCTAAGAAGAAGGAAGAGGTCGATGCAAGAAACGCAGCCGATCAGCTTGCATTCCAGGCTGAGAAGTCGCTTAACGAGTTCGGAGACAAGGTAGACGCGGCAGACAAGTCCGCTTGCCAGGCTAAGATAGACGCTTTGAAGGAGGCTCTCAAGGGCACAGACATCGAGGCTATCAAGGCTAAGCACAAGGAGCTTGAGGAGACGTTCCAGGGAATTGCCACAAAGGTTTACCAGCAGGCGGCTCAGGCTCAGGGCGGCGCGCAGGGCTTTGACCCCAATAATATGAATATGGGCGGTATGGGCGGAAACGCTGACGGCTCTGCAAATAACGGAGGAGACGACGTTATCGACGCTGAGTTCACAGACGCCGACTAATTGACGTATAATATGGGCTGACCTCTGTTTCGACTTGCGGGACAGAGGTAACGCCTTGTTTAGGGAGAGATAATTTATGGCTGAAAAACGAGATTATTACGAAGTCCTCGGCGTGCAGAAGGGCGCGTCCGACGACGAGCTTAAAAAGGCTTTCCGTAAGCTTGCCAAGCAGTATCACCCCGATCTGCACCCCGGTGATAAGGAATGCGAGGAAAAGTTCAAGGAAGTCAACGAGGCTTACGAGGTTCTTTCAGACGCAGATAAGAGAGCAAAATACGACCAGTTCGGTCACGCGGGCGTAGACCCTAATTACGGCGGCGGAGCGGGCGGCTCGGGCTTTGGCGGCTTCGGCGATGTGGGAGACATATTTGACAGCATTTTCGGCGGTTTCGGAGGCTTCGGCGGCGGACGTGCCGCAAATCCCAATGCGCCTAAACGGGGCGAGGATATCCGTGCAAATATCACCATTGATTTTATGGAGGCCTGCAAGGGCAAGAAGGTCAAGGTAAGACTTAACCGCTCAGAGCAGTGTCCCGAATGTCACGGAACGGGCGCGGCGGCAGGTTCTTCGCCTAAGACCTGTCCCGACTGCGGCGGCTCGGGTCAAGTGAGAGTGACGCAGAGAACGCCTTTCGGTAACATTTCACAGACCTCGGTATGTTCGCGCTGCGGAGGCAAGGGTAAAATTGTGGATAATCCCTGCCACACCTGCAACGGACAGGGACGAGCTAAAAAGGTCATCGAAAAGGAAATTGAAATTCCCGCAGGTATCGACGACGGACAGACACTGCGCGTCGGAGGCGAGGGCAACAGCGGTCTCAACGGAGGTCCTAACGGAGATCTGCACATCAGCGTTACGGTGCGTCCCGACCCGATCTTCGAGCGCGACGGCTACGACGTGTGGACGGAAATTCCCCTTACTTATGCACAGGCAACTCTCGGAGACGAGATCACAGTACCTACCGTTGACGGCAAGGTTAAGTACACTGTGCCCGAGGGTACTCAGAATTCGACAGTGTTCCGCCTGAGAGGAAAGGGTATCAAGAAGGTCAACAGAAACGACCACGGCGACCATTATGTACGTGTGAACATCGAAGTTCCGAAAAATCTTACCAAAGAGCAGAAAGAAAAGCTTCGTGAGTTTGAGAAGTCTCTGGGCGAGAAGAATTACGCTAAGAGAAAGACTTTCTTTGACAAGCTTAAGGAGAAATTCAAATAATGAAAACGACGGTACTCCCGCGGGAGCGCCGTCGCTTTTTTGAGTAAGCATATGGGAGGCTATATTCTTCTTTTAACGGGTTTTTTAGGATTTCTGTAGACCCTCAGCAGTTTTATGACCGAAAGTCCCAGTACCGAGATCTCGGCAGCACAGCCTATTATAAGCGCAAATATCTGATTGGTGCGGCATTTGCTGTGGACGTCATTGAGCTGTGCGCACAGCTTTCCGAAATATTCCTCGGTGTAGTTGTGAATGCTCACTTTGTTTATCGCCTCGGCAAGAGCCTCGCTGTAAAACGGGGTGCTGTAATTGTAGAGGTACACAGAGTAGACAATGGGAATTACCGAATAAATGCCAAGGTATATGAGGTAAAATCTCACCTCGTTTTTCGGAAAATGCATTATTGCGGACATTCTCAGGTTTCGTGTGAAAACCACGGCGAGTATCGATATTACCGTCGCTCTTACAATGGGCGCAAGTATGAAAGTGATATATATGGGCGTTACCGAGGACTTGAAATCTATTTCAACGCCCGTTATGTACATCTTGACGAGAACGTCCAGCAGTATGTACAGCAGAGCGGAGAATATCCCCATACGCTTGATGAACCTTATTGTGAACAGCGTCATATTTTTTCCTCCGTTTTTCAGTCTTTATACCGATTATATACGATATATGCGTATCAGTCAATAAACTTTTTGTTGAGCCTGTTAAATCCTCGGTTGGGTTATCATCAGTTTTCGGTCATAAGCCAGAGACCTGCCGCCTCGCTGTCGGAAAGTCTCTTTCGGCAGAACAGGAACGTCGCCTCGATAAGCTCGTCGTTTATGTAGTTATCCACTTTTATCACCTCGATCGTTTGCGTTAACCGGTTACGCTTAATAAGTCGTAAAAAAATCAAAAGGGTTGGCTGATTTTTAAAATTTTTTTCATTATATCACACCGTTGAAAGATACGCAACGGATTTCCATAAATTATTTATCCGCCGCAGGTTTTAAACGGACGAAAACTGTGCATTTTATAATTAGCGATAAAAATTTATTCAGGCGGTGAAAATGTGGCGGCAAGAGCAATAAAGCAATTTACGATTTTCAGCACGGGCGCGCTGTGCTACGGTTTAATGGAGATAATGAACAGGGGATTTACCCACATAACAATGGGTCTGCTGGGCGGGATAGCGTTTACTGTCATACACGCTCTTAACGGCGACCGCAGGGAAGGGAAGCTCAGGCTTTTCCCCATACTGTGCGTTTCGGCGTTGTTTATAACCTCTATAGAATTCCTGTCGGGTGAGATACTAAACCGAGTTCTGCAAATGAACATCTGGAGCTACAGAGACGTTCCCTTGAATTTAGACGGACAGATATGTCTGCCGTTTTCAATACTGTGGTTCGCGCTTTCGTTTTTCGGGGTGTTTGCCGATGACTTTATCAGGCACAGAATTTTTTTCGAGCGCAGAAATTACAGCTATTTCAGACAAAGAGAGCCGCAGAAGATTGCGGTATAGATGTTGATTTAAGTCCGTTTGTATATCAGACGGACTTTTTAATTTAAATAAAAAGCGAAATAAGCGATGTGATGCTTGCAATAATGCTTTTGGTGTGATATAATAAATATTAATGATGACAGTGATTTATAAAAACAGCATTTTCGTAGACATCGGAGGGGCAGCGAATGAAGTATAACATTCCCGACAGAGTGTTGAAGGACATTGTAAAATTGGCAGAGAAGCGCGATATAGAGAAAGTAATACTGTTCGGCTCAAGAGCCAGAGGGACCAACAGACCTGCAAGCGATATCGATATAGCGGTAAGCGGCGGGGATTTCGACGGATTTTATTGGGACATAAACGAAAGAGTATGGTCTCTGCTGTCATTTGATATCGTCGAGCTTGACAGGGGGATTTCCGATGAACTAAAGGCGGAAATAGAAAGGGACGGTGTAATAATTTATGAAAAAGCTCGATAACTTTGCCAATAGCCTGAACACACTGAAAAAAGCTGATTTTTCACGGGCGTGGGAAGATGATATTTATAGGACAGGCATTGTCGGACAATTTAATCTTACCTTTGAGCTTGCGTGGAAAAGCCTGCAAGCCGTACTGCAATTATATTCCGTAACGGGAGCGGAAACAGGCTCTCCCAGAGATATTCTGAAGCTGGGATATAAGACGGGCTTTATAGACGACGCCGACGTCTGGCTGCTTATGCTCAAAAACAGAAATCTTTCGGTTCACATTTATGATGAAAAAGAAATAAACGAACTGATCGTCCTTATTCGTGACAGCTTTGTACTGGTTTTATCCAAGCTTGCAGATGTTTTAAGGGATAAGGTCGCAGAAGCCGACAAGGGTTTCTGGGATTAGATCGGATATTTATATAGTTAAGATAAAGCGTCTGCGGCGCACCTTCTCTAACATCTTACTTCTAACCTCTTACCTCTGAAATTTGATTTCGGTGAATTTTTTTCAAAAGGTATTGACTTTTCTGTTTGGAAATGTTATAATAATAAAGCTGTTGAGAGAAACGGCTTGACAAATTATGCAGATGTACCCAAGTGGCTGAAGGGTCCGCACTCGAAATGCGGTAGGGCGGCAATACCGTCGCGAGAGTTCAAATCTCTCCATCTGCGTTAAAGCTAAAACCGCCTATTTACGTAAACCCGCGTATTTAGGCGGTTTTGTTATACGGTGTTAATGCATTTAATTCGCAAAAATTATAAAAAATATGCCACAAGGTAAAAAATCCGCCTTAATGTTGATTTACAATAGATATGTTACACAAAGCGGTAACATATCTATTTTTTATGCCTACTTGAAAAATTTGGTTCGGAGTAGGCAGGCAGGGGGTAAAGGTTAGTATTACCCTTTACCCCCTAAGCGCACAGCGCACAAGCAGGCAGACAAGCAAGTAAATAAAGGCTTAACTAGTTGTGCGCATAAGGTAAAAAATAAGCGCACACGCACAAAACAGAGCGCACAGAGGTGATAAAGTGCCTAAACAGTCTTGTAATTGGTGTTTTACAATAAACAATCCGTCAAAGGTCAAAACCTGCGGAGAAAAAGACAAGTTTAAAGACCTGACTTTTGACACAGATGAAAAGCTTGTACAATTCATAATGCAATATGACGAGGTGAATTATTATGTATTTCAGCGAGAAAAAGGACATAACGAGAATACGGAGCATATTCAAGGTTTTATCCAATTCAGAAATCGAAAACGGGGTACAACCATATCAAATATGTTTCCCCCTCAGTTCTTTCACGGCGAATTTGCTCACGGTACAGCACAGCAAGCCGCCGACTATTGTAAGAAATCCGATACACGTGTTGGAGAGGTTCACGAGTGGGGGGAACTCAGAAACGCTCACACAGGCGGCAAGCAAGTAACAAATGAAGATATTTTGCAACGTATAAAGGACGGTTGCGACGATATAAAGCTATTGGAAGAATTTCCGCATTTATGGGGACAGGTTGACAGACTTCAAAAGGTACGTGATATGTATGTTATGGATAAATGGAAAAATGTTTTCCGTGACGTTTATGTTACATATATCTGCGGACAAAGCGGCACAGGAAAAACGCGCGGTGTAATGGAAGAATACGGTTATTCTAATGTGTATCGTATAACCGACTATAAACATCCATTTGACAGCTATCACGGACAGGACGTTATTGTTTTTGAGGAATTCCGTAACAGCTTGCCTATAGACAGTATGCTGAATTATCTTGACGGCTATCCCCTTGAACTGCCCGCCCGATACGCTAATAAAATCGCCTGTTTCACAAAGGTTTATATAATATCAAATTGGGACTTCAATGAGCAGTATACCGCAATACAGCAAAAGTATTTTGAAACGTGGAATGCATTTGTAAGGCGTATCAATTGTATAAAAACATATAAGGACAATTTTGTGTTTGAGGACACAAACCTTGAACCGTATAAATTAAAACACAATCTTGAAAAAGAGCATAAAGATTATGAAAAATAATTATTTGGAGGTATGAAAAATGGTCGGTTCAAAAAATCCCGAAAAATTCAGAGACGAGGCTAAAAACCTTATGCATTATTCATCTTGTAATAAGTCTCGAAAAGCTATATTTAATGACTATTCAATGTGTATGGGCTTGTATTTCCTTACAGGTGATTATGAGTATCGTAAAAAGGCAGTTAGGCTAAAAAATAAAATAATGTGTTCGTAGGTGTAGGTTATGTATAGTGAATTTTATGATACTTTGCTAAACTTTTTAGTAAAATTTCTCCCATATGCTTTATTACCTATTATGTTTTCCGCTTTATTTAATCTTTTGCGCCGCCTTATAGGTGATGATTTTTACATTCCTACTTCAAAGGGTACGTGTAAGGAAAATAATTTCCTTTGTAACGGAAAATGCAAGGGCTGTGATATGAACAAGGAACATTGTGTTATTAAAACTGATGATAAGTTTTGTCACCATTGTTTGTATAATGATTATTCGCTTTTTGATAATTGCAAAAACTGTAAATATTCGGAATACAACGAAACCT
>JAUNOG010000084.1 GCA_030531185.1 Ruminococcus sp.
ATGTGAAAGAACTTAGCGGTATAAGTGAGTTTTTGGATAATCTGAGAGTTGCTCCATTTGACAGTGATCCGACGGTGGATGATACGGACGGGGATGGTTTTGATGTAGATAGAAAGTTAAATAATGAGTTTTGCAATCCAAGAGGTTCATTAAGAATGCCCTTTCATGGCATAGGTTTATGATCTTATGTCATATATTAGTACCCGTCAAATCTTCCGCAGATAAAAACCAAGACCCTGCCCGAGATCATATCCTGGCAGGATCACATTCAATCATCATATTTGAATTTCAGAACTTTGTCTACATACTTGATCATATCCTTGTATTCGATCTCGGCTTTCTTCAGCTAGATCGAAATCAGAAAATGTAAGAATGCATTGGTTTTATCGTATTGGTACGGCTCAGCTTGAAACATATTGTTGCATTTGGTGCAGGCAAGGCTGGGCTCGTGCTTTATCGTGTATTCTTCTTTATGTCCCTCATATGTGTGGACCGTAATTTCGCTTATCTCAAGCTTCAGCGGTGTATGGCAAAAATAGCACTCATTAAACACTTCTTTCATTTTCTTTCGTCCCTCCACGGCAATAATATCGTTCCCATCGGCTGTGAAAACAGCTCAGTAAGATATTTCTCTGCATCAAGACCATTCGCCTGTGCTGTGGAGATCAGCGAATACAGCGCTGCACTTGCTTTTGCTCCGTTTGCGGTGTTGCTGAAAAGCCAGTTGCGTCTGCCGACTGCAAAGGGCCTTATCGCGTTCTCAGCCCTGTTGTTGTCAATTGTGACATCTCCGTTTTCAAGGAAAGTGTAAAGATATTTCCTTTCATTCAGCGCATATCTCACCGCGTCTGTGAGCTTACCCTTACCGCTGACCTGTACCGTTTCAAGCCACGCAAAAAACTCGTCAAGCAAAGGCTTTATCTTTGCAAGGCGCTGTTCATATCTGTATTCTGTGGAGCTGTCGGCGAGCAGACCTTCCTCGTGATATATCTTGTTCAGATGATCCGCTGCTTTAGCTGCGACCGATGCGCTGTATGCCTTCTTGTCGCTGGGAAGTGACTGAATGAAGCCACGTCTTACATAAGTAAGGCAGCCGCATCTTTTTGCTCCCTCAACTGCGTTGTAGGCATCATAACCGTCACAGATAAGATAGCCGATAAAGCCTTTGAGAAATTCTGCTGCGTGCTCACCCTTTCTTGTGAGCTGATACTCAAAGATTATGATGCTCTTATCATTCATCTTGCCATTGCAGTACACCCACATTCTTGATGTCAAGGTTGCTTTTCTGCCCTCTTCGTGAAGCACCTGAACGGTAGTTTCATCAGCGTGAATTATCTGTCCTGCGATAAGCAGCTCGTGCATTTTCTCGATTATCGGTAAGCACCATTTTTCAGCGGCTGTAATGACCCAGTTGGACATAGTCGCTTTGAGCAGTGGTATCTTCTTTGAGTTAAAGTCCTTTTCCTGACGGTGCAGGGGCACAGACTTCGCATATTTTTCGTAGATGATATGCGCCAGAAGCTCAGGTGAGCAATAACTTCCCGGCATCATAGCGTGAGGATAGGGCGCACGAATGATATGGCAGGGCTCGTCCCTTTCCTCGGGCTTTTCGCCGCACTCAGGACACTTGTATTTATGCACGATATGTCTGCGGATACGAAATTTTGCGGACTCGTAGATAAGCTCATCGTAAGCCTTTTCAGGAGTCAGCTCCACCATTTCTGCGCCGCATATCTCGCAGACAGGGTGGTCAATAATATGCTCTATAATTTCAACGGGCAGGCTTCTCATCCAATCATCATAAGTGCGTTTTACCTTGCGTTGATGCTCAGGGACAGTAATTATCTCAGGCTCTTTAGTCACATTTTTTTCTTCGCTTCCGAACATCGAAAGCTGAACACCGCCGTCCATTATGACCGAAGTCTGCTCGGTCTTGCGTCCAAATATCTGTCTCCTGAACCATTCAAGCTGCTGGTTAGCAAGTGCGAGTTCTTCCTCAAGCACATCTACTTTTGAACGGAGTGCAGCATTTTCCTGAGCCAATTTTTGTTCAGACATAGAGCGCCCCTCCGTTCGTGATGATACATTCATAATACCACGAAAAGAGGGGATTTTCAAGCATTTATTCTTAATATTCTTCGGGCTTAGATTTAATACAAAGCACCGGGTCTTCCTTTCCGGATAGCCTTGGGCTGTTCTATCTTCAAGCCCTCCAGAAGCCAGCGGATCTGCTGAGATGTGAGCAGAAGAGCGTCTGTCTCACTGCGCGGCCATTGGAATCTTCCGTTGTCAAGACGCTTGTACAGCAGCAGAAAACCGTCACCCTCCCACAGCAGACCTTTGATGCGGTCACATCGTCTGCCGCAGAACAAAAACAGAGCTTTTGAGAACGGATCGAGTTGCAATTGTGCCTGAACGATGATCGAAAGGCCGTCTATCCCACGCCGGAGGTCGGTGTATCCGGTGACAAGATAGACCTGTGTATCAAGCGACAGATCGTTCAGCATAGCTCATACACCAGAGCGGTTAGGATATCCACCGAAATATCCGCAGGCAGAGAGATCTGCAGGCCGTTTTTCTCGATACGGATTTTATCGTTTGACTGTGGAACTGACAGAGGCACGATAGACGGCGCAGCCTCCATACATTGCTCCCGCACCTTGCGAAGGCGGTAGTAATATGTTTTAGGGCTGATACCGTTCTCAGCACACCATTTCTGCACGGTGAGCCCGCTTGCGTATTGCGCTTCGATCTGCGCTGCCCATTCGTTTAGACGTAGTTCCTGCTTGACCGTTGTGATCGCTGTAGTACTGTTTGTTTCCATTGATGAAACCTCCGTGCCTAAATACTCCAATGAGCTCTATAGACTTCTTTGGATGGGATAAATTAGTCTATGGAGCTGTTTGGAGTTTATTATACACCATTAGACACCGGATGTTAAGGTGCGGAGAGTTTTACGCTTACATATATTACACTTTTTGCACACTATTTATAATTTAGATATTATAATGAAAACCGCCTAGGTATGTGATCTTACGTAAATATGTGGTTTTTGTTTTGGTGCGACTAAAAAATTATATCTTATTGAAGACAGGAGGACCAGACGGTGAACTTGGAGCAGCTTTACGATATCTTAACCAGAGATATACTGCACCATGCAGAGAGGTTCAGGCTATTTTGAATGATATAGGTACCGAAGAACTCGCGCACACACGCTATACATAATTAAAATTTAATCTCCACCTCTATTTTAACAGGATTTTGGTGGAAACGGTTTGATTTTTCTCTGTCGTACCATATTCTAGATATAACGCTGTTTAACAATTTATTCTGCTCTTCGGGCTCTGCGTTAGGATAGTCATCAAGCACTCTTTTTACATTTGTAATGGTGCGTTCAAAATCTATTGGAGGCGGCGGAATGATTTCACGTAACTGTGCGAGTTTTTCCTTAAAGGCTGTTCTTTTCTCAGATAAAGCGGCTTGACGTTCAAGGAATATTTCCTGCGTGTAAATACCTTGCTCTAATAGATCATAAAGCTTGGACTGCTGATTTTCCAATATGTCAAGGTCTTTCTGAACCTTTTTTATTTGAGCCTGAATTACTTTAGTTTCGTTTTCTGAACGGTTAAGCTGCTGCTGTGACATTACTCTCATTTCTCCGATTTTGTCTTGGAGAGCGCACAAAACGAACTCTTCTACCGTTTCAAAGTCGCAGGACGATACTTCACAGTACTTATTTGTGCACACAAGTCTGTTGACGCCTCTTATATATTTTTGAAGTGTAATGGCTTTTCCGCATTGTCTGCATTTCATAAGCTTTGCAAAAGGATTGATAATATGCAGACTTTTATTCACACTTGTTCCTCTGAAATTCTGACGGCGCAGCTCCTGCGCTTTTTCAAAGGTCTCAATATCAATGATCGCAGGGTGATTTCCGTCAATAACAGTGACATCGTCTCCGCTTTGACGGGGACGAATTATTTTTATTTCACCGTCAACATAGACCTTTTTGTTAGGTCTCCAGTTCCAGCGTATCTTACCGATATAAACAGGATTGCAAAGCATATCCCGAATAGATACTTTAGCCCATTTATCGGATTTCAAAGGCTTGATATTAAGTTCGTTCAGCCTATCTGCAATTTGTCCCAGAGTATAATTTCGGCTTGTATACATATCATATATCATTCTGACATATTCGGCATTTTCATTCGGCGTTAGAGTGTAACTTTTGTGTCCGCTTCTGACCTTATCATAGCCGAACGGAGCGGAACTGCCTATGTAGTTTCCCTCCTTGACAGAGGCAAGACGTCCTGCCTGCAATCGGCGGTTTATGGTCTTGTATTCACGTCGTGACATAAACAGTCCAAATTCAAAATACTCCTCGTCGAATTCATTCATCGGATTGTAGGTTTTCTGCGGAGTTATGATAAGCGTGTGGGTGAATTTAAAAGCTTCGGCAACCGTACCCTGATCTTTTGTATCGCCTCTTGCGAGACGTTCAAGCTCCATTACGAGTACACCGTCAAATCGGTTGTTTTCCACATCGACAAGCAATCTCTGCATTTCGGGACGTGCCGCAATGCTTTCGCCGCTGACGATCTCCTCATATATTTCGGTGATATTCAGACTTTTACGCTTTGCCAGATCAAGCAGAGCCGCTTTGTGACGCGCAAGAGTTTCTCCCTCTCCGTAGCGTTCAAGCTCTATATCTTTTCGGGATTTTCGCAGATAGATTGCATATTCCTCCATAAATTTCTCCTCCTGTTATTGACATATTTAAGTATATGTGTTACAATAAAAGGGCAGAATTCGCCCTTTGTGATGATTGGGGTGGTTCGTTTGCCTCTGAGTGCTGGTAACGCTCAGGGGCGGTTTTTGTTAATAGATAATTTACGATTTTAGTCATAATACGTATTGACATTATACGTATTATTTGCTATACTATATATGTAAGGTGGTGATGAGAATGACGTTCAAAGAAATGGAAAAGCTATTAAAAGAGGATGGTTGGTATTACGATGGTGCGAGAGGTTCACATTTCAAGTATAAGCACCCAACCAAGAAAGGAATAGTAATCGTACCCAATCACAAAGGCGATATTCCTAAAGGAACGGCAAACTCAATCCTAAAACAGGCGGGGCTTAAATAAGCCCTTGCCTTATTAAATCTGAAAGGTGGTACTTGTATGTTATCTATGTATCCTGCTTGCTTTTACAAGGAAAAAGAGGGCGGTTACTCTGTGATTTTCCCTGTATTGGGAATAGCAACCTGTGGAGATGATTTAAATGTAGCTATGAATATGGCTGTTGATTGTCTTGCTGGTTATCTGTATGAATTGAAAATCAGCAAACAAATCGCTCCTGAGCCTCCCGCTCTCGAAAGTATCGACGTCAACGCAGAATATGATGAATATGAAAGTGCATTTGTAAATATGGTTACTGTTGACGTAGACGAATATGCTAAAAAGCATTTTGAAAAGTCGGTAAAGAAAACTTTAACTATTCCGTCATGGCTTAATGATCTGGCAGTTGAAAACGGAATAAACTTTTCACAGGTCCTGCAAATGGCTTTAAAAGAACAACTTCATATTCAAAAGTAATATTTTGCCTTGCCCCGTTCCATATGGTTCGGGGCGGTTTTATTTATTCTCGTCGGTATTATCGGTATCGGCGGGGATTTTTTATTCAGAAAATGAAGTATGCAATTATAATAAGAATTACTATGATAAATATAAGTGCTATGACTTTAGTTCCAAAAGAGGTTTGACTTCTTCCGCAATTTGGGCAAGCACTGGCTTTTGCATTGATTTCAGTTTTACAGTAACGGCATATTTTAGTTTTATCAGAGATATGATGATTTCTATAGTGTGTGATATAACATCCTCCAACGATTATTATTGAATACGTGCATTTGTTTCACACCTTTCCAATAACTTTACCATAGCAAACAAGAGTATCAAACTCATTAAAATAGATATCGTCATAATCAGGATTAATCGAAATAAGTCTGTCGCCGCCAAACTCTTTTACCAAGCCCTCGCCATTTTTTACGAATATGCCGATCTCGCCTTCGTAAACGCTGGGCTGTTTTCTGACCAGCAGGAAATCCTTATCATAAAATTTAGGCTCCATACTGTGTCCGCTGACCTGAACGACAAAATCCGCAGTTCTATTGAATGGAGTGTCGGGTATTTCAATAATAGAAGTCATTTCCTCTGATAGAAATTCACCTGTACCCGCCGATACAGGAAGTTCAGAGAAACATATTTCAAATGTAGGTTCTTCTTCATCTTCGGGTTCTTCAACATATGTACATCTTTCATATTCATAATCAAGCACAACATTTACAGTTTTTCTGCCATAATCATCAAGGGAATAGTATTTTTTTGCAAACAAGCTAGGCATTTGCTTAGTTTGTTCTTTTTTTAGACTGTTGATGTATTCTTCAATATCACACTCTAGGACTTCACAAAGCTTTAACATCATTTCTATTGCTACTCTATCATTATTTCTATTAATAATACTGCTAATTGTAGAAGCCGGAACGCCTGAACGTCTTGCAAGCTCTGCTTGATTTATTTGTTTTTCATTCATATGCTTTTGGATAAATTCACCAATTTTCATAATAACGCCTCCTATTAATGATATTATATCACTTTTGCACATTTGTGTCAACGAAAGTTCGTACAAATCAAAGAAAATTATCAAGAATTCATTATTTTACACAAAATAGTTATTAAGCGTTTGTGCAGATGTACGAATTAACGAAAATTCGTTAAAAGCTATTGACAATCAACGAATTATTGGTTATAATATGATTGTAGCAACGAAAACTCGTTGAAATTGGCGGGGCTTTGTATTTTTGCTATAGAAAATTGAAAGGAGGAATTAGAGTGTATACAAATCTTTCTAACCAGTTGAGAGCAAAAGGGCTTTCTTGGAATGCGGCGGCTGCAGCTATTGGAATGCCTGAACCAACATTCAGAGGGAAAATGACAGTCAAGGAACGTTCATTTTCAATTGAAGAGGCTATAAAAATTAAGCTTAATCTTTTTCCTGAAATGGATATGATGTATCTTTTTAAAAAGGACGACGTTAATGTATCGGCATAGCAACCGCAGGAAATTATTTAGGGGGTGAGGAAATCTGCACTTAACATTTAAAGAAAAAAGACTTTTGAAAAGTCTGATAAAAGAGACTGATCAAAAATCTTTTGTGGGTGTCATAGTTGTGCACTACGGTGAAACAACTTGCAAAAATGGAATAAGTTCCTGTGAATTGCTTGCAGATTGCTTAAAAG
>JAUNOG010000025.1:0-18874 GCA_030531185.1 Ruminococcus sp.
GGCGTATCGCCGTCGGCAAGCTCCGGCGTCTTAGAGATTTCCCGAACAGCGCCCACAAGAGCTTTGACCTGCTGTGGTGTGTTGAACGCGGAGGGAGAAAATCTTACTACACCCTGCTCGAGCGTTCCCAGAGTTGAGTGCGCTACGGCGGCGCATTGCAGTCCGCCGCGCAGTCCAAAGCCTTTTTCGCTGAGAAGTCCCGCGACCTCCTGTGAATTTCTCCCGCCGATGTTGAACGCCGTTATGGGCGCGCGGGGGAACTCACGGTCATAAATTTTTATACCGTCAATGCCGTCAAGTCCGCTTTCAAAAAGTCTGCACAGTTCTTTTTCATAGGAGAATATCCTGCCGACTGTTTTTGTGCGGACAAAATCAAGTCCTGCTCCTAAGCCGATAATTCCTGCGGTGTTGATACTTCCGCTTTCCATTTTTTCGGGCAGAAACGGCGTCTGAGCAAGCTCGGCGGAGGTCGCTCCCGTTCCTCCCTCGATTATGGTGGACAGCGAATACTGTCCGTCCGAGATAAGCAGACCCGTTCCCGAAGGACCGTACAAAGCCTTGTGTCCCGCCGTGCAGAGAAAATTAAATCCGTCGGACATTTTAAGGTCAAGCACGCCGCAAGCCTGCGCTCCGTCGGCAATAAAGCATATGCCTTTGCGCCTGCAAAGTTCCGCGATCTCTTTGTAAGGGAGTATCCTGCCTGTGACATTGGAGGCTATAATACAGCATACGCATACGGTGTCGCGGCGTATAAGTCTTTTGAATTCCTCCACAGTACGGCTGTCGTCATCGTAAATTTTAGCCATAGAGCAGCTTACGCCCCTCGTTTTGGCAAGAGCATAAACGGGACGTGCGCAGGCGTTGTGCTCGTAGCCTGAGATGATGATGTGTCCGCCGTACTGCGCCATACCCTTTATCGCCATATTAAGCGCATAGGTGCAGTTGGGAGTGAAAGCGACGTTTTCGGGCTGTGCGCCGAAGAATTCTCCGCAGACCTTGCGAACTCTGAAAACCTGTCCCGCCGTTGCGACCGACAGACTGTGACCGCTTCTTCCGGGGTTTCCTCCGTACTTTGCCATAGCGATACCCACAGCTCTGCGGACATTTTCGGGCTTCGGAAAGGAAGTGGCGGAGTTGTCGAAATTAATAAGTCTGCCTGAGTTTAACGGTTTCATCAGTCTTAACCTCCCATAGTGCGGAAACGCAGTACTCCCTTGTAGGGCAGAGAGTTTTTTTCAAGCTGGGCGGTGATGAAATCGGGGTTATCTTTTATAAGAAGCGAGTATCCGCAGCCGCTGCCGAGGTTTTTCGGAGTTCTCACAACTTCGCAGAAATATCCCAGTTCGTTAAGCATATCCTTAGCTTTCATAGCGTAGGTTATAGAAGTCATAGCAATATAAGTCTTTTCATTTTTTTCTGATTTTTCCATATCTGTACCGCCTTTCTTTTGTACGTTTGAGCCGACAGATGTATCGGCACAGTTCATTATATGTTGTCGGGCGTGGTTGGGTGAAAGTGAAAACGGTTTCGCAGAAAGAGAAAAACCGCACATATAGTGCGGTCTTTCCCTGAAGTAAAAGAATATGAAAAAATATGAAGAAATCTTAATTAATTACCGAAACCGTAGCTTCCGAACGGATTGCTGTAACCGTAGTTATCATAGTTGTCGTATCCGTTGTTGTCCTGCTGATCGTCGGTTTCGGTTTCTTCCTCCGCCGCGGACTCGCCCAGAACTACGTCTACATCAAGCTTTTTGCCGTTTCGGTATATGGTCAGCGTTACTGTGTCGCCTACCTTGCATTTATTTTTTATGTCATTAAGCTCGCTTATTGAGCTTACCATTGTGTCGTTTATAGCAATTATAATATCGTTCTGCTGAATTCCTGCCTTTTCAGCGCCGCTGCCCTCGGTCACGTCTCTTACAAGGAAGCCCTGCGGAATGCCGTAGTAGCTTGAATAAGCGCTTGTAACGTCCGTTCCTGTGATGCCCAGACTGGGTCTGCCTGTTACGTAGCCGTTTTCCATTAAATCTTTGATTATCGGAAGAGCCTCGTCGATCGGTATTGCAAAGCCAAGTCCCTCAGCTACCGAGGAGGAAACCTTTGCGGAGGTTATACCTATGACCTGTCCGTATGCGTTGATAAGCGGACCGCCCGAGTTACCGTTGTTTACTGCGGCGTCGGTCTGCATAAGGTTCATAGTTCTGTCCTCAACGGTAATGGTTCTGTCCTTTGCGGAAATAATACCTGCCGTTACCGAGTTTGCTAGGTCAAGTCCCAGCGGATTTCCGATCACGATAGAAAGCTCGCCTACCTGTACGTCGGCGGAATTACCCAGCTCTGCGGGAGTTAATCCCGATTTGTCTATTTTAAGCACCGCAAGGTCAGTCTGCTCGTCGCTGCCTACCTTTTCGGCGGTAAAAGTCAGATTGTCCTCAAGATCAGCAGACGAGCTGTCGGAGACCTCTCCGTAGCTGCTGGGGAGCACTACCGAAATGGACTGCGCTCCGCTGATAACGTGAGCGTTTGTGATGATGTAACCGTCCTCGCTGAGGATTACGCCTGAGCCTGTACTTACTCCGCTGGATGTGATGCAGGAAATTCCCACAACAGACGGAGAAACCTTTTCAACTATCTCAGGGATCGAAAGAGCGTCCGCAGGAGCAGCCGCCTGAATGATAGTGGGCAGGTTACTTCTGTCAACAGTAGACTTTACGTCTGAGGACGCGTCCTCGCTCTGCTTGGCGTTTACGCTGCCGTTGGAGTTTGACGTGCCAACAACGTTCTTACCCGTGATAAGGGTATATCCCACAATAGACGTAGTGCCGATAGCGGCAACGCTGAGGACGGCTATAACGCCCGTTAATATCTTTTTGCCAATGGTTTTCTTGGGCTTGCCGGGATTATATGAGAATTCGTTCATATTGCCGCCGTTAGCATACTGCTGCTGATTGTGAGCGTATGAATTCTGCTGCTGATAAGCGTTCTGAGCGCTTTGCTGTTCGTTGTTGATCCTCTGACCGGTGTACGGGTCAAAATTATTTTTGTTGAAATCGTTGTTGCTGCCATTCATAATGAATACCTCCTGTATGTAACCGTCAACGCGCGTTTCTTATCTTTTTGCTATAATTATATTATACCGTTTTATGTGATAAATGTATGATAAATTCAGAAAGTTTTAATGTTTTTATGAAACATTTTGTTCTCACATTACGGTTACACTTTTTCACGGAAATACACAAAAAGAACAGACCCCGAAAGGTCTGTTCCCAAAAATCAATTGTAATTTATTCGGTTGGCTCGCTGGAAATGCTTTCGTTAGCTTCCTTGAGGAGGTAGTCAACAGCCTTCTCGTTCTCAGCTACGCAAGCAGTCCATGTTGTAGCTCCGCCGCCTGTAAGCATTGTAGCCTGGTTAACTGTCTGCATCTGAGTTTCAACCTCAGCGGATACACCGTGCTGGAAGTCATAAACAGGGTTAGTGTTAACGAGCTTATAGATCTCCTGTCTCATAGCGATCATATCGTCGTTCCACTTGTAGTCGTTCTGGAGCTGCTTTTCTGTGATCTCAGAAGCCTGATCGTTGCATACCTTAAGGCAATTCATATAAGCTGCAAAGCCCTCCGGGTTAGGAGCGTTCTTGCAGAGGTGATAGCCCTCAACTCTTGCGGATACATAATATGTATCGGAGTCGTCCATTCTCGGCATTGGGCAGAACATAATCTCGCCTGCTTCAACATCTCCGATGATCTTGGTATTAGCGGGAGAGTCCTCAACTGCCCACAGACCAACAGGGATAAAGAGCGTCAGATAAGAGCCGAGACCTTCGCCTGTCGTACCGTCTCCTCTTGTGCTCCAGTTGTTGCTTGAACGGTCGAATACTACTTCGTTTTTCTGAAGCTCATACATAAGCTCCTGAACCTTTGTTACCTGAGGATCGCTCATATTGTTAACGAGCTTTCCGTCCTCGATACCGATAAGCGGAACGCCGCAGGTATCGTTAAGAGCCTGACCGTACCAGTAGCCGTCGAGAGCGTATTTGTCAGCGTCGGCGTCTGTGAAGTCAAGACACATCTCTGTAAACTTGCTCCATGTCCACTCATCGTTGTAATACAGCTCGGCAGGATCTTCATAACCGTTATCTTCAATAGTCTTTGTGTTGTATAAGCATACAAAGTTCGGCGCCGACTGGATAGCCGCAACATAGTGACCGCCGTTGAATATGAATGCGTCATTTGTAGCTTTTACATCAGACCAGAGTTCAGAATCAAAGTCAATGTATTCATCAATAGGCTCAAACATCGCCTTGATAGCGCCCTTGGGGAAACCGTCCATATCAGATGCAGGGAAGAAGTCAGGTGAATCGTTAGCCATTACCGCCTTAGCAAGGTCGGTATACCTGTTTTCCCATGTTGTCTGGACAAACTCAATGTTGCCGTCGTACTTTGTTCTGAAAAGCTCAAGTCCCGGAGGAACGACCTTTCCGTCATCAGGATTGATGTCGTAGTGAGCCATCCACTTGATCGTCTTGTTTTCAAGCTCGATGTCCTCAAGCTGGTCGCCGATTTCCTCAATCGTTGCCTTATCTTCTTCGTCCATTTCGATAACATTTTTCGATGAAGAATCACCGTCGTTACCTGAATCGCTGCCGCACGCAGCAAGACCGCAGCAAAGCGTCAGGGCGCATAGACCAGCCAATAATCTTTTTGTAACTTTCATAGTTAATAATAACCTCCTTGAGATATAGACAAACGCTTTCTTACCCTAAAACGCATTGTCTTAACACGAATATTAATTCTTCGTCCAATATAATTATAACAAAATCCGAAAAATCAGTCAATCAGCATTTTGCAATATAAATTATTGGCTTTTTTGTTAAATATGACAAGACAATGTGAAAATTTGCGGAGAATACGTTTTCAGAAAACGATTTCTAAATGCAAGCTAAAATTATTCACAAAAAAGTTACATATTTGGAAATATGTTGAAGATTATTTAATCCACCAGAGAGCGCAGGTCCTCAGCCGTAAGATTTGGCTGGAAGGCGAGATTGATACCCAGAGCGATATATTCGGCTGCGTTTTTCACAAGCTTGTCCACGTCTCTGGGAGTGACTGTAAAGCCCTTTGTTCCCTGAGGAGCGGTCTGATTGAACATTTTTTCAGCCGCAGTTGAAAGGTCGATCACCGTGGGAACTCCCACTGCTATGCAGGTAACGCCCAGAGTTGCGCGGGAAAGCTCCTTGCGGGCGTTCTCCACGCCGCTGCCGGGGGAAATTCCCGTATTGCAAAGCTGCACCGTACAGCCTATGTGCTCAGGCTCGGAGCAAGCAAGAGCGTCCACCGCAACGACGACTTCGGGAGATATCCTGTCCGCCACAGCTTTGACCTGTTCGCTCGCCTCCACACCCGTCTGTCCTAGAACTCCCGTTTCAATGACGGAAAGCTCTGTAAGATCGCTGCTGTCTATCTCCTGAGCGTACATTTTAATATGGCGGGTCGCAAAGATCTTTTCGGCGCACAGCGGACCTATCGCGTCGGGGGTTATGGCTCTGTTGCCAAGTCCCGCCACAAGAACGCTTTTGGAGTTTTCGTCAAGCTTTTTTATCTGCTGTGCGATTATGTCCGCACGCTTTTCAAAGTGGGGAGAAAATTTGTCCAGCGAACCGTCGAGAGCCTTGATCGTTATATATCTTCCCTGAGGCTTGCCGATGATTTCTGCGGCGTCGGCGGTGTTTATGGTTATGTCTGTAATTTCAAGCTGAGCCTCGTCGTCTATCGAAATGTGTCTGTCAATTCCCTCGATGTCCTGCGTTAAAGAAATCTGTCTTGCGGACTCCACAGCCAGATCTGTTCTGATACTCATAAAAATACCTCCTGCGGTTTATCTTTGTGGAAATGCACAAAAGCGTCCTGTAAAAAAGCGCGATTTTTTTTCAAAAAAGGCTTGCAATTTCTGCGGGAATGTGGTAAAATATTTTATAAGGCTTGTTTAAAGGGTTATCTGCATTTCCTCTCAGTCTGCGGATAGCTTATCCAAATAAGTGCAAATTTATTCA
The DNA here is from genome assembly GCA_030531185.1 of Ruminococcus sp. Taxonomy (GTDB): domain Bacteria; phylum Bacillota; class Clostridia; order Oscillospirales; family Ruminococcaceae; genus Hominimerdicola. Next base: position 6,057 of record JAUNOG010000025.1, read on the forward strand.
CTATTGATGAGGGAGGTGTCTGTATGCCAAACATTAAGTCTGCTAAGAAGAGAGTTAAGGTTATCAATACAAAGACAATGAGAAACAAGGCTATCAAGTCTGATCTTAAAACTGCTTTAAAGAAGGCTGACGCTGCTGTTGCAGAGAACGCTGCCGACAAGGAGCAGGTCGTTAGAACCGCTATCAAGAAGGTCGATATGGCTTGCGCAAAGGGTATTCTTCACAAGAATAACGCTTCGAGAAAGAAGTCTCAGCTTGCTAAGAAGCTCGGCTAATAACTGTTTTTTTGATTACGAAAGAGCTGTCCTATCAGGGCGGCTCTTTTTCAATGCACAATTTACAATGCACAATAATTGAATTGACAATTGACAGTTGACAATGGACAATTAAAGGTATGCGCCGTGGGCGCATTGATTTTTATATGGGAACGGCATTCCCGACGTTTCGCTTATGGGACGAATAAACGGCAAGCGAAGCGGAGCAAAAAAATACCGCCGCAGGCGTACCGTAATTGTCAATTGTCCATTGTCAACTGTCAATTATAAAAACCGCACATTTACGTATAGAACGGTAAATGTGCGGTCAAGTATTATTTATTGGTTTGCAAGAAACGCTTCCGTATCGAGGGGATAGCACTTTAGGTCGGGCATTTCGTCTTTGGTGAGAACTCTTTCGCTGTTGTAGATCTTTTCCCACATTTCAAAGGTCGTGTACTGGTCTGAAAGCTGCATATCTTTCAGAGTGAATTCGCCGTTCCAAGTGGAGAACCACGCCCAGCGTGAACCGTCGTTGAATGCAGCGTCGGGGTCGAACAGCGCGCCGTTTTCAGTCATTGCAATGATCTTGCTTCCGGTGGGTGAGCACTGCTTCATAAGGTCGTAGTATTCCTTCTGCGACGAGCTGTCGTGCTCGGCGGGATATACGTCGTAGCCTATAATATCCACATACTCGTCTCCCGGATACCACTCGGGATTTTGCGCGTTCCATACCCATATAAGGTTGTCAAGTCCGTATTCGTTGGTGAACTTGTCATACATAAGCTTCCAAAGCTCAAGATACGCGTCTCGTCCGCCCGAGCCCCACCAGAACCAAGGGTTGTTCCACTTGGGGTCTCCCGCCGCCTCGTGCAGAGGTCTCCAGAGGATCGGCACATCTGCGTCTGCAATAATTTTAAGCTGTTCAGCCATATGGTCAAGATCTGCAATGATAGCGTCATAGCCCGCCTGATCCTCGCCGCTCATAGCCTTGCCCAGATCAAAGCTTACGCTGTCGCTGTAAAAGCCTCTCCACCAAGGTTGACCGTTAGCCTCAAGATAGTCGTCGGGAGCCAGCCAGTGCCAGCACAGCGAGACGATACCGTTTTCGTTGGTGTACCAGTCGATCGCCTGCAGCGGAACCATATCTCCGCCGCCTGCGCCGTGAGAAAGTCCCGAAAGGGAAAGATTGCCCACGTCAAGACCGAGAATAACGGGAGTTTTGCCTAAATTCTTGTCCAGCTCCTTAAATTCACGGCTGTCCTTGCCGTCGTTGTTTCCCGAAAATTGACCCGAGATAGTGTACTTTCCGTAAACGTCCGTAAGGAAGTTATAAAGTCTCTTGGTCCTGTCTGATGCGTTGGGATTGCTCAGCTCGCTCGTTACCTCGTACTGCGTAAGGTCGAGAGCGGGAGCGGGTACGATTTTAATGCTGTCAACGTAAATGTGTCCCTCGTCCGCTTTGATACCTATGGTATGATTTCCCTCGTCGATAAGTACGTTTTCGGCAGTATTTTCGCCGAACGATGTTGTTACGGACTTAAACGCCGTGTTAACATTCCCGTCCACCGTAATAAGATTGGAATGTCCCTCGGAGTCGCCCGCCATTGTTATCACAATATTATAGCTGCCCTTTGCGGGAAATTCGACTTCAAAGTCAACCTCGTCTCCCTCTGTGGCAACGGAAACAAATCCGTCACCTGAGAATTCACCTAAAAAGTTCTGGCTGAGAACCGAGGCATTTCCTGTCATTTCGCCGCTTTCCGCCTCGCATTCGTAAACGAAGTCCTCGGGAACGTCGTAATCGTTCGTAACCTCCGAAAGGTCGAGGTTTCCGATACTTTCAACCACAGGCTCTGAGGGCTTCTCAGCCTGAGAGCTTTCTGCTCCCGAATCGCCGCCCTTTGACGAGCTGTCGGAAGAGCCTGCACAGCCGGCAGCGGACAATGTCATAGTGACAGCCAGACAGCCTGCCAGCGCTCTTTTAATAAATCTGTTCATTGAGTTTTTCTCCTTTTGATATTTTGAATGTGCGGCAGAAAGGTTCATATTTTCACAATTCCTGCCCGCTTGATATAATCTGCTTTATTAATGATACCACATAAATTAACTTTGTCAATACGGTTAAGTAATGTTTTACAGCAAGTTCAAATTCGATAACGATTAAGGTTAATATTGCTATATAATAATTCAGATTTTAACCTCTGAGAAAGGTCGTGTAAACCCAGCGGGTGAATTTTCTCGGCAGGATAAAAAGTCCCAGCTGAAGAGCGCAGGGCATAAAGAAGTCCCGAAAGCTTGTATAACCCGACAGAAAAATGATCCAGCGCACCTTGATAAAAGCTTTGGTGAGCCTCCAGCTTTTGCGTATTTCGGGAGTTTTTTCGTCCACACGGTACTTGACGAGCACCTCGGGGATATTCTGTCCCCTTGCGCCTGCGGCGAGCATACGTGCGGCAAATTCATAGTCCTCGCACAGCTTTAAGTCGGAATAGCCGCCTATCTTAACGGCAAAGCTTTTGCGGAACGCCACAGACTGTCGGTTAAAAGGATTTCTCCGCTTAGCGTAGGCGTCGATGTCCTTATGCATAATTGGGACTTTTTTTACAGCTACGGTACTGTTTGTCTTATCGTCAAATTCTTCCACATATGTGCCTATGATATCCAGCTTCGGTTTGACTGCAAAAAGCAGCATTTGCTTTAAACATCGGTTGGGAAGAGAAATATCGTCGCTGTCCATACGGACGATATAATCGCATTTACAGGCGTCGATACCCTCGTTAAGAGCGCGTCCCGGACCGACGTTCTCGTCTATTCTCACTATTTGAAAAATATTTTTGAACTCGTTCTCAAAGGATTTTACGATTATATTCAGCTCGTTTGTAAGCTTTCCGTCGCACACCAGCACGAAATCCGACGGGGGATATGACTGCATAAGCATGGATTCCAGACTTTCGTTGAGATTTTCGGGCAATTCTCTGTCGTAAACGGACATAAGCACGCTGTATTCCGGCAGAGTATATCTGCCAACACGTTTGAACACCGGAAAATCCCCCCTTGACATTGCCGCTCGGACGGCATAACTTTTCACATTAATTTTAGCATAATCCCGCACGATTGTCAATGTAATTTTACAAAATCCACAAAATTTCTACGCAAATACGCTCGTGTTTAACAGAATATTACAAAAACGCGAGATCTGATATTTTAACAAACTGTAAAATCAGAGAAAATATATTTTACTGCCCTTGACAAAAATTACTTTGAATGCTATAATATTAAAGTTGAATGTGCGCCAGTAGCTCAGCTGGATAGAGTGACTGGCTACGAACCAGTAGGTCGGGGGTTCGAGTCCCTCCTGGCGCACCAACGTATTTACGCACTTTGCGGGAACGCAGGGTGCGTTTTTTATATTCTGTTTGATATTGTAAGATATTTACTCAAATTATCGGAAATTGTAAAATCCTTAATGGAAAGCCGCCGATTTTGTGCAGGATAACTATTCTGAGGAAGTTTGGTGATTTTTTGGTGAAAGCTGTTGATTTTTAGTTTTTTTTGTGTTATGATTATATAAATAGTATAGATTTGAATGATCTGAAACTTAAAATATAACCGAGAGGATTGGTATTGATGAAAACGAAATTATGTCCCTACTGCCAAAAGGAAATATCCGACGAGGCTGTGCTTTGTAAATACTGTCATAATTTGCTGATAGACGATGACGGAAATATCAAGGAAAGCGAGCCTGCGGAGGAGCTTGACGACGGAAGAACAAGAGTGTTCACCAAGGAAGAAATGAATGCATTTGACGATAAGACAAGAGCTTTTGTAATGCCGGACAGCGTTATCGCCGACGAGCCTGCGGGCGGCGCTCAGCAGGAGAATTTCGCCGAGCGTCAATCTCAGAGCTACATACCTGCCGACGACGGCTATGACGATTACGACGAGGAATATGAGGACGATTACGAGGACGAACATACCGACAGCGACGCGGATGCTAAAAAGCGTTTGTTTGTCATTACGGCTTGTATTACGATCGGCATTCTGGTTATTGTGATCGCGGCTATATTTGTGGGTATGAAGCTGTTCGGAGTAAAGAACGATGACAGTTCCTCAAAGGTAACTACTGCTCCTAAGAATATTTCGTCCGAGGCTGATGAGAATTCTTCGGAGGAGGTTTCGGATATAATCGACAGTACGGTTCCCGACGCTGCGTCAAGCATTTCGTCCGCTGAGGACAGCAGTATCGCAGAGACGTCTTCCGCTGCCGATACGGCATCGTCCGCATCTGAATCTTCATCAGTGACTGATGATACAAGCTCTAAGTCCGATACTTCGTCGTCGGAGGCGTCATCATCGACAGCGTCGGTAGATTCCAAGTCCGATACGTCTTCGTCTTCCGCAGTAACCGATACTCCGAGCGGCAATGTTGACGAAAGTACGGTACTTGCGGCTGCGGCGGGACAGATCGACGGCAATGTAACTTCGTCGGAGTTCAGAACCGACGACGGCAGGTTCGTATACTATTATTTCTTTACCGATAACGGTCACGGCTACAGCGTAGCGTACAACAAGACTACGGGTGAGGCGGTAGTTGTACAGAACTATTAATATAATGACTGTTTAAGGGACTGCTGCGCTGCAACAGTCCTTTATTTCGGTATATATCCATATTTACGATCAGTGCGCAGGACTGTTAAACAGGATAAAATATTCCCTGCCTTCGTATACGGTCACTGAGCCGCAGATACGGCTTTTCTAACTCTTATCTCTTACTTATAACTTCATACATTTAAATTAAATATACTTGAAAAAAGTTCTTGAAACTATTTCAATTATGTGGTATACTAAACTTAATATTATTTTCTTTCCCGAGAGGAGCTTTTTTGATGAGGGACGGTTTTATAAAGGTCGCCGCCTGCACTCCCGAGATCAGAGTTGCGGACGTTGACTTCAACGTATCAAAAATTACAGAGCAGATAGGCGAATGCGCCGAAAAAGGCGTAAAAATTGCAGTTTTCCCCGAGCTTTGCGTTACGGGCTATACCTGTCAGGACTTGTTTTTTCAGGACACTCTTCTTGACAGTGCAATGCGCGGAGCGGTAAAGATCGCAAAGGCGACGGCTGATTATAATATGCTTATTGCCGTAGGTCTTCCTGTGAAGGCTATGGGTAAGCTTTATAACTGTGCGGCGGTAATGGCGGGCGGAGATATTCTTATGTTTATTCCCAAAACGCATCTTCCAAATTACAATGAATTTTATGAGGCAAGACATTTTACGCCTTATACACGTTCGTTTACAACTATAAATATGACAGGGCTTTTCAACGACGGCAAGCATCACGAGCCTGAAATGGGACAGGGCTTGGTAAGACTTAAGGATTATCCCGAGCTTGTTGTCGGTTTTGAGATATGCGAGGACTTGTGGGTTGCAGATCCTGTTTCAAATTATCTTGCCAAGGCGGGAGCTAATATCATATGCAATCTTTCAGCCTCCGACGAGGTCATCGGTAAGGACAGCTACCGCAGACAGCTTGTTTCAAACCAATCTGCAAGACTTGTGGCGGGATATGTTTATTGCTCCGCAGGTAACGGCGAGTCCACTCAGGATATGGTTTTCTCGGGACACAATCTTATTGCGGAAAACGGAGCGATCTTGGCGGAAAGCAGGCTTTTTGAAAACGTAATTACTGTTTCCGAGATAGATATAAAAAAGCTTGCCTTTGAGAGAAGAAAAATTTCAACATATTGTGAAAATACGTCGTATTATGAAGAAGATGAACAAAACGGGAAAGCAAATATTCCAACGTATTGTTTTTACGCTGATATCGGCGTTGAAGAAACTAAGCTTACACGCCGTATCTCAAAGACCCCTTTTATCCCTTCCGACAAGGCGGAGCGGAATGAACGTTGCGATCTTATTCTGAAAATGCAGTCCCACGGGCTTATGAAAAGAATTGCGCATACCCGCTCAAAGACCGTCGTTATCGGCATTTCGGGCGGTCTGGACTCTACTCTTGCCCTGCTTGTGTGCGTTATGGCTATGGATCTGCTGAAACGTCCGCATACGGATATCGTGGCGGTGACTATGCCTTGCTTCGGCACGACCAAGAGAACCCGTTCCAATGCGGAAATTCTATGCGAGGCGCTGGGCGTGACATTCCGCGAGGTGGATATAACCAAGTCCGTTTTACAGCATTTCGAGGATATCGGACACGATTTCAGCGATCACAGCGTTGTGTTTGAAAACGGGCAGGCGAGAGAGCGCACAAAGGTCCTTATGAACATTGCAAATCAGGTAAACGGAATGGTTGTGGGTACGGGAGATCTGAGCGAGCTTGCTCTCGGCTGGGCGACGTATAACGGCGATCATATGTCTATGTACGGCGTAAATGCGTCCATTCCCAAAACGCTGGTGAGACATATCGTGCAGTATTACGGAGACACCTGCACGTCCGATACGCTGAGAGAGGTGCTTTACGATATACTCGATACGCCCGTTTCCCCCGAGCTTTTGCCTACGGACGAGAGCGGTACGGAAATGACCCAGAAAACCGAGGATCTGGTAGGTCCTTACGAACTGCACGATTTCTTCCTTTATTACGGTATACGCTGGGGCTTTGAGCCTAAAAAGGTCTACCGCCTTGCGAGGTACGCATTCGGCGGGGACTACGACAAAGAGACCGTACTCAAATGGCTGAGGACTTTCTACCGCAGATTTTTCTCACAGCAGTTCAAGCGTTCCTGTCTGCCCGACGGAGCGAAGATAGGCTCTGTTACTCTGTCGCCCAGAGGGGACTGGCGAATGCCGTCGGACGCCTGTGCCGAGGTGTGGCTGAAACAGATCGAGGAGCTTTAAAAGGCTGATTGGAAGGGGAGAAAATGGAGCAAAAATCTGTATTTAAATCCACATTAATTGAATGTTCGATAGTGCTTTTGGTGTTTTTGATAAGTATGTGGTATAGGAGAACCTTTATGCCTGATACTTATATCGGCGAGCAGGCTCTGGAGAAAATACGAACTGTTGCTATGCACCGTGTAATAGCGTTTATTCCATGCATTTTGGCGGTAATTCTGGCTGTGGTTGTTATAATTCTTACATTGGCAAAGGTTTTCGGAAAAACAAACAGAGAGTTCGTTAAAAGAAACGGTTATGAAAACCACAGTCTGTTTACCAGCGATCATAGAGCGGCATTGATATTGTCCATCATCGTACTGGTTTTATGTCTTTGGAATGCCTATGCCGGCTCCAAGTATTTTGCGGAGTTCAGTACTTCAAGGTCTGAGGCAAGTTTTTTCTCAAAAATCAGATTGGTTCAAGCTATAGATGAAGATTTGAAAGACGGTGAAACAAACACCGTAGAATGTATTTCCGCTATGACCGATTATGGAGCTTTTCGTAAGTATCGTGCAGAAAACACGCCGGCAGATAAAAGAATAGATTATATCTATTATTATTATCTGGTTGTCCGTACAGCAGACGGAGAAAGTAAGCGCTTTATGCTCAGTGAGAGCGATTATAATTTCTTTCAAAAAAATGTACATAAAAAGCTAAACATAGAATACTATAAAAATTCGCAAATTGTCAAAAGCTTTAGATTTGAATAGAAATCCCGTATTTATGCCTCTGCAACCCAAACCTTACATCAAAATATCAAAAAGCAACACAAAATTGGTTGAGGTTACGGCGGCGCAACAGTATAATTTAGTCGTGAAATAGATAATGTTTCACGGCATAGCCTGTCCGTCTTAAACGGCTATGTGAAATATCTTGACGGAAGAAAGGCAGTATTATGAGTTTAGGAGAAAATTTACAGTTCCTGAGAAAAAACGCGGGAGTAACGCAGGAGGAGTTAGCCGAAAAACTCGAGGTATCAAGACAATCTGTGTCTAAGTGGGAGGCGGACGCGAGTTTTCCCGAAATGGACAAGATAATTGCGCTTTGCGATATGTTCGGCTGTACTATGGACACTCTTGTAAAGGGAAACGCCGAAAAGGAAGTCCGAGAGGATACCGCAGGCTATGACAGTCATATGAACAGATTTGCGAAACTGATATCCGCAGGAGTGGGGCTTATCATTTTCGGCATCGCACTCAGCGCATTCCTTGATGAAATGGGCTTTCACGACAGCTTTTCGGGAATGGCGTTCTTCCTTTTTGTTATGGTTTCTGTTATGCTGTTCGTCGTCGGAGCGATGCAGAACGAAAGCTTCAGAAAGAACAACCCGCATATTTGCGATTTTTACACGGCGGAGGAGAAGAAGGCTTACGATGCAAAATTTCCCGTAAGAACGGCGGTAGGAATAGGCGTTATAATTCTTGGACTTGTGATTACGATAGGTCTGGAGGGCTTACCTGAATCACCTTTGACAGTAGCTCTTATGGATTCGTCTTTTCTGGTCTGCGCTGCCGTGGGAGTTTCTGTTCTCACTTATAATGGGATAATGAAGGATAAATATGATATTGAAAAATACAACAAAGAGACAGTACGGGAAGAGCAAAACGACGGAATCGTGGGCAAGATATGCGGAGTAATTATGCTTATCAGCACAATAATAGCCTTGGTCGCTTTGCTGGTTTTCCAGTGGGATTATTTCTGGATTATGTTCATAGTCGGCGGACTGCTCTGCGGTATAGCGGGCATTATCTTCGGCGGCAGAGATAAAAAGGAGTAACTTGTCGTTATATTGTACATTTCACTGCGATATAACGCACAAATTTTAAATTAGTCATAAAATATTAAGTCCGCCCGGGTTAAAATAGGCATATTCACAGTATATAATGATTAGTGGACGTTTATGACGATTTTTCATACTCAGGAGTTTTTACAATAAAATTGTCGAAAAAATTATTGCATTGGAGGGTCAATTATGAAATATACCGAAAGAGAGGTTCTTCAGTTTGTGGAGGAAAACGACGTTAAGTTCGTTAAGCTGATGTTCTGCGATATTTTCGGTGGACTGAGAAGTATTTCTATCGTTTCGAGCGAGCTGAAAAAGGCGTTCAGAAAGGGACTTCTGTTTGATGCGGCTAAGCTGTCGGGCTTTATGAACGTGTACAATACGGATCTTAGGCTTTTCCCCGATCCCAATACGCTTGCTCTGCTGCCGTGGAGACCTCAGCAGGGCAGGGTAGTGAGGTTTTTCTGTTCGATAAAATATCCCGACGGTACGGCTTTTGAGGGAGACGGAAGATTTTTTCTCAAAAACGCTATCGATTACGCGAAGTCAAAGGGTTATAATTTTCAGATAGGCACCTCCTGCGAGTTCTATTTATTTGAAAAATCCGACGATAACAGGCTTACTAAGATACCTCACGATTATGCGGGCTACTGCGATGCCGCTCCTGCGGATCAGGGGGAGAACGTAAGGCGCGATATCTGCTTGACGCTGGAGCAGATGGACATTCACCCCGAAAGCTCCCGCCACGAAAACGGTCCGGGACAGAACGAGATAGATTTTCAGTATTCTAACGCCCTTAATGCGGCGGACAATCTTGTGACTTTTAAAAATGTGGTAAGATCCGTAGCAGACAGAAACGGACTTTATGCGACCTTTATGCCCAAGCCGCTGTATGACCGACCCGGCTCGGGACTGCACATTATGCTTTTCTGTATGAAGGGAACGGAAAATATTTTTGCTCCCCGTATGGATAAGCTTACAGCAGAGGCGGAGAGTATGATAGCGGGCGTTCTCGACAGAATAAAAGACATTACACTGTTTCTTAACTGCACCGCAAACTCTTACGGCAGACTTGGAAATCTTCTTGCGCCGAAGTTCGTTTCGTGGTCTCACGAAAATCATGCGCAGTTGATAAGAGTTCCTATGACGGGCGGCGAGGAAAACGGGATTATACTCCGTTCGCCCGATAATACCTGCAATCCTTATTTTGCTCTGGGGCTTATTATTTACGCCTGCGTCGAGGGCGCGTCAAAAAAGAAAAAGCTCTGCGAGCCGTTTAACGTAAGCGCGTCAATGGCGGAGCAGGAGGAGCTTGAAAAAATGGAAAGACTTCCCGCGACGCTGGACGAAGCGGTAGAGTACGCTAGAAACAGCGATTTTCTTGCGGAGCATCTGCCTGAAAATCTCATAGAGCACGTTATAAAAGTAAAGTCCGAGGAGGCGGAGGAGTACAACCGCTGCGAGGACAAAGAAATGTTTGAGACTGTAAAGTATTTTTACAAACTTTAAATGCTTACCGGCGGTAAGCGTATTTATATTTCCGCATAACAGGAGGGCGAGCTATGGAAAGGATACTGATTGCGTCCAGCAATGAAAAAGCGACGGCTATGCTGGTTTCGCTGCTGAAAGAGACGTTCCCCGGCTCAAGCGTTTCCATAGCGGCTACGGGACTTGAAACAAGACGAGCCGCAGGCGCGAACGATTACGACTGCGTAGTCATAAACTGTCCTCTGTCCGACGAGTACGGCAGCGAGCTTGCCGAAATAGTAACGGCGAATTCCTCGGCAAGCTGCGTGCTGATAGTAAAAAATGAAAACGCGGACGTTGTTGGCGACAGGGTAGAGGGCTTCGGCGCAATGGTGATATCCAAGCCGCTGAACAGGCAGAATTTCTACCGTTCCATGAGATTTGTGAACGCGGCGAGAAACCGTATGCTTGGCGTTCAGTCGGAAAATCTGAAACTCCACAAAAAGCTGGAAGAAATAAGGACCATAAACCGAGCGAAATTCGCGCTTATGCAGTATCTCAGCTTTACCGAACAGCAGGCGCACAGATATCTTGAAAAGCAGTCGATGGATCTCCGCTGTACCAAACTGGAGGTTGCGAAGAAAGTGATCAAGATGTATGAGGTTTAGCGGGAAACGCAATGGAAATGTGAAAAAAATGTTAAATTGAGAAAATCCCCTTGAAATTTATGAGGGAATGTTGTATAATAGATAAGGTTTAAAAAATAATGTAACGGAGGTCATAAAAATGTTAGTATCTACTAAGGAAATGATGGCTAAGGCTGTTGAAGGCAAGTACGCTGTCGGACAGTTCAACATTAACAACCTTGAATGGACAAAGGCAATTCTTCTTACGGCTCAGGAGCTTCAGTCACCTGTAATCCTTGGCGTTTCCGAGGGCGCAGGCAAGTATATGTGCGGCTATAAGACTGTAGTCGGTATGGTTAACGGTATGATCGAGGAGCTTGGCATTACAGTTCCCGTAGCTCTGCATCTTGACCACGGTACATTTGAGGGCGCCAAGGCTTGCATCAACGCAGGTTTCTCCTCAATTATGTTTGACGGTTCACACTATCCTATTGAGGAAAACATTGCCAAGACAACAGCTCTTGTTAACACTTGTGATGTTCTCGGCATTTCTCTCGAGGCTGAGGTGGGCTCTATCGGCGGCGAAGAGGACGGCGTTATCGGAGCAGGCGAGTGCGCTGATCCCGACGAGTGCAAAATGGTTGCAGATCTCGGCGTAACAATGCTTGCGGCAGGTATCGGCAACATTCACGGCAAGTATCCCGCAAACTGGGCAGGCCTTTCATTTGAGACGCTTGCCGCTGTTAAGGAAAAGGTCGGCGATATGCCTCTGGTGCTCCACGGCGGTACAGGTATTCCCGATGATATGGTCAAGAAGGCGATTTCCCTCGGTGTTGCTAAGATCAATGTTAACACAGAGTGCCAGCTTGTATTCCAGGAGGCTACAAGAAAGTACATCGAGGAAGGCAAAGACCTTCAGGGTAAGGGCTTTGACCCGAGAAAGCTTCTCGCTCCCGGCTTTGAGGCTATCAAGGCAAAGGTTAAAGAGAAGATGGAGCTTTTCGGTTCAGTCGGCAAGGCTTAATCAAGATAGTTTATTTCTGTCGGCTTGAAAAACAGCCGACAGAGTAAAGCTTAGATTTAAACATAAAATTTCATAGAGTGTATCCCAGAACACCACTCGTTAATAAAAACAAGGAGGATCTTCTTATGGAGATTTTTAATGCACGCAGAATAACAAACATTGGAGTAATGGCGGCGGTATATGTAGTAGCTACTCTGCTTTGCGGAGGACTTGCATACGGTCAAGTGCAGTTTAGAGTATCTGAAATGCTGATGCTGTTATGCTTTTTCAATAAGGATTATATTATTTCTATGACAATGGGTTGCTTTATAGCAAACTTGTTCAGCAGTTTGGGATTTATAGATGCTGGCTTTGGTACTGCGGCGACCTTGTTGGCGGCATTAGCAATTTATGCTTGCAGAAAAAGAACCAATTTGTTTGTTGTATCGCTGTTCCCTGTGATAACTAATGCATTTATAGTTGCAGCGGAGCTTAAAATCGTGCTTGATTTACCATATTGGGCAAATGTAGCATGGGTAGCGTTGGGCGAATTTGTGTGCGTATCGATATTGGGCGTTATCGTGATAAATGCTTTGTCAAAAAACAAGGGATTTATGAAACTGATAATGGCCGGTCACGAAGTTAAAACGTTGTAAATCGGATAATTGTTTTACATATGTGGGTAAACCATATGTGGATACCTCGGCTTTTGAATTTGAACAGAGTAATCGGTTTCAAATTTTTATATGCAGGTGTGGCGGAATAGGCAGACGCGCTAGCTTCAGG
>JAUNOG010000025.1:18974-29785 GCA_030531185.1 Ruminococcus sp.
GTTTCAAATTTTTATATGCAGGTGTGGCGGAATAGGCAGACGCGCTAGCTTCAGGTGCTAGTGATCGCAAGGTCGTGTGGGTTCAAGTCCCTTCACCTGCACCACGGAAAGCTCGATTTTATCGGGCTTTTTTCTTTTGCTCTGATAAAAATATGCAGGCAGACACACTAACCTTACGAACAGTTTTAAGGCTGTTTTCGGCTAAAAAGCACAGTCATAGCTAGTGCGTCTGCCGTTTAAAATATTAATATACATAACGAAAAGCCACAGGAATCCCTGTGGCTTTCACTGTTTTTATGCAATTTCCAATTCGCTTTCCGGCTCAATAAACACGCTGACCGTTCCGTTAAATTCTCCGTTCATCTCGAATCTGATGTCAAGACTTTTGTCCTCGTTTTGGTGTATTAAAATTTTCTTAACCAGCATTCTTAGGTTCACATCTGAAATCTTACCCTCGGATAATATCTCATCAAGTATCTGAGTTGTATTTTTAAGCTGTTCTTTTCGCTGCTTGCATATCTTATCATATTCCCTCAGGTCGGCTATCCGTTTTTCAAGAGCGGATATTTCTTCCTCACGCTTAGAAATCATGTTGTTGTAGACCGCAGCGTGTTCACGATCATTTATTCGCTCAATAATTAAATCTTCGATCTGCTGTTTGAGCGATAAAATTTTATCATTATGTTGCTGTATCTGACGTTCATACAGCGGCTTTTTCTTTACCCAATCCTTGACGATTTTGTTGTAGCGTTCGCTCTCGGCAAGTATGGTTTCACGCAATCCTCGGACTTCATCTTCAATCAGTTCGTCAAGCTGAGTTTCTCTGACCGTGTGCGGAGTGCAGTACTGTTTTCCATAACGATGATTGCTATTACAAGTGTAGTCAACGTATTCGTTTCCACGCCATTTTCGGGTTCTGGCAGTAAATCCGGCACCGCAGTCGGCGCATTTTATTAATCCCGAATAGCGATGAAGGTTCCTGCCATTTTGCGAACGTGGATTAATTTTTGAACGCTGCTCCAGTAAAAATTGTGCTTGTTTCCAAGTGGTTTCGTCGATGATAGGTTCGCAAAAATTCTCGTGACGGTACTGTTCCTCCGGAGGAATGAAAGTTTTTGTTTTGTAAATCTTACTCGTTACTGTCTTGTGATTAACCATTGTCCCGATGTACAACTCGTTGGTAAGAATTCTCTTGACTGCTGTTTGTACCCACAAATATTTCTTGGAAATGTCGGGTTTCCAGTCGGCAAGCTTTCGCCTCTGATAGTATTCCGGAGATTTGATTCCCCGCTCGTTCATCTTCTTGGCTATCGTGGTTAAGCCGTAACCCTCAACATAAAGGTTGAATACATCTTGTACTATCCACGCAGTTTCTTCGTCTATCTGAACAGTATTTGTGTTTCGGTCACGCTTGTAGCCGAGAGGCAAGGATTCAATCAGCCCTTTTCCTTTCTGCTTTTGACGAACTCCTGCTTTGACTTTTTTACTGATATCCTTTGCGTAAAAGTCATTGAAAATCTGCTTGAAACCGATCATCAGATCGTCATTTTCATTAAAACTATCGATGCCTTCGGTTACAGAAATCACCTTGACATTATTCTGTCTGAGATGATCAATGAACAGTTCCGTCTGCGTTCTGTGTCGTCCCAGTCTGCTTAAGTCTTTGACAAGAACAACATCAATCTTCCCCTCGTCAACAGCAATTTCAAGTTCGCCCAAGCCTTTACGGTTAAACGTCATTCCCGAAACATTATCGTCAAAACTCTCGCCGATGATCTCATGACCATTCTGTTCAGCGTAATCAACAAGTATCTGTCGCTGATTTTGTAAGCTATTCATTTCCTCATCTTCATCACGGGACAAGCGATAGTATAGCCATGCTCTCATTTTATCGACCTCCTTTGAATTTGGCAGGCACGCTATGGTGTGTCTGCGTTACAACAGACACTACCACAAGACGACTTGAAAGTCCAGAAATCACGCTGTTTTATCAACAAATTCTACCTTATCAATAAAATCGGAGTCGGAGCATTTGGGCATACTATCCGAATTTAAGTAGTCGTTGATCATGGACTCCATAAACGTATCGAAGGTTTTCGTATCACCGTTGTAGATAACGGTGACAGATTTGATTTTAGGGATTTCTCTTTGTCTTGGCATTGTGTTATCGCCCTCCACTTCGTTGTCTTGATTGTTAATTTTCGTGTAAACAAATCAGTTCAGTCCTTTCATATTTAAATTTTACGGTTCGTATTCGTTACGCACCATATTAGCCTTGCTGAAAATCAACAGCGTCCTCGTAATCGATAATGCCATTGATCTTCCGTACTTCGTTTACGCACATAGCGTGCAGACTTTGCAATGTTTCATCATACACATCATTGATAGCCGCAGTCATATGAGACAGCTTGCCAAGCTCAACAGCGACTTTGAAAAGCAACCTTGCAAGCCGCTGTTCCGTACCTTTTATTTGCGCTTTGACCGTTTCTGTTATCATCGGAGAGAGGTAGTTTACCTCTTCCTGCTGACGAAGATAACCGATGTAAAACTTCACAGCTTTTTCAATAAATTCTGTTTTTGAGGCGCAATTGTCCTCTTTATACTCCTGTTCGATCTTCTTAATTGTTTCCGGCTGAAAATATACAGCCATTTTTTGTTTTGCCATAAATCCACTCCTTTTCTTCTCACGACTCCTGAAAACATGCCGTTTTTTCGCACATTTCTGTCCTTTCGACCCCTGATTTTCAGGAAAAGCCGTATTTTGACTCCACGAGGCGACCGCCGAAAATATGCACAAGACCTGTGCTGAAACGTCGTAATTTCGGCGCTTTTGCGGTCAGCTTTGCTGTCCGCTGTGAGCGTTATGGCGGCATTTGACGCCATGACTTTAACCTGCTTTACAATATTTTTATTTACTTTAACTACTGCATATCGGCGATTTGTGCAGATTGCCAACTGCCTTTTCATTATCCGAATTCAAACTAATCCCACATATCGCCCACAGCGGCTCACAAATCACTTGTGTGGGCTTTTAATCTGTTTCTGCTAAACTTACCCGACTGAAAATCCAAGCCCGCAAATCGGCTCACATTGCGTTGACATTAACCTTGAAATGTTGACAGTAACTTTGCCCGATTTCAGTTACTGTCACACCTGCTGTCATCATCTCAAATCAAGCATTTTCAAGGGTTTGCAAGGTATTGCTTACGCTTTCCGTTGACAGTAACGACAGTATAATTTTTACTGTCACTACTGTCACACTCACGGTCGTGATGAAGAATTATCAGCCTACCTGTGCGAGTACGTTTGTATTGAAAATCAATTCCATACTTTTTGAGAGTGTAACCATTCTGAACTAAATCCCTTGTTACTCTGTTGGGATAAAATGCTTCATCAGAAACACTTTTCAAAGCATTCACTAATTCCGAAGCCGTACCGCAGAAATCAATGCGCTCTTTAAGATACACATACAATGCAGCCAGAAAAATGTTATCTTTACTTTTGCTGCCGGATGGCTCGTCGGTGACGATCCATTTTTTCAAATCGTTGTCGAACTGCAAATTAATTTCTGCGTTTTCAATATCACGACCAACGCAATGCAGCTTTGCTTTGCGGCTTCCACGCTTGGTTTCCATCAGAACCATACTTCCATCAACACAACCGGATAAACCTGTTGAACCACTAATCATATTGAACGGATCGCTGTCCGAACACTTTCGTGTGTGATGCACAACTACGATTGCAATCTCAAACTTGTCCGCAAGACTTTTTAGAACGGATAGTTCTTTGTAATCTGAGCCATAGTTTGACTCCGATTCGTTACGCACCATTTGCAGAGTATCAATAAATACAACTTTTAAATCAGAATGCTCATTTTTAAAGTCCGTAATCTGTTCTTCCAAGCCATTTCCGATTGACTCGGACATGATTACAAAATGCAATCGCTCTGTAGGCTCGTCCGTGATTTCGTAGAGACGATTTTGGATTCGCACATGGCTATCTTCCAAACACAAGTACAGCGCTGTTCCCTGAACCGTTTTCTGACTTAAAACTTTTTCTCCTTTCGCTATCGACAAGCACATATCCAGTGCCAGCCACGATTTGCCGACTTTCGGTGCGCCTGCTAAGATATACAGACCTTGTGCAAGCAAGCCATCAACCACGAACTCAATCGGCTTATACATGGTAGTCATAATCTCTTCGCAGGATTTTGAGTTGAACTTTTTCAAGTTATCAAGCCTCCTATTCTTTTTTACTTCTGCCCCAAAACAGTACAGTTCCTGTCAGAAAGCCTTGTGTGACTTAAGGACATATTTCCAAGCTTGGTACGCTCCTGCTCCTCCTGCACGATCTTCGCTGTACTTCGCCGCTTGGTATCTCTTCTGCGTGGGATTTAGTTTTCAAGATTCTTTGCCTTCATACTGTAGCCGATGAAAATATGGTTTTTTATGCACTTGCTGAAAAAGTTTATAGACCTGCACAGTTTTATGAATTGCATTTTAGCAAACTCGACTACTGTTACGATAATCAACACCCTCTATATATTACTGGCAACGATTTTGCGCTTTGTCAGGGATTTTTTTTTGACAATTTCAAAAAGTTTGTATAGATGCATAAATTGCAAGATATGCTTTTGTATGTTTTGTTAATCAGCACAATCCTTTTTTACCTTGTACTATTACTGGCAATGTTTTTGCAAAAGTACATCTTTTTTTTATTCGATTTTTTTGAATTTCGTATGCTTACACAAAATCAGAATTGATTATTTGTAGGGTTTGCTCTCATATGTATAGGGGAAGAAATCGCTGTTTTGATACCCCTTTATCTGAAAGAATTCATAAAGTTTGTAGGCTTGAACAAAGTCGTAACAATTTTTTTGTAGAGAGTGTCCTCAATTGTATACGGAAAGAAGTTGAGGTTTTAACAACCATTTTGCCAGCAAATCTTATAAAGTTTGTATCGCTGCATAAAATCAGAACAGAAATCTTGTATGGTTTGCTCTCATATGTATACGAGTAGAAGCAGTTATTTTTGCAACTGGATTTAAAAAAATAATTTTCAAATTATAAGTCTTCTTTTCAATTTTCAAGATTCTATGTTTCACCCTTTATGTCCGGGCAAAATTTATCCAAACAAAAAAGCCCGTACATATTTCAGTTTCACGATTCTACAAGGAGATACAACTATCCCGTTGATTAAAATCGTGCCTGAAAATATGTACGAGCTTAAGGCTCTGAGTTCTTTCAATATGTTTATGTATGTTATAGGCACATTATTTAATTGTCATTTTATGTTGAACGTTGTCGTTCTGTAATTAGTGTAACATAAATTGAAATACTTGTCAATGGGTATGCAAAATTTTGTTTATCCTTGTGTATTTGACATTCATTTAAGAACGTTAGTTTGTAATTCTTGTTGTGGCAGTGTGCCACCCTCTTGTGCGAAAACGTAATCGTGGTTAATTAAATTTTGATGTAATATATTTTGAAAATCACTTGATTTTTCAGATAAAATATAGTATACTTTTATTAAACGGTTTAGAAAAGTGAGGTGCATAGTTATGTCTCGAAAGGATAATTCCACTAACAAAATCAGAATAGTAAAATTCATTTTGAAGAAAATTGAAACTTCAAAACCCGAAATTGCTGCCGAATTGGGGCTTAGTATGCCAACTGTTTTGCAAAACGTCAAAGAACTGGTACAGTCAGGTCTTGTAATTGAAGCAGGAAAATACGAATCCACCGGAGGACGAAAGGCAAGTGTTCTGTCAATAGCGGGAAATAGTAAGCACTCGGTAGGTATAGATATTACCGCTAATCATATTAGCTATGTATTAATCGATTTATGCGGTTGCATTATTGCCAAAAAGCGTTTGAAATCGACATTTAAAAATGATCCGGCTTATTACGAGGGTGTTGCCGATAATCTTGAAAAATTTTTAATTGAAACCAAATCAGACAGGACAAAAATCCTTGGAGTCGGCGTTTCTTTTCCAGGAATCATAGATAAACAAAATGAAACCCTTGTGCGTTCTCATGTTTTAAAGCAGGATCATCTGAGCCTGAGATCCTTGAGTCAGCTTATCCCATATCCGACAGCGTATGAGAACGACGCCAACAGCGCATTGATCGCGGAAATGAAATATATAGATACGGATATGATATATCTTTCGTTAAGTAACAGCGTTGGCGGAGCTGTTTATACGGACGGCAAAATTTACGAAGGCAATCATCGAAGAAGCGCCGAATTCGGACATATGATAATCGAAACAAACGGAAAGCAATGCTATTGTGGAAAAAAAGGCTGTGCCGATGCATACTGTTCAGCTGAAGTTCTTCTTCGGTATGCAGATTCGCTGGAAGATTTCTTTATGAAATTAGAAAGCAAGGATAAAACTATACAAAAGGTATGGGACGAATACCTAGACCGTCTTGCTGTACTCATTACAAATCTCAGAATGGCGTTTGACTGCGATATAATGCTTGGCGGATATGTCGGAGGGTATCTCAAACAATATATGCCTCAGCTTAGTAAAAAGGCGTCCGCATATAATATGTTTGAAAACGACACTTTGTATATTAAAAACTGTACCTATGAGAAAGAAGCTTCTGCAGTCGGAGCGGCAATGTACTTTATTGACAGTTATTTCGATACATTAAATTGAAACTACACCGTATAAATACCGCATTGGTAATTATACGGTGTCTTTTTGTGCATTATGCATAAAAATATAATGACTTGTTGTAAAAAAGAGAGAATAATATTTTTTTGAAACAAAACTCTTGACAATTTGTATTGTATCGGATATACTATAAACAGTTAGATAAAACGTTTTATAAAAGTGAATATAAAACGTGACAACCATATTGATATTTTTAAGGAGAGATTATTATGTTACAGCAGGTCATGACAAATCCTAAGGAGATCACATTCAAAGAAATTCCCGTGCCGGAGATCACAGCGGATCAGGTGCTGGTGAAGATCATGAAGATTGGCGTTTGCGGCTCAGATATTCATGTATATCACGGAAAGCATCCGTTTACTTCTTATCCTGTAACTCAGGGACATGAGGTTTCGGGCGAGATTGTAAAGCTTGGAGAAAACGTAAAGAACTTTACTGTTGGTCAGAAGATCACTATTCAGCCGCAGGTAGTATGCGGAAAGTGCTATCCCTGCCGTCACGGCAAGTACAATCTTTGCGAAGAACTGAAGGTCATGGGTTTCCAGACAACGGGAACTGCTTCTGAGTTTTTCGCTGTAGATGCCGCTAAGGTAACGGCGCTTCCAGAAGAAATGTCCTATGACGAGGGCGCAATGATCGAACCTTTGGCAGTTGCAGTTCACGCTGTCAAGCGTGCCGGAGATGTAAAGGGTATGAAAATTGCAGTTTTAGGCGCAGGCCCTATTGGTATTCTTGTAGCTCAGACTGCTAAAGGTCTCGGTGCAGAAAGCGTAATGATAACTGATGTAAGTGACCTCAGACTTGAAAAAGCTAAAGAGTGCGGCGTAGATTTCTGTATCAATACTAAAGATAAGGATTTCGGTGAAGCAATGCTTGAAAACTTCGGACCTGACAAGGCAGACGTAATTTACGACTGTGCAGGAAACAACATCACTATGGGACAGGCTATAAAGTACGCAAGAAAAGGCAGCACCATAATTCTTGTGGCGGTATTTGCAGGTATGGCAGAGATCGACCTTGCAGTACTTAACGACCATGAGCTTGATCTGAACACCTCGATGATGTACAGAAACGAGGATTATATTGATGCAATACGTCTTGTCAACGAAGGAAAAGTTGCATTAAAGCCGCTTATCTCAAAGCATTTTGCGTTTAAAGATTACAAAGCGGCATATGAGTACATTGACGCTAACAGAGAAACTACAATGAAGGTTATTATAAACGTGCAGGAATAACGAAAAAGCGAGGGGTAGGAAATGAAAGATAACGATACAAATATCAAAATACCGTTTATCAGCAAATTCGCTTATGGCATGGGAGATGTGGGATGTAATTTCAGCTGGATGTTCGTCGGTAATTTTCTTATGATTTTTTACACCGACGTATTCGGAATAAGTATGAGCGCCGTTGCCGCACTTATGCTGTTCTCGAGATTCTGGGACGCAATAAACGACCCTATAGTAGGCGGTCTGACCGATCGGACAAAAAGCCGCTGGGGAAGATATCGTCCATGGCTGCTGATAGCCGCTCCTCTGACTGCGGTAGTGCTTATGATCTCGTTCTGGGCGCATCCGGATTGGAGCAACACTGCCAAGATCGTATACATGACAATAACCTACTGTATATTGGTATTGGGATATACCTGCGTAAACATTCCATATGGAACTCTTTGCGGCGCTATGACGCAGAACATTGAAGAACGTGCAAAAATAAACACCTTCCGTTCGGTAAGTGCAATGATCGCTATCGGCGTTATCAATATCATCACACTGCCGCTTATCTCAAAGCTCGGAGCAGGAAGCAGCAAGCGCGGTTATCTGCTGGTAGCCGTGCTTTACGGAATAATATTTGCAGCTTGTCATATATTCTGCTTTGCCAAAACCAAAGAGGCTGTCACAATTCCCGAAAAAAGAAAGATCCCTTTGAAGCTGCAGATAAAGACCGTTATTCAGAATAAGCCGTATCTGCTGGCTCTGCTTGGACAGTTCCTTTTCGGAGTAACTCTCTACGGAAGAAATGCGGACGCTTTGTATTATTTTAAATACGTTGAGGGCAGCGAATCGCTGTTTACCACATATTCGATGGCTATTATCGTTCCGTCCATTATCGGCGCCGGTCTGTTCCCGATCATCTTTAAGTGGACAGGCAACAAGGGAAGAGCAGCATCTATACTTGCTCTTGGAACAGGCATATGTATGCTTTCTCTTTACTTTTTCAGTCCGGTCAAAACTCCTGCAATGTTTTATATATGTTCAGGACTTACACAGTTTTTCTTCGCAGGTTTTAACACCGCCATTTACGCTATTATTCCCGATTGCGTAGAATACGGCGAATGGAAAACGGGGATAAGAAACGACGGCTTTCAGTATGCGTTTATTTCACTTGGAAACAAGATAGGCATGGCTATCGGAACATCAGTACTTGCAGCGACTCTGGGTGCGGCAGGATTTAAAGCTAACATAGAACAGAACAGCACGGTACTCTCTATAATGAAACACAGCTTTTCCACTATTCCAGGAATACTTTGGATCATAACAGCTGTTGCTCTGTTTTTCTATCGTCTGAATAAAAAATCTTACAATAAGATAGTAGCTGAGATCAAGGAAAGGAGCAAAAACAATGTTTGATGTAACCGCTTTGGGTGAAATGCTCATAGATTTTACTATGCAGGGAAGAAATCAACAAGGACAGCGTGTATTTGCGCAAAATGCCGGAGGAGCTCCTGCAAATGTTGCAGCCGCTATTGCAAAGCTCGGCGCTAAAACAGCTTTTATCGGAAAAGCAGGAAACGATATGCATGGCAGATTCCTGAAAGAAACTCTTGAATCCTGTGGTATTGACAACAGTGGATTTAGTCTTAGCAGCGAGTATTTTACGACCCTTGCATTTGTAGATGTAAAGGCTGACGGCGAGCGTGAATTTTCATTTGCAAGAAATCACGGTGCAGATAAAATGCTTTCTGAAAAAGACATTCCGCTTGAACTTATATCAAACAGCCGTATCCTCCATATCGGTTCAATTTCTCTTACAGATGAACCATGCAGATCCGCAACTCTTTATGCTGTTAAAAATGCCAAGGAAAACGGAGTTATCGTTTCCTACGATCCAAATTACAGGGCTTCGCTTTGGAACAGCGAAAGCGAGGCAGTAAAACAGATGAGAAGTATGATATCATATGCCGATGTGATGAAAATTTCTGAAGAGGAGACCATTCTGCTTACGGGCGAGAGCGACTATGAAAAAGCGGCTGATATACTGCTTGAACAAGGCGTTAAGCTTGCAGCGATCACTCTTGGAAAAACCGGAGCGTATGTTAAAAACAAGAATGGCGGAAAAATAGTCAAGGGATTTAAGAATAAAGCTCTTGATGCAACGGGTGCAGGCGACGCTTTCTGGGGAGGATTCCTTTTCTGTTTGGCAAAAAGCGGAGAATCTCCCGAAACGGTAACGCTTAAGGACGCAGTATATTTTGCTGACTTTGGCAACGCTGTTGCAAGCGTTTGTGTAGAAAAATATGGAGCGATCCCCGCTATGCCGACTATGGAGCAGGTAAAAAATAAAATGAAAGAAGAAAGGCAGGAATAAAAAATGACGCTATCTGAAAATTTCAGAGGACTTCAGCATATCGGAATTCCCACCAATGATGTTGAACAGACTATCTCTTTTTACAGCAAATTAGGATTTGAGATTGCACTCAGAACTGTAAATCAGGACGCCGGAGAGCAGGTCGCTTTTTTAAAGCTGGGGAATCTGATGATAGAAACTTATGAAAATAATGCGGCGGCATTGTGCATAGGAGCAATAAATCACATAGCGATAGATGTAAACTCAATTGATGAAGCATTTGAATTTATAAATGAGAATGGTCTTAACAATACATCAGATGTTATTCATTTTCTGCCGTTTTGGAAAAACGGAGTTAAGTTTTTTACTATTGAAGGACCTAATCTTGAAAGAATAGAATTCAGTCAGTATTTGTGACCATATTGATTTTTTATTCTTTCACTGTCGTTACCCCACCCTCAGGTGCTAGTGATCGCAAGGTCGTGTGGGTTCAAGTCCCTTCACCTGCACCATATTGGTGGAACAAAAAAGATGCACCAGCCGAAAAGCCCGTAAATACGGGCTT
>JAUNOG010000085.1 GCA_030531185.1 Ruminococcus sp.
AGAGAATATTATTTCCGAAATGATTTTGGCTTTATCTTAAATTATAGGAGGATAAAAATGGCAAGTGTTTTATTGATCAAAGGAAAAACAGAAAACCCTAAGAAATGGTATCAAGATGTAATGAAGTGCGGCGCGCAATGGGAATATGATGATATTTTAGAGTCCTACCACATTGGTAATGTTTATATCACCGAGCATGATGACTGCGTGGCCTTTGAGGATATGTCCGAGGAAGAATTTTTTGCGTGGGAAACTTCTTCGTGGCTCAAAGCGGCGGGAGACAAAGAATTGATATATGGATATTACGGCGACGACAACGGCTGTGCGGAATTTGTCCATATAAAATCGGGAAAGTGTATCAGAGATTACAGAGAATATGATTTTGAAATTGATACGAACGAGGGCGACGTTCCTAGGTTTAGCAGCTTACCAGATGCTGCTAAATATATTGATGATATCTTAATGCGGTATGCGAAATGATTACGTTGACAATAATATCGGGAGCGCATAGACTTACCGTTATCATACAGTAAAGAAATAATGACAAAAAGCGTTCAGGACTGCAAATCCTGAACGCTTTAAT
Source organism: Ruminococcus sp. (assembly GCA_030531185.1). Taxonomy (GTDB): domain Bacteria; phylum Bacillota; class Clostridia; order Oscillospirales; family Ruminococcaceae; genus Hominimerdicola. Next base: position 584 of record JAUNOG010000085.1, read on the forward strand.
ATTTGTCAAACCAATTTCGGCTCGCCGCAAAGATATATGCTTTCCGCAGACTTGCCCTCGCTTTCAAAAACAATAATGCTGTTTTGTCCCTTTTTCAGCAGGGGAGCGGGCAGATAAAGACGCTTCTGCGGACCGATTTCCCAGAAACGTCCCAGATTAAAGCCGTTAATGAATATGCAGCCCTTGCCGAAGCCGTCGGTATCGACAAAGGTATCGCACGGCTCGTCTGTCTCAAAATCAAATCTGTAAAATGCGGGAATTCCCTGAACATATCCTGCCGAAAAGTCAATTTCGGCAATCTGTTTTTGGTCAAAAGGCAGGGGATAAATGTCAAAGCCGAAATGACGGCAGTCGTTAATTTTCACTCCGCCTGAAATTCCCTTGCGCTGATCTTCAAGTCCCGTACCGAAATTTTCTCGTCCGATATTTTCACAGAGCAAATCGACGGTTCCGCCTTTTTCCTGCTCCGAAATATCAAATTTTTCTCCTATATTATCGCCGAAGGCAGTGAAAATATATTTTCCGTTACGGTAGCCCTGAACTCTGTCGGCAGCTCCCTCAAGACGTATTTCCTCTGCAAGTTCGCTGTCTTTAAGCTTTGTGCGATAGAGAATATAGCCGTAGTTCTGTCCTGCCTCCTCCATAGTCAGAGGATAATCAGAGTGAACGGGAACGGAGATCTTTTCAAGTACAGAGAACAGGTCGGTTTTAGCCGTACAGGAAATCCGTCCGTATTCTTTTCGCTTGATCTCAGTGGTCAGGGGGATTTCCTCAACTTCTTTGTACTTGCCGATAACGTTTCTGAACGCCTTATATTTCTCGGTTATTTGTCCGTCCTCGGTCAGCGGAGCGTCATAATCGTAGGAGGTAACATCGCCTGTTTTGCTGCCGCCGTTTCTTCCGTTCATAAAACCGAAATTAGTGCCGCCCTCAAACATATAGAAATTCAGATTTCCCAGACGCATTAAATCGTCAAGCTCCTTTGCCGCTTTTTCGGGTTCGGTGGTGTGGTGCTCCTCGCCCCAAGCGTCAAACCAGCCGTCCCAGAATTCCATACACATAAGCGGCTTATCTTCGCCCATATATTTTCTCATCTCACCGAACTGCCATTCAATGCCAGAACCGAAATTTCCCGTAGGCAATGCGCCGTCAACCCAGCCCGATTTAAATGCGCTTTCTTTCCAAGGACCGTCCGAGGTAACGAACGGTACGGTAATGCCGAATTCGCGCATAGTATCCCTTAAAAATTCAAGATACGCCGTGTCATTTCCGTAATATCCGTACTCGTTTTCGATTTGCATAAGAATAATTTTTCCGCCTCTGTCGACTTGATAGGGCGCAAGCTTAGGCATAAGCACGTTGTAATAATCACGGACTGCGTTAAGATAAGGTTCGTAACAGCAGCGCAGCCGCATATTCCTGTCCTTTAGCAGCCAAGCGGGAAGTCCTCCGAACTCCCATTCAGAGCAGATGTACGGCGAGGGACGTAAAATGATGTACAATTCCAATTCCTGAGCCGTTTCAATAAAACGGCATACGTCGTGCATACCGTCCCACAGAAATTCGCCCTTGTTCGGCTCGTGAAAATTCCACGGAATATAGGTCTCGACAGTGTTACAGCCCATATTTTTCAGCTTTTCAAGTCTGTCTCTCCAATATTCGGGAACGGTTCTGAAATAGTGGATAGAACCCGAAACGATTTGAAACGGTTCGCCGTTCAAATAAAATTTGTCTTTGATCTCAAACATAATAAGTCAATCCTTTCAAAAAGGCAGACAGCATATCTGCCTATAGTGGTTGATCGTTCTTTTTTCTGAAAATCACAGCCGCTGCGCCTGCCAAAATAATTCCAGCACCGACTGCTCCCATTGCTCCCGTATTCGGATTGTCTGTGGATTTTTCAGAGGCAGATGATGAAGAAGTCTTTGAATTTGCGGAAACCGTTTCGGACGTTAAAGAAGATATATCTGCCACGGAACCTGTATCGGAGGACGCATTCGAGCTGTCCGACGCGCTTTCGGACGTCGTTCTGTCCGGCTTGCCCTCGCCGAGAGTAACTCCGCCGACGGTAAATGTGGTGATAGAATTTGCTTTAAGATCGGCTACAAATCCCTCGTCGTAAGCTGAAATATCTTCAAGCTCCGCCCAATGCTCGCCGTCCTCAAGACTGCCGCTGGTCCTTACAACGCTTACGTTTTCGCCGATAGCTTCAAGATCGTAAAGGTCGAAATTGCATACCTTGTCATTGCCGCTTGTATTGAGCGCAACTATGGTAAGCTCGTTTGTTTCGCCGCTGTACGCCGCGATAGCCGAGTCTCCGCAGTGTATTATTGTGGAACCTGCCCTGATATATCTTGTGAACTGTCCCAGTCCGTAATATTTCTGAGTGAGAATTATTTCCCGGTTATCGTGGTCTGCAACCGCAGTACCCCAGAAACCCTTGCTTGTGTCGGGCATTCCCGAGTCGGTATTCCCGTTGTAGCCCTCCTCGGAAATGTGACTGTCAATAACCTGCCACATTACCCAAGCCGACGGAGACAGCGCATTCATATCCGAAATTATTTTTCCGCCGAGCCACAGCGCCGAACTCATTTCACCCGCGTTGGAACCTGCGGTGCCGCTGCCGTCAACCTCGCTCATCCAAAGATTAAAGCCCTCTTCCTTTGCCAGCTTGCCCAAGTCGTTAATTCCGCTTGTGTCATAGGTGTGAGCGCTTATTCTGCCAATCACAGCCTTAGCCTCCTCGGTATAACTCTCATATGCTGTGATCTGTTTTTGAGGACTTGTTTCGTCGCTGCCGACGATCTCAACATCGGAAAGTCCTGCGTTTTCAAAAGCTTTTGCGGTCTCAACTATCAGTCTGGACTGATTTTCCCCGGGCGAAACGTGACAGCCCTCCTGCTTCCAGTTCCATGCCCACCAGTAGTTGGTGTTAGGCTCGTTCATAGGAGAAACGCTGTTTACGGTAATGCCCATTTTATTGTTTATGTAGCTTGAAACGTGGGCAAGATACTCTGCAAAGTCGTCGTAACAATCGTCCTTGATGTTGTCGTCGTTTGCATTGTTTGCTCCTGAAGAGCAGCCGCTGTTGGTCATAAAGTACGGTGGCGAATTGGAGAATACCTCAACATAAGCGTCCTCTCCCGCCGCCTCAGCCGCGCGTTTTAAAACGTTAAGCTGGTTGTGGTCGGCGTCGTAATCGTAAACATACTCCTGATTTTCCTCGTTCCAATAAAGCCAGCCGGGAACTGCCGAGTCGGTACGGGTGATGTGGTTGTGCTCGGGAGCGTCTCCTCCGCCGATATTATAACGCATAATATTAAACCGCAAGCCGTTGTCCCCGAAGAACAGATCCGCCGCGTCCTGAGCCAGCTTATCGGAATAGCCCAAGCGGTTTGCCCACCAGCAGAGACTTGTTCCCCAGCCTTGGAATATGCCTTCGTTTGTTGTTGAGGCATTTGAGACCTTGACAGTTACTGTGCTGTCGATCTGTGTGTTTTCGGGAGTTCTTACCGTGCTTTCGCTGTTCTCGGCGGAAGCTCCTGTGCCGCACATTGAAGCCGCCATTGCAAAGCACACGGCTCCTGCCATAATTCTTTTTGATAATAACATATGAACCTCCTTAAAATTATACCGAATTTTTATAATTAAAGTATAATTTATTTCGGAGAATTGCACAATATAATATCTTCTACATCAATGTCACTATCTTACTGCTTTAGATGAGAGACGCTCAGATAGTGCTATTTTCTAACAGACTTGCGGTATTCGGCAGGTGCCATACCTGTGGATTTTTTGAACTGCCTTGCAAAATACGATTCACTGCTGTAACCGCATTTTGCGCTTATCTGCTTTATGGAAAGTTCGCTTGAAAGGAGCAGATCCTTTGCGTACTGCACGCGGTTTGCGATAACGTCCGCACAGAAAGAAATGCCGAACTGCTTTGAATACAGCGTTTCAAAGCGGCTTACGCTGAGGTTTGCCATTCTTGCGGCGTCCGCCAACAGCCAATCGCTCATAGGAGACTGTATCATTTTACGTCTTATTTTGTTAAGCGACATTGCGGTTTCGTTTTTCAGTCCTCCTGATTCGGAAAGCTTGTACAAAAGAGCCTCCAGCAGCGCAGAGACCGTTCCTGTATTTTCATAGTTATGAAAAACATATTCCTCTTTCATAATTCGGAAAATAGTATATGTCCGTTCGGCGTCCTTGATCGTAAGGGGAGTGTTCAGCTTAATCCCAAAGCGTTCGATTTCCGCTTCGTCCGCCTCTATATGCAGCCAATCGTCTATATATCGGCCGCCGACAGCCTTGTACTGCTGAACGCTTTGAGGAGCGTAAAGCACAGCGGTAGTTTCGGGAACCTCTGTCCACTCGCCGTCAACATTGAACATTGCAGGAGTTTTCAGCAACAGCAGCAGATAAGTACCGAAGTAATTTGTTCTGTCAACCGAATAACTGCCGTCGTGCAGTTCGTTAACTCCGATTGCGGCAAGGTTCATTTTATCACGTCCTTGTTATGGAATGCTTTATTGTATTATAACACATACAGAAAAAAAGTCAATGCCAAAAGTAACATTAACGATACGAGGTACTTTATCCAAAAAGTAATAAAAATACCGTAAAACCAAGTATAGCTTGATTTTACGGTATCAGTGCCGCTAACCGGACTTGAACCGGTACGGATTTTACTCCGAGGGATTTTAAGTCCCTTGTGTCTGCCTATTCCACCACAGCGGCTTGTTTTACTAAACTATTATACATTATTTTAAGACTAATGTCAAGCATTTTGTCGGATTTTCTTTTGAAATTTTGATTTCTTGACATCAAGTTATATTAATGATATAATCATAATGATTTAATTTTGAGAAATCAGGGCAGATTTAATTAAAAGGAAATTATATTAAATATCATACCGAATAGTCGGTTAGGAGGTTTTATAATGATATATACCGTAACTTTTAATCCGGCGGTTGATTATGTCGTTCACACAGAAGAAATGAATGTTGGCAGGGTAAACCGTTCAAAAAAAGAAGAAATCTATTTCGGCGGAAAGGGCATAAACGTTTCAATAGTCCTGAACGAGCTGGGAATAAAGTCCAAAGCGCTTGGATTTGTCGCAGGATTTACAGGCGAGGCTATTGAAAAAGGAGTTCAATCAAAGGGTATCGAAACGGATTTTGTTCATCTAAAAGACGGTTTTTCGAGAATTAACGTCAAGATAAAATCCGGAGATGAAACAGAGCTTAACGGACAGGGACCGGTGATTGACGGCAATGCTGTCAAAGAACTTTTCCGTAAGCTTGATAAGCTTATGGACGGAGACATACTCGTTCTTGCGGGAAGCATTCCGAACACGCTCCCGTCGGATATTTACGAAAAAATTCTCGAGTATTTATCGGACAGGAAAATAAAAACGGTTGTCGACGCTACAAAAGACCTATTAATGAATGTGCTCAAATACAAGCCGTTTCTTATAAAGCCCAACAACTATGAGCTTGGAGAAATGTTCGGCGTAACGCTTACTTCTAACGACGAAATTGCAAAATATGCGGCAAAGTTAAAAGAAACGGGAGCCGAAAACGTACTGGTTTCAATGGCGGGCGACGGTGCGCTCCTGCTTGATAATACAGGAAAAACTCATATGTGCGGAGTGTGCAAGGGTACGGTAAAAAATTCCGTAGGAGCGGGAGATTCAATGGTTGCTGGCTTTCTTGCAGGCACTTTTGAGGGAGATTACGATTATGCCTTAAAGCTAGGCACAGCAGCGGGAGGCGCAACCGCGTTTTCCGACGGGCTGGCTGAGAGAAATGATATTTACAGACTTCTTGAACAGCTTCAGTCTTGAACGATGATAGGTTTTTACTGTATATTAGCTGGATTTTGTGTCATATATTACACTTTTCGCGCATTATTTATGACTTGAATATCATAATGAAAACCGCCTAAATACGCGGGTTTGCGTAGATAGGCGGTTTTCAAAGCAGGGTGGGTAGTGGGATTCGAACCCACGGTCTTCAGGTTCTACTGATAAAAGTTCAATAAAGTGTCACGGTGACGCGGGTTAAGCAATCAATGCGAAAGGTAGGTAACATCTGTCTGTCCAGAAACATTTAATAACAATAAAACGGCTTAGGACTACTTGTCTTAAGTCGTTTTTTGTGGCATAAATATTCACTGTGGACATAGTTTTATTTTTTACTTGCCTTAGAAATAATACTAAATGAAAGGCGGTCAAGTTTATGAATAGTAATGGACGTAAGATCATAACAAGAGTACATCTTGAAAGAAGATACGAGGAACTGGGGTTAATGGATTATAAGCTCCGCAATTTGAAACAGCTACGTGAAATCCACGACATTGATGTTAATGAGATTGCTGGATATAATCAGTTATCCGACAAGCATAAGAAACTGTTTAATGAGGCAATCATAAACTTTTTTAATGCGTGGGGACTTGATAACAGAAAGACGCTTGTTCCCAAATCAATTAATTTTGTATACGAGGTCAACTACAGAAAACAGCTTAATAGCGACGAGTTTTTTAACGATATAGGTCAGGAGGTCTTTGTTCTGGATGAAAAAGGAGGCATTCTACGCAGGCTTCACCGCTACGTTTATG
>JAUNOG010000086.1 GCA_030531185.1 Ruminococcus sp.
AACTTCTGAAAGGGCAAAATATGTCAAATCTTACTATGTGCATTCCCTGCCATTTCGGGCTGGAGAGTGTACTTGCTTATGAAATAAAAAAAATCGGCGGTGAGAACCTTAATACTACCGACGGAAAAATCACCTTTGAGGGAGATTTCCGAACGCTTGCCAAAGCAAATCTGTGGGTCGCAAGCGGAGAAAGAGTTCTTATCGAGCTTGGAAAATTTCCCGCAAGGAGCTTTGAGGAGCTTTTCAACGGCGTTGAAAGGATTTCCCTTGAGGATTTTATCGGCAGAGAGGACGCTTTTCCCGTTAAGGGACATTCGCTGAATTCTCAGCTCCATTCAATTCCCGACTGCCAGAAGATCATCAAAAAAGCCTGCGTTAAACGTCTGGGAAGGGTCTATGGCATAGAGTATTTTCAGGAGACGGGAGCAAAACATCAGCTGCAATTTTCCATTCATAAGGATATATGTACTTTATATCTCGACACCACAGGCGCGGGACTTCACAAGCGCGGCTACAGAAGAAATTCCAACGACGCGCCTATCAAGGAGACCCTTGCGGCAGGAATTGTGGACTTGGCGAGAGTAAGGAGCAATTCCGTTGTCGCAGACCCGATGTGCGGCTCGGGAACATTTTTGATAGAGTCCGCCTTTAAAGCTCTTAACGTTGCCCCGGGACTGCGCAGGAACTTTGCGGCTCAGCAGTGGGAACAGATACCCGACGAGGTATGGCGCAGCGCCAGAGCCGAGGCTATGGATCTTATCGACAGACAAGGTTCTTTTAAAGCATACGGTTTTGATATTGACGACATTGCTGTGGAGCTTACAAGAGACAACGCCAAAAAGGCAGGAGTAGGCTCAAAGCTTACAGTGAAACAGCAGGATATCTCAAAATTTGTTCCTATTGAAAGAGCGATAACGTTCTGCAATCCTCCCTACGGAGAGAGAATGCTTGAGATAAGAGAGGCGGAAGAGCTTTACAAAAAGCTGGGAGAGCGGCTTAGTCCCTCTCGGGAAAATCCCTGCTATATAATAAGTCCCCACGAGGAGTTTGAAAAATTCTTCGGCAAAAAAGCGGACAAAAAGCGTAAGCTTTACAACGGTATGATAAAATGCAATCTGTATATGTACTTCAAATAGGAGGAAAAATGTATACTATTTCTGATATTGACGGCATAATCTTTGATATGGACGGCGTTATTTTTGACTCGGAGCTTATCGCGCTTGAAAGCTGGGTAAAGCTTGGAGAGAAGTATGGTCTCACCAATGTTGAGCAGAATGCAAAAAAATGTATCGGCAGGAGCACTAAGGACACGATGAGAATTCTTGACGAGGCTTACGGCGATAAGGTTTCAATAACCGAGCTTTACGGCGAATGCAAGGCGATCGTTAAGAAAATCATCGCTGAGCGCGGTCTGCCCGTCAAATCGGGTGCAACGGAGCTTTTAAAGTGGCTTGGAGATAACAATGTCAAGATCGGGCTTGCCTCGTCTACGGCGCACGATACAGTTGTAAGACAGCTAACGGCGGCGGGACTTATAGGACATTTTCAGATAATCGTCGGCGGAGATATGATAGAGCATTCAAAGCCCTGTCCCGATATTTATCTGCTTGCCTGTGAAAGGCTGGGAGTTCGTCCTGAAAAAACCTTTGCAGTCGAGGACTCATATAACGGCATACTTGCGGCGCACGCAGCGGGAATGATGCCAATCTTGGTTCCCGATCTTATCGAGCCTAACGAGGAAATGCTGGATAAGTCGTACAGGAAGTTTGACAGTCTCGGGGTAATGCTGGAAGAATTGAGATCAACGGGCGTATAGTCTGCTGAAATATATTAGTATTATATTATAGGAGGAAAAAATATGCGTTATGAAATCAAAGGCACACCGCTGCCGGTAGTTATCTGCTATCTGGACAACGGAGAATCACTCAAAACAGAAAAGGGAGCAATGAGCTGGATGACCCCAAATCTCCAGATGTCCACCAATGCGGGCGGCGGAGTAGGAAAGATGTTTTCCAGAGCGCTTTCGGGCGAGTCTATGTTCCAGAACGTTTACACATCGCAGGGCGGCGACGGAATGCTCGCTATGGCGTCAAGTTTTCCGGGAGAGATAAAGGCTATCGACGTTGCTCAGATGCCTATTGTCGCACAGAAATCCGCTTTTCTCGGTTCTGAGATGAGCGTTAATATGGAAATGTTCTTCCAGAAAAAGCTCGGTGCAGGCTTCTTCGGCGGCGAAGGATTTATTATGCAGAGATTTACGGGCACAGGCATTGTTTTTCTGGAATTTGACGGTTCTATTGTGGACTATCAGCTTGCAGCAGGACAGTCCATAATGGTTGACACAGGCATACTTGCCGCTATGGAGGCAAGCTGTTCTATCGAAATAGAAAGAGTACAGGGCGTAAAGAATATGCTGTTCGGCGGCGAGGGATTGTTCAATACAAGAATTACAGGTCCCGGACACATTTGGCTGCAAACAATGCCAAAGAGCAAGCTTGCATCGGCGATTTATGTTCCCACTGCAAAATAAGAATGCTACATAGTAAGAGGAGGGTCAAAGCCCTCCTCTTAGTTTTTATAAGCTCGACATTGCTGAAAAATTACTGCGGATTTGTACCGCACCTTTTAACCGCCCAAAGCCTGCGCCGCCGCATTTGCCGTTGCAAACGCTATCTGCAAGTTAAATCCTCCGGTATAACCGTCAACGTCCAGCACCTCGCCTATAAAATACAAGCCCCTGCAAAGCTTTGACCTCATAGTTTTCGGATCGATCTCCGAGGTTTCTACGCCGCCTCGGGTAATTATCGCCTCGTCAACAGGACGCATTTTTTTAACGGTATACGTTAGCTTTTTCATCGTATGGACCAGCCGCTCGCGTTCCCCTCTGGTTATCTGGTTGACCTTCTTCTCTCCTGCAATGCCGCTCCTTTTCACGATAACGGGTATCAGCTTCGCAGGCAGAAGCCTGCCCAGAGAATTTCCGAAATCCCTGTTGGGGAACTCCCCCCAGTCGCGAAGTATCCGCAAATCCAATTGTTCCTCCGACAATGCGGGCTTAAGGTCTATGTCAAGGAAATATCTGCTTTTATTCAGGTTCCCCAGATGCGCGCTTGCCGACAGTACCAGCGGACCGCTCAGTCCGAAATGGGTAAACAGCATTTCTCCCTGCTCCTTGTATACAGGTTTGGGATTTTCACCCTCCCGCAAGGCAAGCGTACAGTTTCTCAGGCTCAGACCCATAGCCTCGGCGCATTCCTCTCGCTCTGCGGTAACTATGGGACAAAGCGACGGAGTTATCGCCGTCACTCTGTGTCCTGCGGACTTCGCAAAGCGATAGCCGTCACCCGTAGAGCCTGTTTTGGGGTAGGACTTTCCGCCCGTCGCCACAATAACGTTTTCGGAGTAGTACTCCCCTTTATCGCATTTCACTCCGCAGACTGCGCCGTCCTTAAAAATAAGTTCTCTTGCATTGTCGGATATGATAATCGTCCCCGACTGCTCTGCGGCGTTCACAAGGGCATTTACGATTTCCTCAGCCCTATCGCTTACAGGGAATACCCTGTTTCCCCGCTCTGTTTTAAGCTCCACGCCCAGACACTCAAAAAAGCTCATTGTATCCTCGGGGGTAAATCTGCTGAGAGCAGAAAACAGAAATTTGCTGTTTCTGGGAATATTGTTCATAACCGTCTCAACGTCGCAGTTATTGGTGACATTGCACCTGCCCTTGCCCGTAATTCTCAGCTTTTTTCCGCACCTGTCCGAATGCTCGATAACGGCGCAGGACTTCCCCTGCCAGCCGAGCTGAACGGCACAGAAAAGCCCCGCCGCACCGCCGCCGATTATTACTGCGTCAAACGTCATAATCGTCGTCCTCGTTTTTGGCGTACACATCGTAGTCGTCCCAGATCTTTTCGAGATTTTCAAAGGTCTGCGTTACTCTGTCCACATTTCTTATGGACACCGCCACGATAAGCGCATTGACAAGACTCAGGGGAGCTACCAGAGAGTCCACAAAGGACGCCATATCGCTCCTTGCGAGCAGAAGAGCGTCCGCATATTTCGCAAGCGGAGAGCTTTTTGAGTCGGTGATAGAAATGACCTTTGCTCCTGCGCTGTGGGCGTATTTAAGCGCCTTTACCGTCTGCTTTGAATATCTTGGAAAGGACACGCCTATCATAACGTCATTGGAGTCTATACGCATTATTTTCTCAAAAAGCTCCGAGGTAGTAACGCTGGGCACAAGCTTGACGTGCGGGAAGATAAGGCTGAGATAATAGCCGATGAAATTTGCGATAGAAGCCGAGCTTCTCGTACCCATTATGTAAATTGTATCGCTTTCCACTATCATATCAACAGCTTTTTGGAAATCCTCCTTGGAAATTTCGTCCAGAGTGGTGCGAATTCTGTCAATATCGAGGTTCAGCACGCGCTCCAGAACGTCGTCGCTGTTCATCTGTCCGGAGGTCACCTCAATTCGCTGGACGGCTGTGAGCTTATTTCTCATCAAGTCCTGAAGCCCTCTTTGCAGCGCGGGATATCCGTCGTAACCCAGCTCAGAGGCGAAACGAACCACAGTGGACTCGCTTACTCCCACGGTTTTGCCGAGCTTCTGCGCCGTCATAAACGCCGCTTTATCGTACTGAGACAGTATGAAATTCGCAATAAGCTTGTGACCCTTGGACAGACTGTCCATTCTTTCATTGATCAGAGAAAACAAATCCTTTTCCACATTAAACGCTCCTTTTTTCGCCGCAGAGGACTTTACCTCATTGGACGATTTATCTGTATTACTCCCACAAATCGTTTTGGAGGGAGATAATTTTTTTTCGTCTTTCCTCGGTTGCGGACTTATCTACATTAAGTCTGCCTTCCATTTCGACGAGCACGTCGCCCGCTTTGACTTTGGGCAATTCATTCAGCGGGATATCGGAAAAACTGCCGTTTTCCGTTTCGCACACTGCATAGCCGCATTCTATTCTGTCAACAATATATCTCATATATGCACCACCTTTTTCAATGCACAATGCACAATTGTTAATTGAAAGTTGACAATTAACAATTGTAGTATGCGCCATATGCGATAATCACAATTCCTGCCTTGAAACGGGCAGGCGGGTATGCCAGTTCCTATTATGCCCAAAAATACCGCCGCAGACGCACAGCAATTGTCCATTGTCAATTTTTAGTTGTGCATTGAACCGTAAGTCCTTCTCCGTCCGATTTGAATACTACTGTTCCTTCGTCCTTGGTAATGTATATCTCATTCGCATATTTTTTCAGCCTCGTCACCGTTTCGTCGTTCGGATGCCCGTATTTATTCCCCTCGCCGCAGGATATGACCGCATATCTCGGCAGGACTTCGTCAAGAAACGCCGCAGACGAGGACGTATTACTTCCGTGATGTCCCGCTTTAAGCACCTTGGACTTCAGATCAAATCCCTGCGCAAGCAAGTCCTTTTCCTCAGCAGTCTCGCAGTCCCCTGTCACCAGAAAGCTGTTGTCACCGTGAGTTATCTTCACAAGCGTGGAATAATTGTTGAGGTTTTCATAATCACCGGTGGGAGTGAAAAGCTCCACCGTACAATTGCCAAGCTCAAATTCGCAGTTAACCGCCTTAGTGACTTTCAGTCCCTGCGATCTGATCTCTTCCAGCATATCCTCATAGATAGCCGTTGTGGGAACATACTCGTCTTTCACTTTCGGCATAATAAATTTGTCCACCTTGAACTGCTGTAATATATCGGTCATCTCGCCGATATGATCCGCGTGAGGATGCGTGGCGATAAGATATTTTATCTCAACTATCCCCTGAGATTTAAGATAGTTAACCGCCCTTTTTTCATCGTCCCTGTCGCCGCTGTCGATGACCATTGCCTCTCCGTCGGATATTACAAGCGTACAGTCCCCCTGCCCCACGTCTACAAAGTGTACCTCCGTATCTGCGTGCTCGGCGGGCTTGTCCTTTAGTCCCGACTTTATCAGCATATCGTCTACGGTAATTATACCCAGATTGTTCAGCAAAAGCGCAAAGCCGCATACCGTCAAAAGTATGACGAAAACTATCGCCTTGAACCTCTGCTTATTTGAAAATCCCGTTTTTTTCTTCTTTCGCTTTTTTGCCATAATTACCTCGTTTAAAATTGTATGAACCTGCGGTCTATTTTTATTTTATCGAGTTTTCAAACATCTCATTGATTTTTTCCAGCATTTCTTCATTGCATTCGTTTGCAAGCTCTTTATCCGTATTATCGAAAAATTCTCTGCGCTCGTCGTCGGGAAGTTCATTGTCCTCATAGTTTTCAGCAAGCTTTTCATATTCCTCGTCCAGCTCGTCAAGATACTCGTTGGCACGGTCGGAATGGAATATAGTGTTATGTCCGCAGTATTTACCGCTTATGGTGTAATACTCAACATTGGGATTGGTTATCTCGTCCTGCTTTGAGATTATACTCGAACGGTCGTAACCGATCATCTGATCGTCCTCGCCGTGAATAACCAGTACGGGAATGTCGCTTTTGTTTATACCGTCTATTGCCGATAAATTGGTGTTTTCACCGAAATACGAATAGCAGTCCAGCCAAATAAAAGGATAAAGAACCTTTGAAAATCCGCCCATCATACCGTCGGCAAATTCCATTATCATATCCATTGGATAAGCGTAGCCCGAAATGCTTGCGCTTGCCTTTACATCGTGGTCGAAATTCTGAACCGCTGTGACCGCATAAGCTCCCCAGCTATGTCCTATAAGACATCTGGGCAAGGCGGAAAGCTCCTCGTCCTCCTCAATATATGTCAATGCGCTGTCCAGATCGAGCGCAGACTGAGGAAGTCCCATAGTGCCTTCGCCCTCGCTGGTACAGCTTCCCGTTGCGTCGTAGGCAAAAACTCTCCAGCCACGGTCAACGAACCAGACTATTTCATTGATATAACCCTCGTGTCCGCCGCCGATACCGTGAGCAAGCACCACAAGCCCCTTGTCGTTATTCTCAC
>JAUNOG010000087.1:0-6623 GCA_030531185.1 Ruminococcus sp.
AATACAATGGCAGGAAATGTATCGCGTCTGCAAGGCTCAACAGAGATACCTACATCTTCTCCCAACTGATTATGAATAGCGGAAACCTGCGTCTTAGCAGTAGCGATCGTCACCGTAGCATTAGCATCTGCCTTTTTGATCTGACGATAAACGCGCTGCACCATAGATTCGTATGTGCCGTCCTCCCGCTTGAAAATTTTAATAAACTGCTTCGAGCGAATATCGTTTGACAAAGGCCACAGACGCTTTCCGCTGCCACCGGACAATAATACGATGTTCATTTTTTCTCCATTCTGCCGCCTGATCGGCGGCTTACATTGTCTTATCGTTCCGCTCTCATCGGATTGTTCAAAAAGTCCTCATAAGACAAGCGAATACCCTCTTCCAATTCAGTTTTGTATGTCCACCCGAGCAATGCTGCCTTGGAAACGTCCAGCAGCTTGCGGGGAGTACCATTGGGTTTGGAATCATCCCATTCAATCTTTCCGCTGTAACCTATTACCTTGGCAACCAGTTCCGTCAATTCCTTTATGGACAGCTCCTTACCCGTACCGGCGTTTACCGTCTCATTGCCGGAATAGTTGTTCATAAGAAACACGCACAAATCGGCAAGATCGTCTACATAGAGAAACTCGCGCAAAGGACTGCCGTCACCCCAGCAAGTAACAGATTTCTTGCCTTCAGCTTTAGCCTCATGAAAACGGCGTATAAGAGCAGGCAGCACATGGCTGTGGGTAGGGTGGTAGTTGTCATTCGGACCATACAAATTCGTCGGCATAACGGAGATATAGTCAGTACCGTACTGACGATTCAGAAATTCGCAGTATTTCAGACCGCTGATCTTAGCCAGCGCGTAGGCTTCGTTAGTCTTTTCAAGCTCACTCGTCAGCAGACAGCTTTCCTTCATCGGCTGAGGCGCCATACGCGGATAAATGCAGGACGATCCTAGAAACTCCAGCTTTTTGCAGCCGTTTTGCCAAGCTGAGTGAATAACATTCATCTCCAACATCATATTGTAATACATAAAGTCCGCCAACGCTTCCTGATTGGCGACGATCCCGCCCACCTTGGCAGCGGCAAGAAATACATACTCCGGCTTTTCCTCCGCAAAAAATTTCTCAACGTCATCCTGACGACAAAGGTCAAGCTCTTTATGTGTTCGGGTAATGATATTGTTGTATCCCTGACGTTCAAGCTCACGAACAATGGCACTGCCCACCATACCGCGATGACCTGCAACATAAATTTTTGAATTCTTTTCCATTACTATTATTCTGCCTCTCTCATAGCTTTCTCACGTTTGGCAAGCGCACGGTCATGCTTTGCCATAATTTCAACAAGCTGCTCATATGTTGTAGTCTGCGGATTCCAGCCGAGAACCGTTTTTGCCTTTGTCGGGTCACCCCAAAGATTATCCACATCAGTCGGACGGAACCAAGCGGGGTTTACGCAGACCAACATTTTTCCCGTAACTGCGTCATATCCCTTTTCATCAAGTCCGCTTCCCTCCCAGCGAATAACTATACCGTTTGCGGCAAATGCTTTTTCTGTAAAATCACGAACAGTGTGCTGTACGCCGGTAGCGATAACAAAATCCTCAGGCTTATCCTGCTGCATCATAAGCCACATACACTCTACATAGTCCTTTGCATAACCCCAATCACGCAAAGAATCCATATTACCCAATTCCAAATGATCCTGCAAACACTCCGCAATGCGACCTGCTGCCAGTGTGATCTTACGGGTAACAAAGTTCTCGCCGCGTCTCTCGGACTCATGATTGAACAAAATACCGTTGACAGCGAACATATTGTAGGCTTCACGATACTCCTTCACTATCCAGAAGCCGTACTGCTTAGCCACGGCATACGGAGAAAACGGGTGAAACGGCGTGGTTTCCCTCTGAGGGACTTCCTCCACCTTGCCGTACAGTTCGGACGTAGATGCCTGATAAACCTTTGTTTTTTCTGTAAGGCCGAGAATACGGCAAGCCTCCAGAATACGCAGAACGCCCAATGCGTCTACATCTCCCGAATACTCAGGCACATCGAATGAAACCTGCACATGACTCTGCGCTGCAAGATTGTAAATTTCATCAGGCTGAACAAGAGATATAATTCTGATAAGTGAAGAAGAATCCGAAAGATCGCCGTTATGCAGCGTGATTTTATCCATAATATGATCGATACGGGCAGTGTTGGAAACAGACGCACGACGAGTGATACCGTGAACGTCATACCCCTTTTCAAGCAGAAATTCCGCAAGATAGGAACCGTCCTGACCGGTGATGCCGGTAATAAGAACTTTTTTCATATGTTGAACCTCATTCTATCTATGTGTATATTTTATCATAATATATTTATTTTAACGTAAATAAAAGTAATTTTGAATTTCAAAAATTGAACAAAGTCTGCACAATATTGTTTTGTTACAATATCGTACAGACTTTGTTACCCTCTCCATAATCGTCTATATTGGGTCGGACTCACGCCCTCCACTTTTTTGAACAAGCGGCTCAGATAGCTTGCCTCAACCTGAAGCTCCGAACTTAGCATCTCCACCGTCTTATCCGTAAAACGAAGCTGCTGCTTGACATAGGTGATCCGCATTTGATTTAAATAAACGTTGATCGTAACCCCGTAACGTTCTTTAAACAGCTTGAGCAAATAATATTTATTGATATAAAATAATTCGGACAGATCGTCAAGAGTGATCCTTTTCATATAGTACAAATCCAGATATTCTTTTACATCTTGGATATCAACGCTGTGCGTTTCAATTCTGCTTATACTTACAGCAGAAATATTACTGTCCCATGCGTCCTCCATAAGAAGAACCAATAGTGAGGACAGCTTTTCGTGGATACGCATATCCCGAACATGATCCGCAGAACCTGCAATAGAGTGAAGTTCTGTGAGAACGGTATGGTACTTATCAAGCTGTTGCGTCCTGAATACAGGTCTGCCGCCACGTTCAGAGTACTTCCGATAAATGGAGTTCATATTCGGGCCGTAGAAATGACACCACTGAAGAGCCCAGAGAGAAGCGTCTGCGTTTTCCTTATGAATGAACCCTGTTTCATGACTGTACGCTTTTCGGCAGTCGATAAAAACGCAGTCACCTTCGCACAGTTCATAGACTTTATCGCCATAACTCAGCTTTCCCTTTCCGCTAAAAACGGTAAAGAATAGGTATGACGCCAAGCCGTTTCTTTCGCTCTTATGCGGAATAAGCGCCTGCAATGTGCCTGTTTCCTGTAGATGTATCAAAGATGAACGGGCAAAAGCAGAGGGAGTATAGATGATGCGGTCTGAGGAAACGAATGCCAATTCGGGAAACAGCTTTTTATCCATTCCAACTCCTCCTTTTCTCGTTCACCCGAAGCAATTCTTGTATATCTTACGCTTTACTCCCACACCAATTCGCAGTTCCACACATCCACAAGGCTGTCCTGAAATACCGCCTTCAGCCGACTGTGTACTTCCTGTTTACTTACTCCTTTTTTTAGAATTACCTGTAGAAATCCACCGCCGCCTGCGCCGCATACCAGCCGTCCGTCGATCATATCGTCAATGCTGCTGAAAATCTGATCGATCAGCGTATTACTGCTGCCCTTATCCACCTTTCGACTCAGTTCCCAGTGATAATCCATAAGCTTTGCAAACTCGTCTACATTTCCGCGCTCCAGTTCAAAACGCATTAATGCCGCTGTTTTCTGTATCTCGTTCAGGGCAAACAAACTGTCAGGCTCATTGCCCACATACCTTCCTATCACGTCTCTAAGCAGATTTCTTGCCAGTCTCCTCTGACCGGTGTATATCAGAACGAACCGCTCATCCAGTTCAGCCTTTGTTTCCTCGGACAACTCCACGTGGCATACTTTGATATTCTGTTTGATCCCAGGCTTGGAGGTGATGAACTTCATTCCGGGCGTCACGCCACCCACCTGATCCTGCCAGCCACCGCCTGTGGACATAATCTGCTCCATTGACAGCACATAGCTGTACAGGTCATCTTCCGTATAGGAAATGCCCATAAATCCAAACATAGCTTTCACACAGGCAGCGGAAAGAATACTGCTTGTACCAAGACCCGAGCCTTTCGGCACATTTGTGACCTCGCTGTGCATCACAAATCCGCCGCCCAATCTCTCCAGCACCTCGTCCAGACTGTGTCCCTCCTTGGGGATAATGCCGCATGCCAGCAAACAGGATTTTTGCAGAGCAAAAGGATCGAAAGGATCTCCCGTTGCCTGCAATGGCTCTATGGAAGTAAATTCACCGTGCACATCCATATCGCGGCTGTCAAAGACGATCTTCTTCTCCGAGATCCGTTCAAGCGTAACTTCCACAGGATTTTCCCCGTCCAAACGAATTGCCACATTCAAAACTGTTCCGCCGTGCTCGTTGCAATATGGCGGCGTGTCGCTCCAGCCGCCGCCCCAATTGACACGCAGCGGCAGCTTTACCGTAAAGCGATCGGTCATAATCCTTGCGGTTTCATTGTATTTTAGATTGTAAATGACTGCATTCAGAATATCTGATCGGAGTGTGCGGAAACACTCCTGAATCTCCGTTTCGCTGCCCAGAATGCTGCCGAAATAATAATGCAAGCGCAGCTTCTCACTAAAATTTGCCCGTCCCAGTCGTTTTGTCAGCCATTCCCGCTGAATTTTTGTCAATTCCGGCATTGGCTTCAGCTGCGTGACAGGCGTCTGACAGCGGATTTCTTTCGCCACCTCGTCCATCTGTACCAGTTCACGCATTCGCTTGTCCCATGCGATTATTGCATCAGAATCTGCCGCATTGAAACCGGAGCAAAGTGATTTCCGAGAGGAGTTTTTCCAGTGTTCCAGCTTCTCCGAATATAAGGTATCATTATAAACAGCCTGCCTGTCCTGTGTCACCAGATCATATAACTCCAGCGCCGCCTTAACTGCTTCCTGAATGGTGTCCTTTTCCGGGTAGAGATCTGCGGACCACATAAAATGATCATCTTCCTCCCAGAGATTTACCCCAAGCCGTTCACCGATCTCGTCCAGACTTTTTCCAAACAGCTTATTTTCCTTGGGATTATCGTTGATGCCGTATATACGTACCACAAACTTCCCATTTCGCTGTTTCAGTCCATGGAGAACTACATTATCAGGAATTGTTTCGTCATGTATATCGATATAGGACAGAACGACATTGCTGCCGACCGTCGCCTTACTATGTACATAGGAAACCTCAAGATAGCAGTTCTCCCCGATTTCAGCCCGACTGCTCAGAACGCTGTTGTATCCGGCGCATCTGTCACTCTTTATACTGCTTTTTATCTGACGGCTCCAACCAAGAACACGGTATTCCTCCACGCCGCCGCTCATAAGCTTCAGTATCTCTTTCGTTGTCCCGAAATGAATAAACTTTGCCGGTGCAAGGCGAAGAAGCTTTAAGCGATATGGACGCAAAACTTCCCAGACTTTTTTCCGCGCCTCCATAAGCTCCGGACAAAGTGTTCCCTCCGGTTTTTCGTTATAAAACTGTGCCAGAGTCGAATCGCTTGCCAATGGGTACAGGAAGTCGCCGTATAATGACAGGCGAACCGTTTCGTTTACATAACGGTCATAGTCCTCAGGTGTTGATACAAGACTGTACAGTGAATCCAGCATACTCTTGGAAAATAGCACTGCGCCGGTATCAATATCCACACAGCCGCTCTCATTGACCGCACCGTACTCCGTCAACGTTTCAACTGTCTGCTTATGAAGGAAGCATTTCACATTTCCGTCCTCTCCGTTTAAGAACACGCCATGATTCTTCCCTGTCTCCACATTCTCCTTGAAGGAAATAGCGGCAGCCCCTATGCCATTGTAATCGATCTGCAAGGGATTGAAAAGGAGAATTACATCTCCTGATAGAAGTAGCATTCCCTCACGGAAGCGTGACGGTACAGAGCTCATACATATCAAAAACTCATCAAACAATGTAGATACCCTGCCACCCGGCAGTTCATGAGGCACCGGACTGAACAGCTTGCCAAGAGCGGAATATTGCGGTACACGCTTGCTGTCACCTCCCGAATGGATCACAAGTATACGGAGGTTTTCAAAGCTATTCTCCTGCTCATGAAGATACCGTATTACAGATAACGTTGCTCCGCCTGAGCCTACACGCTTTCCGTCACGATCCGGGATCACAGCAAACTTCGTCCTTGGCGGAAGAAAGTCGGAACGCGCCTCGATCTGTTTGCGGAAGCCCTCCGCCTGATGCTCATTGGAAGCAGTCAGGATAATGTAATCCCAGTTCGGGAAAATTTTTGATTTTACTGATCGGTTATAATCGTCCCAGCAGTCCTGATAAGACTGAGACAGGAATAATGAAAATAAATTGTTCATAATATGTCCTCGTATAATAATATTTAAGTAATTCAACTCACCGATGCCGCATTCCAGACTGATTCCTTCTATACTTCTATCAAAAAATACAGCATATGTTTATTTAATTATACTCTTTTATCAAATGAATTGCAATACAATATGCAAAAACAAGTTGTAAAATTTTTAAAAATGTCCTGCCGTCCTTGTGTCCCAACCGCCAGCTACGGAAGACTTGAAACATTCTCTTCTATAGTAGTCAATAACT
>JAUNOG010000087.1:6633-6951 GCA_030531185.1 Ruminococcus sp.
ACCGTCATTCACACACTACTAAGATATCTTACAAAGTTTCAAGCAGTATTGTATTACTACATTTTTCCTTTCTGTTTTCCCTCCAATCAAATCTTAATTCTAAGTAAATTTTTCCCAGTGTATAATATTAAAGTTTTATTTGTATCAATAGTAAATGAAATCTCTTTTTTTATTCTGTCTTGAAGTTCATTAGCAAATATGGATAAATATGGTTATTCAAATCCCCTGACAATTTCCAGACCGTTATTAGAACGCCATTCATTTACAAAATCTTTTAATCTTTCTTTTATTTTTATCTGTTCTTCTGTTAAATCCATT
>JAUNOG010000026.1 GCA_030531185.1 Ruminococcus sp.
AAATCTATGATAAAATCATTTATATCGTAGATCTTATTGAAAGTAAAAAATACGACGATGCTGTATGTGAGTATGTACGTTTGATGCTTTGGGCAGAAGAATTATGACTCGTAAAATTAATAAATAGTATACTAAAAGGCAATCTCTAAAAACCCCCTATACACCCGTCCAAAAATATGATATAATAATAGCATGAAAGCACGACAGATAAGCTTCTTTGATGAAGCAAACAGATACGAAAGACTTACCGAATTAGGCGACCCGCTCGAAAAGCTTGACAGCGTAATGGATTGGGAAATGTTTAGGGAGCCACTCACCGCATTGTGTCAGAATGAGTACGGTATCAGCAAGCTGATACTACAAAGGGGAGGACGCCCGCCCATAGATGTCATTGTGAAGTTCAAGACTTCGGTGCTGAGACGCATTTACAACCTCTCGTTTGACCAGATCGAATATCAGATAAACGACCGTTTGAGTTTCATGCGGTTTTTAGGTCTTGGTCTGAACGACAAAGTACTCGATTCCAGAACAATTTGGGATTTTGAAAACACCCTTGCACAAAATGATGTCATGGAAAAACTGTTTTGTATGTTCGATGAAAAGCTCGAAAGCGAGGGTCTTATCACGCACAAAGGCACAATTGTTGACGCAACTTTTGTCGATGTTCCGAAACAGAGAAACAGCCGTGATGATAATAAGAAGATCAAAAACGGAGAGATTCCCGAGGAATGGAGAAAGCCCGAAAATGCGCCTAAACTCGCACAAAAGGACGCCGACGCGCGTTGGACAAAGAAGAATAATGAAGTTCATTTCGGGTACAAAGATCATGTAAAATGCGATGCCGACAGCAAACTGATAACCAATTATGCCGTCACCGATGCGGCATTACACGACAGCCGGCGCTGCACAGATCTGCTTGACGATGAAGATGAAAATTTATATGCCGACAGTGCGTATTCAGGTGAACAAATAGCAAAAAATCTTCCCGAAAATTGTGAAAACCATATCTGTGAAAAAGGGTACAGAAATCGTCCACTGACGGAAGAACAAAAGGAATCCAACAGACAAAAATCAAAAATCCGCTGCCGAATCAAGCATATATTTGGTCAAATGACGGGACAGCTTCAAGGGATAAATGTTCGCTCGATCGGTATGATCCGTGCATGGTTCAACATTGGGATGTTGAATCTTGTGTACAACATTTTCAGGTATGAATTTTTAAAACGCCCTAAGCTATCCGAGGGGATAGTTGCGCCCATTTGAGGAAATTGGGGGGTAATAGCAGTGTTTTCGGTTTGTTAGAGGCTATTTTTACCGGTATATTTGTTAAATTTACCATGCTTTTTTCATATTGGCGGATTAAATGAGGGTTTTTAGAGGTTGCCAAAAGATATTTTCAACATAGTAACGTTACCCTTGGGAGCTGTTGTGGTTTCCAAAAAGAGAAAGGGTAAATAACAGAAAATATTTATAAGTTTGCAGCGTTAAAAATGTTGTTTTTTTAATTGCAGACGGACAAAACGGAACAAACTATCAAAGCGAAAGCCATGTGACTAATGTACGCATGGCTTTTTGCTTTTGTAACGTTTTCAAACTTTTGCCAGCAGCGACTGCTGTATGATCGTACACTTCCGTCACTCTTAAATGTTACAGACAAATGTCCATAGTTGATACTCGTTAAATCTATCCGGCGATTTGAACGCGACAGCACAACCCCGGTAAGCGCATTTGTGAATTATGAACAAGATGCAGGATTTATATTCCAAAAATTCATAACTGATTTTTGATGCGACTTACAGAGCGTAAAGATCTCACTGGTATTCACTGAAAATTTATAAATAAACAACAAAATATACGATTTTATCTATTGCAATTGTAGCAGATACAAGATATATTATAATTATATCAAAGAAAAAGTTTAACAAGGCAAATTCATTTGCAAAGTAAAATGAATTATAGATTTAAAAATCCTGCAATTTGACTGAAGGGCGAGTCGGGAGGAATGTAATGTGAAAAGGCTGAAATTTATAATAAAGCGGCTTATCTCAATGATAGTAATAATGCTTGCAGTATCGTTTCTGGTGTTTGTACTTCTGCGAATGTCCGATACTGATCCGCTTACTGTGGTCATAGGAAACAATCAGTCAACCCCTGAACTGCGTCAGGCACTTGCAGAGGAATATCATCTGAACGAGCCTGTTCATATTCAATATCTGAGATGGCTGAAAGGTGTGCTTGTCGGAGATTTCGGAAAGGACTATGTTGACGGACAGGATATAAAGGGTCTGATAATGTCAAGACTGCCGATCACGTTCGGACTTGTTATAATGAGTTCGCTTATCGGCATAGCCGTTGCGGTACTCTTAGGCGTGACGGCGGCGCTGAGAAAAGGAAAGCCGTCCGATGCGGCGCTTTCGGGAATTATGCTGGTTCTGTCGGGCGCACCGTCGTTTCTGGTGAGTATCTTGGTATTGCTGTTTATGACGAAATATGTTCCGGGTTATTCGTTTATAGGAACCTATACGAATTTCGGAGAATTCTTGCAGAGGATAACTATTCCGAGCATAATAATGTCGCTGCTTTTTGTGGCGATGCTGGGAAGGATAACGCGCAGCAATATGATAAACCAGCTTCAGTCTCCGTATATAACAACGGCTATTGCCAAGGGGCTTAAGAAAAGCTCCGTAACATACAAGCACGCCTTCCACAATGCGGTGATACCTGTTATTACCGTTGCAGGCTATATGATAGCGGGAGCTATCGGATCATCTGTAATAGTTGAACAGGTATTCTCGCTTCCGGGCATAGGAGGATTGCTTATAACAGCTATACAGCAGAATAATTTCCCTGTGGTTCAGATACTGGTACTGTTTATGCTGGGCGTATATCTCGTTATGAGCTTCATTGTGGATATTCTTTATACGGTGCTTGATCCGAGAGTAGATCTTAAATAAGGCAGGTGGACGCTATGAAAAGAAAGAATAAGACGGGAACTTTTTTTACTCCTGTGGTGATTGTTACGGGATTATTTCTTGTGCTGATAGTTATCGTTTCATTGTTTTCGGACGTAATAGCTCCGTATGATCCTCTTGAAACAAATGTGACCGATATTTATGAGCCTGCTTTTTCTGAGGGACACATTTTCGGCACGGACGGACTGGGACGAGATCTTTTTTCAAGGCTTATTTGCAGCGCGAAAACGTCTATTCTCAATGCGATACTTATAGTAGCGATAGAGGTCGTGATAGGCGTTCCTCTGGGGCTTATCTGCGGCTGGTACCGCGGACCTCTCGACAGTATAGTTATGAGGATATGGGACGTTATCAGCGCAATTCCTCCTTTGCTGCTATCGTTTATTCTCATAGCGGTTTTTGGAAAAGGTATGATGACAGGTATAGCGGCTATAGGTATTTCATATATCCCTTTGACAACAAAGACCGCACGGTCTATGATAATGACTGAAAAGAAGGCGGTATATGTCGAGGCGGCAAGGTCTATGGGCTTTTCGGACGCAAGAATAATTTTCGTGCATATTCTGCCGAATATTATCACGCCGATGATCTCACAGTTTACGCTGGATATCGGAACAGCGATCACGTCAATGGCGACGCTGAGTTTTCTGGGACTTGGTGTTCAGGCTCCAGACGCCGACTGGGGAACTCTTCTGCGCGACGGTATGGCAAATCTCTATAACAGTACGACGCTGCTGTTCGTTCCGGCAATATGCGTTATTGCTGTGACGGTTTCTATAAATTTGTTCAGCGACGGCGTGCAGAATTATCTTGACCCGTCATCGAGAAAGCTGCCTTCGTTCAAAAAATACGATAAAAAGCATTCGCTGAAAAAGCTTGCGGCAAGCAGCGAGGAGGCGTGAAAGCTTATGAAAAAAGAAAACGTACTGGAAATAAAAGATCTTTCGGTGGATTTTATGACCGTAAGAGGCATAGTATACGCTGTTCAGGGCGTCGATCTCGACGTCAGGCAGGGCGAGATACACGGAGTTGTAGGAGAAAGCGGCTGCGGAAAAAGCGTCACCTCCAAATCTATTATAAGACTTCATAACGATGACACCACAAGATACGGCGGACAGATACTTATCAAAGACGATAAGACCGAAAAGAATGTTCTTACGATGAGCAAAAAAGAACTTCGGGAATTCCGCGGATCAACTGCGGCGATGATATTTCAGGATCCAATGACCTCCCTTGATCCAATTATGAAGGCGGGCGAACAGATATCCGAAATGCTTCGCAGCAAGAGAAAACTCACCCGACGTGAGGCAAAGCAAAGGGTGATCGCAATGTTTGAAAGGATAGGCATAACGCCTGCCGAAAAAAGATATGAGCAGTATCCTTTTGAAATGAGCGGAGGAATGCTTCAGCGAATTATGATAGCAATGGCGCTTATCTGCGAGCCGAAGCTGCTTATTGCCGATGAGCCGACTACCGCTCTTGACGTTACAATTCAGGCGCAGATACTGAAGCTTATCAAAAATCTCCAGCAGGAGAGCGGCGCTTCGGTTATATTTATCACGCACAATCTCGGCGTAGTTGCCGAGGTGTGCGACAACGTCACGGTAATGTATGCGGGCAGGGCGGTTGAAACGGGAAGCGTTGTTGACATTTTTGACCGTCCGGCGCACCCGTACACAAGAGCGCTGCTTGAAAGCAATCCCAAGGAGTCGGATACCCAAAAGCGAATGAAAAGTATTCCCGGAAGTCCTCCTTTGCTGTATGAAAAATTTACGGGCTGCGCATTTGCACCGAGATGTCAGTACGCCTGCGATAAATGCACGGCTGCCGTTCCCCAACAAATATCTGTTGGGGAAGGTCACACGGTATCGTGCTTTAAATGGCGGGAGGTGAGTGCGGAATGAGCGATATGAGCAAAAACGATCGTCCCTTTATAAGCGTCAGACATCTGAAAAAATATTTCTGTCTGGATAATTACAAGCTTGCAAAAGCCAAGGCAAGATATATCCACGCTGTGGACGACGTAAGTTTTGATATAAACAAAGGCGAGATATTCGGGATAATCGGTGAAAGCGGTTCGGGAAAATCTACTATAGGACGCTGTGTTCTCAAGCTTATCGATATCGATTCGGGAGAGATTTTCTTCGACGGCGAAAATATAACGGATATCGGTAAGAAGGAGCAGAAGGCTCTGCGCACAAGAATGCAGATGGTTTTTCAGAACCCGCTTGCTTCGTTTAATCCCAAAAAGACCATACGGTTCAGCCTTGAAGAGTCCGCAAGAGTACATAAGATCAAGCCTGAGGAGTATAAGGCAAGGATTAAAACGCTTATGGAATATATCGCGCTCCCCGAGGATCTGCTTACAAGATATCCCAAGGACCTTTCAGGCGGTCAGCTTCAGAGGCTTGCGATAGCAAGAGCGCTGATGCTCAGTCCCGATTTTATACTTGCCGACGAGCCTGTTTCGGCTCTGGACGTTTCTGTTCAGGCGCAAATACTTAATCTGATGCTTGATCTGAAAGAGGATTACGGTCAGACCATTCTGTTTATTTCCCACGATCTGAACGTTGTGCGGCACGTCTGCGACAGAATTGCAGTGGTATATCTCGGCGCGATAATGGAAATGGGAACAATTGAACAGGTTTATTCAAATGTTATGCACCCATATACCGAAGCGCTTATTTCCGCAAAGCCTAAGGAACATCCTCTTGAGAAAAAGGAGCATATTCTTCTTGAGGGAGATATACCGAACGCTATTGATATAAAAGAGGGGTGCCGCTTTGCAGGCAGGTGCAAATATTTCAAGGAGGGCTTGTGCGACAACCGCACTCCGAAACTAAAGGATATCGGCGGAGGACATTACGTCGCCTGCCATTTCCCTATAGGAAAAACACAGCAGTCGCCGCAGAATGGGTCTGCGGATAATGCAATAAATTAACGGCAGCTTGCTGTCTGAAAGAAAGGAAAGTTATTATGAAAAAATTCTCACGAAAAATCGCCGCAGCCACAGCTCTTATCATAACCGCAACATACTGTATGACAGGCTGTTTCAACAACACCGAATCCACTACAGACTCAGGTTCTTCAGGCGGCAGCTCGGAAACGGTATTGAAGGTAGGCTATACGCAGGAGCCGTCATCGTTTGATCCGGCGGATTTCAATGTTGTCGCTTCCGTTATGACGGGATATGACTGCTATGATACTCTGCTCAATTTCTCCAAGGACGGAACCACTGTCGAACCCGGTCTTGCGGAATCATGGGAGCAGGTGGACGATACTACTTATACCTATAAGATACGGCAGGGCGTTAAGTTTTCGGACGGCAGCGAAATGACTATGGACGATGTTTTGTATTCTATGAACAGGGTCACTAGCGATAATTACTTTTTAAGCTATCTTTTTGCAAATGTTGACAGCTTCGAGGCGGATAATGATACTTGGACTCTTACCGTACATCTCAAGCAGGCGGATTCGACATGGATGTATGTTCCCGCAACTTCAGCCTGCTGTATAGTGGAAAAGGCTGTCGTTGAGGAGCAGGGTGAAAGCTATGGTACGATCGACGGAAAAACAGTCGGAACGGGTCCGTATAAACTGGCTTCATGGTCGTCGGGCAGCGAAATAATTCTTGAAAAGAATGAGAATTGGTGGGGAGATCCCGACACGCTGGATATAGACAGGATAGAGTACTACATTATCGAGGACGAAAGCTCTCTTGCACTTGCGGCAAAAGGCGGACAGATAGACTTTGTCGAGGGAATGTCCAACAATGTTATGAACGTATACGAAAGCTGTGAAAGCTTCAGCATTCTCTCCTGCGAAGGAACGACTTCCAATTACATTGCATTCAACACTGCTTCAGGACCTTTTAGCGATGAATGGGCAAGAAAGGCGGTTGCGTATTGTATCGACCGTTCGCAGATAACGCAGACTATCGGCGGCAATTATACCAAGCAGTCCGCAGTTGTTCCGATGACCGAATCAATGATGTATATGGACAAAGATAAGTGGAACGAGGTAGTAAGCGAGTCCGACGTTTATACTCAGGATTACGGCAAGGTCAAGGAGTGCCTT
Source organism: Ruminococcus sp. (assembly GCA_030531185.1). GTDB lineage: Bacteria > Bacillota > Clostridia > Oscillospirales > Ruminococcaceae > Hominimerdicola. The sequence continues at coordinate 7,050 of JAUNOG010000026.1, forward strand.
GAAAAATCGGCATATCCCGACGGTTTTGAATTCGATTACTATACAAGTGCAAATACCCGTAAGCAGGCGGAACTGCTGAAATCAATGGTGGACGAAAGCGGAAGCATTACTATGAATATTGTCGAAGTCCCCGCAAGCGACACGTTCAGCTATCTGTTCGGATATAAGACCGATGACAACGGCGACAGATGCTACGACGCAATGGGAACCTATATGATGTCCGATTTCCTCGATCCTATTGGAATGCTCGGATTGATTTATTCAGGCTCTAACGCCTGCGAGGGAGGAATGAACGAATCGCTTTGGGTAAATCAGGAGGCAGACGATTTTCTTTCAAAGTCTTACCTTACTACTGATAATTCCGAAAAGATGAACTATTACACCGAAGCGTATAAGATTTATGCGGACGCTGTGCCTTATCTCGGACTTTACAGTTCGAGCGATGTATATGCTATAAACAAAAAATTTACCTATGAGCCAAGCTGTATGTTCTGGTATAACTTCTCATATGCCGACATTCATCTTGCCGAATAGGCTGAAAGACTTATAAAAAAGGAAGTGCTATAATGTATTCTTCTCTGGATACTGTGTGGGTCCTTCTCTGTACTGCTCTTATATTCTTTATGCAGGCTGGATTTGCAATGCTGGAAACCGGATTTACAAGAGCTAAGAATGCCGGTAACATAATAATGAAAAACCTGATGGATTACTGTATAGGCTCGATCCTGTTCTGGATTATCGGCTTCAGCCTGATGTACGGCGAATCGGCAGGAGGGCTTATAGGTATTCCGAGAATTTTTACAAATGGCGGGTATTCTGGCGCAGGAGAACTGCCTAAAAGAGTATTTCTGATGTTTGCCACTGTTTTTTGCTCCACAGCGACGACGATAGTGTCGGGAGCAATGGCAGGCAGAACAAAATTCAAGGCATATCTTATCTATTCCGCTGTTATGAGCGGCTTGGTGTATCCGATCTCGGGACATTGGATATGGAACAGCGAGGGCTGGCTGAAAAGCATAGGTTTCCACGACTTTGCAGGCGGAACGGCGGTACACGTTGTCGGCGGAACGGCGGCTTTTATGGGAGCTCTGCTTGTGGGCGCAAGAATTGGCAAGTTTGACAAAAAGGGGAAGGCTAAAGCCATACCCGGTCATAATCTTACGATAGGCGCATTGGGAATTTTCATTCTGTGGATAGGCTGGTTCGGTTTCAACGGCGGCTCTCTTCTTACGGCGCAGGGTGATGCAGCTGCAAAGCTTGGAGATATCTTTTTCAACACTAACATCTCGGCAGCTGCCTGCGCAGTGTCTACAATGTTCATAACATGGGCGCGCTACGGCAAACCTGATGTTACGATGACCCTCAACGGAGCGTTGGCAGGGCTTGTGGCTTCAACGGCAGGGTGCGATACGGTTGCTCCCGTAAGCGCCTTTATAATAGGACTTACAGCGGGATTTGTGCTTGTTTTCGGCATCGAGCTTATAACAAAGCTAAAGATTGACGATCCTGTGGGAGCAGTCAGTGTTCACGGACTTTGCGGAGCGTGGGGAAGTATTATGACGGGCGTATTCGCAAAGAAAAGCGGTCTGATCTATTCGGGAAAACCGAACGATCTGCTTATCCAGCTGATAGGCGTTGCGGTCGTAATGCTCTGGACGGCTCTTGTAATGGCTGTGGTATTTACCGTAATAAAGAAAACAATAGGACTGAGAGTAAGTGAAAATACGGAGCTTACAGGTCTTGATAAATGCGAGCACGGTCTTTCGAGCAGTTACGCGGATCTTCTCAACTCCGCACAGTTCATCACGGCGGCGTCAGACAGCTCGTCTTCTGCAAGAGCTATCGACGAATCCACCGAGCTTAACGCAGCTGATTATAAGGCGGACGGAAAAATGCATAAAGTAGTTGTGATTATGAACGTTTCCAAGTTTGAGATGCTGAAAAACGCTCTGGACAAGCTCGATATAACGGGAATGACCGTAACTCAGGTAAGCGGCTGCGGCATTCAGAAAGGCAATACCGAGCTTTACCGAGGCTCTGAACTTGAGTCGAGACTGCTTCCGAAGATCAAGGTAGAGATAGTGATAAGCACCGTTCCGCTGGGACTGCTCATCGACACCATAAAGAAGGTGCTTTATACCGGAAAGATCGGCGACGGAAAAATCTTTGTATACGACGTTGCGAGCGTTGTGAAGATACGTACCGGAGCACAGGACGAACAGGCTCTTGAATAGCCCATACTGAGCGGAATGGGGGACAAACAATGAAGCGAGAGGATACGGTCGGCTTTGAGCAAAATGACAGCGGTAATATTGAAACAAGCTCACAGGAGCTTTCTGCGGAAAAACTCCTGAGCATAACACAGATAGCCAAATACAGAAAAATACCTACCGAGCGGCTAAGGTATTACGACAAGATAGGTTTGCTGAAGCCTGATTATATCGATCCGATGACAGGAAGGCGCTATTATTCCGCTCAGCAATGCGAAAAGCTGGGAACTATAAAGGAACTGCGGAATATGAACCTTTCTCTTAAGGAAATAGAGGATTATTTCGACGGGCGCAATCTTGAAAAATCGGAAAGGATACTGAGCGAGCATTATGAGCTGCTGAAACAGGAGATCGCCGCAAAGCAGGAAATAAGCCGAGTGCTTGAAGAAAAGCTTAATTTCATCAAGGAGCTTAACAACACAGATTTCAAGCTTGATAACCCAAAAATAAAACAGCTTCCCGAACGTTATGCTCTTAAAGGTCAAAGCAATAAATTCAGAACTAATCTTACAGGTATCGAGTTTATGAAGCTCGAAGAGACCATAGGCGGAACCTCTCCTGTGCTTGCCACAGACAAGGTCGCAATGACCATACCGAACAGTATAGATCCCGACGAGTGCGAGGCAAAACGCAGACCCGTGGTGTTCTGTTCTGCGGAATTTTCAAGGCATCCGAGCTTTGTTACCGTACCGGGCGGAAGATACGTATGCGCGTATCACCGCAACTGCTACAGCTATTTCGGCGAGATAATAATGAAAATGCGCTGTCTTGCGGAAAATCAGGGTTACAAGCTGGGAGAGGAAGGCTTTATGATATATCGTATAGACATAACGCTTACCGATAATGATGAGGAAACAATTGCGGAACTCCAATTTCCGCTTATTGAAAATTAATAGCATACGGAGGAATAATTATGATAGACAGGAACGAGCTTCACGCTATGAAAACTGCGGCGAGATTTGACGAATTCGGCAATACGAGATTTCCGTTATTGTCTCAAAAGGCTGTTGCTCAGGGGCTTGAACCCGCAGACAGCATTGGCTCCGAGGGGATAAGCTGTTTTGCAAGGACAAATCTCGGACCTACATATTCAAGTCACGAGACGTTTCTCAGAAGCCCTTTTTGCGAGGATATACATAAGATATCCGACTATGACGTAGCTGTCGTAGGTATTCCTTACGACAGCGGCGCGTCAAACCGTTCGGGAACAAGGCTGGGACCTGCGGGCATTCGCCATGCGTCATCGCAGATATCTCCGTTTAATCCCGATTACGGTGTCGATCTTTATGAGAATATAAAGCTCTGTGACGCAGGAGATATCTATACCATTCCCGCGAACTCGGAGAAAACCTTTGACCAGATCACAAAGGGCATAGGCTTTATCTTTTCCAACGGCGTTACGCCCATTGTTCTCGGAGGAGACCATTCAACGACATTCCCGACGCTCAGAGGCATCTCGCCCTATGTTGACGGAAATATCGGTGTGATCCATATTGACCGTCACAGCGACTGCGACGCAATTCAAATGGATGAAAAAATGCACGGTACTGAATGGTATCATTCCACACATCTGCCTAACCTCAGCGCAAAAAATCTCGTACAGATCGGTATCGGCGGAAATTGCTGCAAGTCATGGTCAAAGTTCACAAGGGACAGCGGCTGTACTGCCATTTCAATGGAGGACATTGACCGATACGGTATCGATAAGGTTGCCGAGCTTGCTCTCGACATAGCGTGGAAAGGCTGTAAAACGGTTTATGTGAGCCTTGATATCGACGTTCTCGAAGCGGCGTTCTGCCCGGGTACGGGAACGCCTGATTTCGGAGGAATGCTCCCGAGAGAGCTTTTGAGACTTCTTAAGCTCGTCACTGCTCCCGGCATATGCGGAATGGACGTAGTTGAGGTGTCGCCGCCGTTTGACGTAAGCGAGATAACATCGCTTGCGGCTTCAAGATGTATCATAAATGTACTTTGCAATCTTGCGCTGAACAAATCGCTTTATAAGCGCTGATGATCTTCAGTTCGCCAAAGGGGATATCTATGAATAAGGAAAGCTTAAAAAAATACGTAATGGCAGCCAAAGGAAAGCTTCCGTTTGACAAATACTTTTATAACGCAAGACTTGTGGATGTCTGCACCGAGAGGATATGGGAAAACGCTTCCGTTGGAATAATCGACGGAGTAATAGCCTCCGTATGCCCGGATTTTGAGGTCAAAGCCGCAGAGATGATAAACTGCAGCGGTATGTACCTTGCGCCGTCCTTTATCGACGCGCATATGCACATCGAATCCTCTAAACTCAATCCTTACGCTTATTGCCAAGGCGCAGTGCCGCACGGAACAGGCTGTATTTTTTACGATCCTATGCAGATCGTAAATATCGCGGGCATAGAGGGCGTAAAGGCATTCGGTAAAATGCTCGCTGAACTGCCGCTGGAAAGCTATTTGCAGCTTCCGTCATTCGCGCCGGACGGCTCGGGTTCGCGTGACTTCTGTTCTCCTGAACGGCTGGCGCAAATTATCGAGTATACTGAGGCTTGCTCATTCGGAGAGATAGACGCGGCAATGCTCGAGGACGATGAACTGCTGAAAAAGCTGTCGGTAGCTTTGCAAAGCGGACTTGTAATAAACGGACACTGTCCGAAAATGTCTCACGACAATATATGCGCGGCAGCGGCGGCAGGTCTGGCGGACGATCACGAATGTGTAAGCTTTGACGAACTTTTCGAAAGACTGCGCTGCGGTATGGCGGTCATGGTGCGGCAGGGAACCATAGAGCCTGACTGCAAGCCTCTTATAAAAGGTGTTGTGGAAAACGGTCTGCCGACTAACAGTCTTATGTTCTGCACCGATGACAAAGCGCCCGAGGATATACGTGAAAACGGCTGTATCGACAATGCAGTAAGGATCGCGATTGCCTGTGGAATGCCGCCCGTGAAAGCTATCGGTATGGCTACGCTCAATGCGGCAAGGCATTTTCATATAGACAGTGTGTGCGGCTCGTGTACGCCCGGCAGAAAAGCGAATTTTATCCTGCTCGACGATTTGGAAAGCGTGAACGTAAGAAATGTCTATTTTGAAGGCAGGCTTGCCGCAAAGGACGGAAGACTAGTTGAGGAGAAAAGTTTTGATGCCTCAGACTATCCCTGCTTAAAAAATTCAGTTATCCTGCCTGATGGTCTGGAGGCGGCTTCATTTCTGCCTAAGCTTCCGCATAATTGTACAGGTTTTATGGCAGAGGTCATAGAAATGCCCGAAGGCGGCATTCTGACCCTGCGTTCTCAGCAACCGATCAGAGCCTGCGGCGGATCTGCGGTTATAGATACTCAGACGGATATCCTGCCGATAGCTGTTATGGATCGCAGCGGAAAAAACGGCGGAGTTGGGTTTGGCTTTATAAAGGGTTTGGGAATAAAAAGAGGAGCAGTGGCTGCCTCGACAGCTCAGGAAGGCAATACTCTCGCGGTTTCGGGCGCCGACTGCGGCGATATGCTTACAGCGGTAAAAGAGACTGCAAAAATGGGCGGCGGAGCAGTTATATGCATTGACGGTAAAATAGTTGCCCGCCACAGCTATTCCGTAGGCGGTATTTTAAGCGGTGCGGATATCGACGATGAGATAAAATACGACCGTGAATTCAAAAACGCTCTGAAACTGACAGGCAGCGAAAACGATAGGCTTATGGCGGTTCTGACGGTTTCACCGTGCTCGACTATCCCGCAGATAGGTCTGACACCCAAAGGACTTATCGATGCGGAAACAGGCAGCGTTATACCCTGCATAAGAGAATTATTCTTTGAATAGTGGTTTCGGTTATGCTTACGGAGGAAAAATATGCACAGATCTGATAGTATAATTATGACGGAGGGCAATCCCGGCAAGGTGATCCTTCGGTTTTCTCAGCCGCTGATACTTGCGAACCTGTTTCAGCAGTTTTATAATGCTGTAGACACTATTATCGTCGGAAGGATCAACGGAGACGAGGCTTTGGCAGCTGTAGGAGTTTCGTTTTCGGTCACGCTTGTAATGATAGCCTTTGCGACGGGAACAGGTATAGGCAGCTCGGTGCTTATTGCAAAATACTTCGGAGCAGGCGACAAAAAACGTGTGAGAACGGGTATATCAACAGTGCTGATCTTTTCTCTTTTTCTTTCTCTGGCGATAGCCGTTCTTGGCGCAGGATTAAGTATGCCTCTTTTGAAACTTCTCAAAACTCCCCAAAATATAATTGACGACGCGGCGGACTATCTGAGGATATACTCCCTTGGAATGCCTTTTATGTTTCTGTATAACGTGTTGGCTTCCATATTCAATTCTTTAGGCAATTCAAAAACGCCCTTTAGGCTTTTGGTTATGTCTTCGCTTGTGAATATAGCGCTTGATCTTTTCTTTGTCGGAAGTCTTTCAATGGGAGTTGTGGGCGCTGCATGGGCAACGCTTATAGCACAGGCTGTTTCAGCGACGCTTTCGATGCTGCTGCTAATAAAAAGAGTATATTTAAACGACAGAGACGGGCGGCAATTCAAGCTGTTTTCCTTTGATATACTCAAGGAGATGTCATCTTATACGGTAGTTTCGGTCATACAGCAATCGTTGGTGTCGGTTGGTCTAATGCTTGTGCAGTCTGCCGCAAATCGTTTTGGCTCTGATGTGCTTGCGGGATATACGGCGGCGTCAAAGATAGACTCGTTTGCAATAATGCCGTTTATAGCGTGCGGAAATGCGGTTTCCACATATACGGCTCAGAATTTGGGAGCAGGAAAAAAGGAACGCATTAGGGCAGGGTATATCGCAAGCGTTAAGCTGTGCGCGGCATTGAGCGTGATAGCTTTTGTGATAATAATGCTCCTGCGCAGACAGCTTCTGGGCTTTTTTATGGACCTTGACAAGTCCTCTCCGGACGCAGTAAAAACGGGTATGAGCTATATTACGCAGCTTGCGTTCTGCTATTTTCTTATGGGAGTGAATTCAAGCTATAACGGTTTGTTAAGAGGTATGGGATATCTGAAGATATTTTTGTCCGGAAGCGTTCTTAATCTTATTTTCAGAGTGCTGTTCACATATACGGCGGTATCCTGGATCGGCGTAAGCGCCGTATGGCTGTCAATGCCTGCAAGCTGGATAATAAGCTTTATTTACAGCAGAACGATGTGTAAATTGACATTGAGGCGCGAGGAATGAACAAAAAGATATTCTATTTATCGGCAAGGATTTCCGCAGACTATATGATGCCTGATATAACGTATCAATCGTATTGACATAATAAAAAGCAAACCGATTCCGCCGAACGGCAAAACCGGTTTGCTTTTTAATTTATACCAAAGGGGATTGGTATTGTCCGAATAATATAATTTAGTTTCTCACAGCTTCTCCCGCCTGAGATCATTTTATAATAAGCACGATAAATCCGTGAGTTACCGTAAAGGACGCATTTTCAAGTCTATCCTCAATGCCCAGCTCGTTGAACGCAAGCGCGACAGTATCTGTAAATGTCTGCTCGTCAAATTCCGCAGAATTCCAGCGTATTGCAAATATTCCCGTATCTGCGGTCACGTTATCGATTATAAGCTGTTTGTAAACCTCCATACTGTCTGTTGCAAGTCCGTTGCTTTCATAGTATTCCTTTGTGGCATCTTCACCGCTGTACCGGTCAACAGCATCGTCGATCTCAAACAGATTATCCTTGGTGTAGCCCGACTGCTCGGCAAGCTTGCTGTCCGCTTTGTAAAGGAAGTACGGTATGCCTGTTGTCACAGCATTGTTTGTGCAGTCGATCTCGTACCACTCGTCATCAAGCTTTATCATATTCCATGCGTGAGGAAGATTTCCGTCAAGATAGCCTGTTATTACCATACACTCGACGCCGCTCATATCGCAGAGAAGTCTGTATGAATAAGCATAGGACATACATACGCCTTTGCCGTTAACAAGTATTCCGTAGGTGTTGAAAGAATCCTCAAACTCCGACATACCCGCTTTCGTATAATCGCTGCCCTCTGCTGCGGCAAGAGCGTCTTTGTCATAAACGCAGTTGTCAACAAGATAATTGTAAAGCGCAAGCGCTTTGTCCGAAGCGGTCATATCATCTGAGATGTTCTGTGCTATGATCTCGTTTGCCTTTGCAGCAATTTCAGCCTGCTTTGCGGATATAGTTTCTTTGTCGTAAACATAAGTTACTGTGAACGTCATTGTCTGATAGTCGTACGCGTATGCCGATACGCCCAATACAAACGGGTTCTGATAGTAAACCTTGTTAAATACGTCTACCAGAGTGTACGGGTCCTGCAAGGACGGGAAAGCCTCTACGGAGATATCGCTGTTTCCCTGAACGAGATTGAGCGCGAGCCATTCTTCTTCGGCAGTTTCGGCATTGATATACACTCCCTCGGGAACGTTCTCTACCTCAGCCTTGTTGCCCTGCTCGATATGCTCCTGCGTATTGTCCTTCTGCTGATCGATAACGCCGGAAGTATCTCCGTCATTCTCAGGTGTTTCATCAGGATTTACGGGGATAATAGTGTCCACATCTTCATCGGGGATCTTATTTACATTATTCTCAGGCTCTGCCGTGCCTGTATCGCTTGAATTATCTATTTCAGCGGGAACGTAGCCGTTTTCGTCATCGGGTACGACATATCCTGTGATAGCCGTGCCCTCTACAGAGTAGTCATACTGAATTCTGTCCATACCGAAAAGATTTATTCCCTCGACTTTTGTATATGAAACTTTATGCTTTGAAACGGTGCCGTCAATGTTAAGCACGTCGACCTCTGAGGGGAAATCCGAAGCTGTCGCATATCTTGAAAACAGAATGTCCGAATCTTCTGTCAATACATACGGGAGCTGAAGATCTGCCGTGGGTATCGCAGCGCTTACGCCGCTTTCAACGTCGTTAACAACTGCGCTGACAAAGAATTCTCCGTTTACGCAGTAATTCTGACCTATAGTGTATGTGTTGGTGTTATTTTCTATCTGTGCGAGACCGTGTCCCTCGCCGGCAAAATTATCATAATAACATTCGGTCGTTTCACCCTCATAGAGCATTGTAAGATTTTCATATCCTATCTTTGAGCCGTTGAGAGCGTGGTTGTCTCTGCCGGTATATAAATTGCCGTCTGTAAGATTGTATATGCGGTATTTTTCCGCTCCCTCTACCGGTTCCCATACAAGCTTAAATCTTCCCGTTGCGTCTACTACGCCCTTAGCATTGGGAGCCTGTACCTCGTTCTTTACCGTAAACGGAATAACGATCGGCTCGTCAAGCTTTACGGGAGTATCGGCGTCCATATCATAATGAATGGCGATATAGTACATCGGAGCGTTTCCCCACATATCGGTATCCTCGTATACATAAGCCTCGCTCTGGGATTTTGTTTTAAGGACAGGCGACATCGGCGCGACCGTAATTGTTGTAACTCCGTCATGGGGTTCTATACCCGCCGTATAGTAAATTTCGCTTTCCTGTTCGCAAGCCGAGTCCGTATGAACGGAAACATAATCATACAAATCAAGACCGACTTCGTAGCCGTCAAAATTAAAGTCGAAGGTAAATGCTTCTGTCTGAGCGACATTATAAAGCGGCATAATTTCTTTGCTGTCGTCGACCTCATAAGCCGCCTTTATATCCGCAACTGAGACTGTAGACCCATAGGATCTTACATTCTGTGAGACTATACTGCCCGTTTTGTTTTCCTGCTTGCTGTCGGCTTTTGAATTTTCCGAAACGGACGACTTTGAACAGCCGCTCATTATCAATGCCGCCGCACAGATGAAAGCACAAGCTCTTTGTAATTTTTTCATAACAATACTCCTTAAGAAATTTGATTTTCTGATTTGTTATTTTTAAGCGCTTACATCAATAACACTTCACAGCTTTGCAAAAGGTTGCATTTTTTATAAATTTTTTTATTCCGCGCAAAGATATTTATTTATGCCCGAAAATTCGATATATTTGCCGTCGGTAACGATAAGCTTAACGATTTTTCCGTCGGTAAATACAGCCATATAATATGTTTTTTCTCCGTCGGGGATACTATCCGTCGTTTTACCCGTCCTCATAAGATCGAGCAGAAGTTCTTTCTGTTCGTCATTGTCCTGAGCCGATGTAAATACATTGCTGTCGCTTACTTTAATATACGAAAGTTCGCCGTTTTCCGCTTTGTCCAGAAACAACTCCGCGCATTGCTCCGCCGTCATATCTTCATTAAACATAGTCGAGGGATTTACGGGCTTTGAAGTCATTGTATCGGTATCCGCTTTATCAAATTTATGTTCGATCTCGCTTTTGGGCGGTGATGATACGCTGTCCGCATCGGCTGTTGCAGGTCCTCCGTTAAAGGAATTCATAAAAGATAATGTTCCGCACAATACTGCCGTAATGCAGGCAGCCGCAGTGATCATAATTTTCAAACGGGTTATTTTTCTGCGTTTCCGCTCAGCCTGCTCCTTTTCAAGAGTATCGGTAAGACTGCTCAAAAACTCAGCAGAAGGATTGATCTGTTCAATTTCTTTTTTGTATGTTTCTTTTATCATATCAGACATAGCAATTACCCTCCTTTAAAATTTCTTTCAGTTGTTCTCGTCCTCTTGACAGCTGAGATTTTATCGTACCCTCTGATTTTCCTGTTATCTCAGATATCTGTTTTAAAGATAATTCCTCAAAATAAAACAGATGTATGACGATACGGTACTTTTCAGGCAGCTTGGCTACCGCTTCGGCAACTCCGGTAGGTTCTTTCTCTTCGTATGTAAGTTCTGTCGCTTCATCGAGTTCGGCTCGGTGCCTGTTATACGCGCTCGATACCAATGATTTTATCGAGTTGACCGTAACCTTAATCAGCCACGCTTTACGGTGCTCCTCGTCGCGGAAGCTTTTTCCGCTGCGAATATATTTCAATAGTACTTCCTGAGTGATATCTTCAGCGTCGTGCACACTGCACAATCTGGAATATGCAAGGCGGTAAATCATAGAGGAGTACATATCAACGAGCTCTTTTGCCGATAGCTCTCTGATCGTTTTATTCAAAATCAAGCCCTCCAAGTTATTCGGTTTCTATATATAACACTTCGTATGCGCCAAAAAGGTTTCATAAATTTTAACTTTTTTCAGTATATCATATTATCGGGCTATAATCAAGCCTACTCGTTATACAAGGTCGTATCTGTCTGCATAACGGTTAATGACGGATAACGAAAAACCGCAGTTGTATCTCATACAACTGCGGTTACAAAATCAAGAGTTTTCCATTAACATAATCTTATCAAGTACTTTCCGAATGTCTCCGTTGATACAAATAGCCTGCCGTGCGATTTCCTGAGGACAGCAAGCCTCGCCGTAATTAATACAAGCATAAACGGCATTCGGATTTTTCGCGGTCATTTGCCAGAACGGATATTTGATAATAACGGGCGTGTTAAATCCCACTCCCAGTTCAAGAAGCAGAATATGCATACCCTCGTGACGGCGGATAAAATCGTTGTATCTGTCGTTCGCCTTGTACCAGCCCTCGTCCTGAACAAATTTATCGTCCGCTCGGAGGTTCATTGTCATAGGCTTGCCGCATTTCGGACACTTAGGAATAAGCTCGGTCGGTACACGCATATTTTTCTGCTCTGCAAACATTCTGCGGATTATTTCTTCATTATCGTAGGTTTCATTGTGACACGGCTCAGAGCATTGGAAAAGTCCGTAGTCCCCCTGAGTGTAGAAAAGACTGTGCTTATCAAATCCTGCCTTTTGGAACTGGTGATCTACATTTGTGGTAAGCACAAAATAATCTTTGTCCTTTACAAGCTCGAACAGCATATTGTATATGTTGTTGGGGGCGTCCATATAGCGGTTGACGCAGATGTACCTCGACCAGTACGCCCAATGCTCCTCCAATGTCTCAAAGGGATAAAATCCGCCGGAATACATATCCGTAAAACCGTATTTTTCTGCAAAATCGCCGAAGTATTTACGTAAACGCTCTCCGCTGTAAGTGAACCCTGCCGCTGTGGAAAGCCCCGCGCCTGCGCCTATAAGAACGGCGTCGGAGGTTTCGATTTCTTCTTTCAAGCGGTTGATCTCAGCCGAGTAATCTGCTGTAGATCTCATAGTCTTTCTCTGTAAAAACATTGAATATCACCTCTATATCGTTGGTTTGGCGGAACTCTTTTACCGTATTTACCGCTATTTCTGCCGCCTTGTTCTGCGGAAAGCCGAACACTCCCGTTGAAATACAGCAGAACGCTATGCTTTTTACTCCGTTGTGTACAGCTAATTCAAGGCAGGAATTGTAACAGCTTTTGAGCAAACGGCAATGTTCCTGAGTAAGCCGTCCACGCACGATTGGTCCGACTGTGTGAATGACATATCCGCAGGGCAGATTGTAGGCAGGAGTGATTTTCGCCTTGCCGGTCGGCTCTTCATATCCCTGCGCCTGCATTATCCGTCCGCACTTGTAACGCAGACGAACTCCCGAAAAGGTGTGAATGCAGTTGTCGATACAGTTATGACAGGGCTGCCAGCAGCCTGTCATTCCCGAATTTGCGGCGTTGACTATAGCTCCGCATTTCAGCGTGGTTATATCGCCTTTCCAAAGATAAATACCGTTTTGTATCGGTTGTAAATCTTCAATATAGGTAATACCTTTTCGTGCAATTTCAGCTTGCAGAAATTCGTCCTCGGCTTTAAGATATTCATTATCAGCCTTTACAGCGGGACGGATATTCACAAGACTTCTGTACAGCCGAAACCGCTCGTCTTGACTGTCGGGAATGTTGACTTTGCCGAGGTCTGAACGCTCCGACAGAAGATAGTTAATAAGATACAGTAATTTTTCGTTTGCCATAAAATCACCTCGTTTTTACCGCGCCTACAGGACATACATTCATACAGTTCCCGCAGTGCAGGCAGTTTTCCTGTCTGATGACCGCCTTATCATTCACAAGGTCTATACAGCCCTGCGGACATACTGCCGAACAGGACATACAGCCGATGCAATTTTCATTTACAAAATATCCGCCTTCTTTTTTCTCCGCACTGCCGAAAGTGAAGCCTGCCCTTTCAATCGGCTTTTTGGAAAGGTCGAACCATTCTCCGCAGCCCTCGTATATTTTGAAAACCGTAAGGGCGGCGCGGCTTTCCTCAGTAGGATAAATTTCATACATATAGGGATTTTTCTCTAACAGCAGAGATAACATTTCCGAGCCTATCTCTTTGACCCTGCCCCGAACGGAAACTGCGGTACACGACATAGTATCCTCGCCTTTCATTCCCGAAAGTGCGATATATTCCTTTGCTTTCAGCCGCTTATAGAAATTCTTGCCCTTGGCTGTGAGAAAATACAGTCCGCTCTCGTCGCTGTACATCATATCTATAACACAGGTGACAGGCAAGTCGTTTTCGTCCACGGTTGCGGCAACTGTCGAATGAATTTGCTCCACAATAAATGCCAAATAGTCTTTTGCCGTCATAAAAATCCCTCCTGCAAACAGGGACTGTCAAATTGACAGCCCCGTATTTTGCCGATTTATTCTGCAACCACGCTTATTCTTTTCTGAATATTGTTTCCGTTTACAATTTCGTCTACCATTGCAATAGCGTAGTCCGCATAGCTGATAACGCTTTCTCCTTTGGAGTTGAGCACAAGCTCCTCTCCACCGAGAATATATTTACCTGTTCTTTCGCCCTCAGCCTGAAAATCTCCGGCGGGGCTGATATATGTCCACTTTACGTCGGTCCTTGTTCTCAGATCGTCAAGCGCACTGCCCATTGCGGAGGCAAGCTGCTTGAACATATCCGGAAAATCCGGTCCGTCCATAACCTGAACGGTATGTTCAGGATTTACGTAAAGACTTCCTGCGCCGCCCACTACAAGCAGACGTATATCTGTTCCCGAAAGAACATCGCACAGGTGTTTGAGCGATGTGGAATGCTGCGGCAGTACCTCGGGCACCCATGCGCCGAATGCGTCAACTACTGCGTCAAAGTTCTTCAGATCATCGAAAGTCAAATCAAACAGATCCTTGATAACTGCTTTTTCAGCAACGGTTTTGTTTTCATTTCTTACAACTGCCGTCACATCAAGACCTCTGTTTACAGCTTCCTTCACGATGAGCTGTCCTGCTTTTCCGTTTGCACAAATTACTGCGATTTTCATAATAGTATTCCTCCTTAAAATGTACCTGTTTTATTTATGTTAAGCAAAGAAAAATCCTGCTGTCATATCAAGATAATTTCCTCCGCTGTAATTCGGATATCTGTTCTGTACCTCTGCTTTGAATTCATCTGCATTTTCGCACTTTTCGGCAATTCCTTTCAGATCTTCAAGGTAGTCGATCTTTGTCTGAGCGTCCTTTAAATCTTCCGGAGTGTAGTGAGAAGTCAAAATTAAATCATATCCCTTTGCTATATAATCATTAAGCTGAGCAATAATAGCGTCCGCGTGACCTGAACCTGCAACGATCGAGTGACAGTCGTGACCGAGCATATGTGTGTAAACGGCATTGATCTCGGGAATTTCAATGTCAAACGCTTCGTCGGTCTGCTTGATGATAAAATCTATTCCTCCGACAGTTATTTTTCCTTCACCGATAATGTTTGTGATTTTGTGAACGGACTTATCGAAAATTTCGCCGAATGCTGCTGTAAAGTTATCGATAAGAGCTTTTCCACCGCCGTTTTCTGAATAGTCTGCCGCATTCTGCGTAGCATATTTCGAAACGTCGGGCAGGAATGTTGCTCCTGCACCGTGATATGCAACAAGCATTCCCTCGATTTCAAGATCGTTAAGATATTCTGTAAGCTCCTTGTTGTTATCAAAGAAACAGGGTGATTCAATTACAACGGCTTTACCGTTTTTTTCAATAACGAAAACTTCGTCATCAATAAAATCGTTTGTCTTGTAAGCGTGAAGCTTAATTCCGCCGAAGTCGTAAACGTTCATTTCGCCCTTGCCAAGCTTAACTGCTGTAAATGTGTTCTTGTTCATAATAAATTCCTCCTGAAAGTTATGTGGTTTATTTGCTTTTTCGGGAGATCTCAGCGCTGTATCTCTTTCCTTGATTTTATGATAACACAGCTTTCGCAGGTTGTAAAGTAGGCACTTTTTTGTGGCATAGTTTCCCGGAGGTAACGATTGCGTAATTGCGTATTATTTTATACCTGAAAAGAATTGTAAATATTATGTGAACAAAAAACTTGACAATTTAATGCTGATATGGTATACTGTTTCCAAAAGGATATTACAGCTGTTTCGATACTATTGAGGGAGGTTTTACAATGACAGCCAAATCTGAATTGCCTGCTTGTCCTGTAGAAACGACGCTTATGCTTATAGGAGACAAGTGGAAGGTGCTGATCCTGCGTGATTTAAGAAGCGGTACGAAACGTTTCGGAGAACTGAAAAAATCCGTTACGGGGATTTCACAAAAGGTCCTTACCTCAAATCTCCGTGATATGGAGGAAAACGGTCTGCTTACAAGAGAGGTTTTTCCCGAAGTTCCTCCGAGGGTTGAGTATACTATGACTGAGCTTGGGTTAAGTATGTGTCCCATTCTGGACGCTATGGCGCAGTGGGGTACAAATTATAAAAAAGAAAAGTTAAAGTAAAAACGGTGTGCGGTCTGTTTGCGCACCGTTTGATTTTATTTGAACTATATGCCCGAAAGGCATAATATATTATTTGATAAAAGCATTTGCTATTGCTATGCTTTTATGGTATAATAAAGAAAAACAAAATGGAGGTACTAATTATGCTTGGAAATTTCACTTATTCAAATCCAACAAGAATACACTTTGGAAAAGACGCACTTGATGAACTGCCTGCCGAGCTTGAAAAGTACGGGGACAGGGTTCTTCTTGTTTACGGCGGAGGCTCGATCAAGAAAACAGGTCTTTATGATAAGATCGTAAATATTCTTGCCGACTGCGGAAAACAGGTTTCGGAGGTTGCGGGCGTTATGCCAAATCCTACTGTTCAAAAGCTGTATGAGGGCTGCAAAGTCGCCAAAAATAATGATGTTGATTTTATACTTGCAGTAGGCGGAGGCTCTGTATGCGATTACGCCAAAGCGGTTTCGGTATCAGCTAACTGCGACGAAGATCCTTGGGAAAAGTATTTTATTAAATTTGATGAGCCTACCTGTAAGATTATTCCTGTGGGCTGTGTTCTGACAATGGTCGGAACAGGCTCGGAAATGAACGGCGGTTCGGTAATAACAAATCACGACAGCAAGCTGAAAATCGGTCATGTTTTTGGCGAGGAAGTTTATCCCAAGTTTTCGATTTTAAATCCCGAACTGACTTACACGCTTCCCGAATATCAGATGAAAGCCGGATTTTATGACATTATGTCCCATATTCTCGAACAGTATTTTTCCGGATCTGACGATAATACTTCCGACTATATTATGGAAGGCCTTTTGAATTCGCTTATTCACAGTTCGAGGATCGCCGTGAAGGATCCTACCGATTACGAAGCCAGAAGCAACATTATGTGGGTAGCAACAATGGCTCTTAACACGCTTGTTGCCAAAGGAAAATCCACAGATTGGGAAGTTCATATGATAGGTCAGGCGGTCGGAGCATATACCGACGCTACTCACGGAATGACCCTTTCGGCAGTATCAATGGCGTATTATCGTTATATAATGCCATATGGACTTGACAAATTCAAGCGATATGCCATAAATGTATGGAACGTAGATACCGACGGCAAGTCTGATGAAGAAATTGCCGATGAAGGATTATCCGCAATGGAAAACTGGATGAAGGAAATCGGTCTGGTTATGAACCTAAAAGAACTTGGCGTCACAGAAGAAATGCTTGAAGGCATTGCCGACAGTACCCTTATAATGGAGGGCGGATACAAAGTTCTGAACCATAAGGAGATAGTTGACATACTGAAAGCAAGTATGTAAATTCGTAATCAATCATAAAAAACAATGCCTGAATGGGAAATGTTCCGATTCAGGCATTGTTTTTTATTGTTAGAAATACTCATTCGTTTGTATAATTTCAAATAACAGAAAGCGGTATTACTGTCAGCTATAACAACGGAATATAGAGCATAAAAAGAATTTGTTTCTGGTTCAATGTTCTGGATTTAGAAAATTAAAATATATTCGATTTTTTATTTCAAAAGCTTATCTTCGGAGGGAGTTTCTTTTTTTCTGCAGCCGGATGTAATGGCTCCTGTGGGACATACCTTCTTGCACAGACCGCAGCGGATGCATTCCGTGTGGTTGGCGTTCTTTACCGGGTCGCAGCCCATTTTGCACGCCTTCGAGCAGGCGCCGCAGTTCACGCACTTGCTCTCGTCAACACGGTATTTGAAAACCGAAATCGGGTTGAATACCGAGTAGATCGCACCCAGCGGGCAAATATATTTGCAGAAAGGACGATAGATGATAATGGACAGAAAAACGGTAATGGCAAGCAGTACGTTTTTCCAGGCATAAAGCCAGCCCAGGACATTATGCATAGACTTGTTCAGCAGAACCAGCGGAATGCCGCCCTCCAGCGTTCCTGCCGGACAGATAAGCTTGCAGAAGTAGGGTGCGCCCTGCCCTAGAACATCCACCAAAAACATTGGGAGCAAAATGACGAAAACCGCCAGAATGACGTATTTCAGCTTACGCAGCAGCTTGTCGCCGCGGAAAGTTTTAAGCTTTTTCGGAAACGGTATCTTGTGAAGCAGATCCTGGATCAGCCCAAAAGGGCACAGCCAGCCGCAGACAAACCGTCCAATCAGCGCACCGATAAAGACTAAAAATCCTGCCACATAAAAGGCGAATTTGAAGTTCCAGCTGCCGATGACTGCTTGCATTGCTCCGATAGGGCAGGCTCCCACCGCACCGGGGCAGGAGTAACAGTTGAGCCCGGGCACGCAGAGGTTTTTCAGCTTCCCTTTGTATATTTTCCCCTGCACGAACCCAATGAGATAGCTGTTTGTCAGCAGCGCCCACAGAGCCTGCACACGGTGGCGGGGCCGCTCGCTTATTTTTCTCTTTGATGTTTTTTTCTTATCCAATGCCAATACACTCCAAACATATGCGGATCGCCTTTGTCAGTACTGTTGCCATTTCGCCGCGTTGAATACCGTATCCCATCATCACAAGACCCAAGGCAGCTGTTACCACGCCGGTCAAACGGGAAGATGTAAGTCGGTGCATATCAGTCGCTTCCCTTTACCTTGGCAAGCTCCGTTTCTACCACAGAGAGCCAATAGTCAAAATCACCGCTGCCGCTGTAGGTCTCGCCTACTATGTTACCGTTCTTGTCCACAAAGAAAGTTTCAGGAAAGCCCTCGATTCCGATGAGACGACCGTTCATATAAGTGCTGTCCGGCAGCAGTGTGGGATAAGATACTCCTGTGCGCTCCACCAAAGCCTGCGCCCGCTCCAGATCCTCTTGGACAATCTCGCCTTTTTCGTTCAGTACATCCAGTACAACGCCGATCACATTCACGCCCTCATCTTTTACCTGCTGATACAGCTTATCTAAATCGGGCATTTCCTGGACACAGGGAGTACACCAAGTAGTATAAACATTCACCAGCGTCAAATCGTAATCCTTGAATATGTCCTTGGTATAAGCGTTGCCGTAGACGTCCTGTGTGGAAAATTCCCCTACAGTATTTTGAGACGTATCTTCTGAATTTTTTTCTGATGTTCCGTCTGACTGCGAAGAGATCTGCAGGCTGTCATTCGTTTTTTCAGAAGAGACAGACTGCTCTTCGGCAGCACATCCGCTGAAAGCCATTGCGCATAATATGCCTGACATTACAATAGCGGTCCATTTTTTTATGTTTTTTTCCATAATAAAACAACTCCTTTTTGATTTCTGTGACTATTTTATCATACAGAGTATAAAATCTCTGTTAAGACGGGAGCATATTTCACGGAAATTTTCTTGAAATATTATTTTCGGTATGCTATACTATAGTAAAAAACAAAAGAGGTAAAACAAATGCGCTTACTAGTAATAGAAGATGAACCTGCGCTCTGCAATTCGATTGCGGAGGGTCTGCGGTTAGACGGCTATGAGGTAGATACCTGTCAGGACGGCGTACAGGCACTGGAACTGTGCTGCGTGGAAAATTACGATCTTATCCTACTTGACTTAAACTTACCGGGTATGGACGGTATGGAGGTGCTGCGGCATCTGCGTGCCGAAGATACGGAAACCTGTGTGCTGATCCTGTCGGCTCGCAGCCGGATCAAGGATAAGGTGGACGGATTGGATATGGGAGCCAACGACTACCTTACAAAACCATTTCACTTTGAGGAATTAGAAGCTCGCGTACGCAGTCTGACCAGGCGGAAATTTATCCAGAAGGATATCTGTCTGATTTGCGGAGAGGTCTCCTTTGACACGAAATCAAGGGAGGCTTACGCTAAAGGTAAGTTATTATCTCTTACCCGAAAGGAATCCGCGCTGCTGGAGTATCTTTTGCTCCATCAAGGGCAGATTATCAGCCAGGAGGAAATGCTTGAACACCTGTGGGACGGCAGCGTGGACAGCTTCAGCAACTCCATTCGGGTGCATATTTCCTCTCTGCGAAAAAAACTTCGTTCTGCACTGGGGTACGACCCGATACGGAACAAAGTGGGACAGGGTTATATGATTGGAGGGACGTCTGTGTGAAAAAGCTGTCTTTGCAGTGGCGGCTAACTCTGATGACCGCCTTATTGGTGACGGCAGTATGCCTGCTGCTGAATTTGCTTATCAGCAATTCTGCTGTTATGCATATCCATGAGATTGAAAGCTGTATGGTGGAGATTGCTCCTAACGGACAGGAAACTTTCGTACTTGATGCCGGAAGTCTTTATCCAAATCTGCAGGAGCAGATCCGTGAAAAAGCGGACGCTTTTCGTGTCCAGAGCATTTTTATCACGTTGGCGGTCATTATGATAGCCGGTGTACTTACTTACTTTTTGGCAGGGAGGGCGCTGACCCCTGTACGAAAGCTGAGCGTGCGTATGGAAGAGGTCGAGGCTCAGAATTTGTCCGAACCGCTTGAGCAGTCTCAGACGGAGGATGAAGTCGCCCGTCTGACCCGTTCCTTTAACGGAATGCTGGCACGACTGGATCGTGCATTTCGGACACAGCGCCAGTTTTCCGCCAATGCCGCTCACGAACTGCGTACGCCGCTGGCCGTGATGCGTACCGAGCTGGACGTATTAAAAAAGCGGGAAGCGCCAACTCCGGCTGAGTACGCACAGGCGATACAAAGGACATCTGAGCAGACCGAGCGGCTTTCACATTTAGTGGATATGCTGCTGGAGCTGACAGACCTTGGAACAGCTCCGCGCAACGACCGTATTTCTCTCGGTGCGCTCATTGAGGAAGTTATTTTCGACTTGGCTCAGGTGGCGGATCAAAAAAAGGTTATGCTCTGTCAAGAGCCAGGCGATGCGGAGCTGATCGGCAGCGACCTGCTTATTTATCGTGCGGTGTATAACCTGGTGGAGAATGCTATCAAGTACAACCGTCCGAATGGACGCGTCACTGTAGGAGTAAAAAAAGAGAACGACGATGTTATTCTTCGAGTTGCTGATACCGGTATAGGCGTTTCCGAAGGAAACCGGACCAGCATTTTTGACCCTTTTGTACGTGTGGATAAATCCCGCAGCCGTGCTATGGGCGGAGCAGGACTTGGTCTTGCGCTGGTGAAAGACATCGCCCAGTTGCACGGCGGAAGCGTACAGGTAGCAAAAAGCTCCGAAAAAGGAACGGAAATTGAACTGAGGCTGCCTGCTTCGCAGTTAAAGCAAACCTAAAAGATGTCCGACGTGAAGCTGCACAATTCCGTCTCGGCACAGGTATGCAATATGCTTCTTGCAAAACAGTCAAAACTCATTTCCTAAATTCTTTAAGCGCAGTCTATCGCACTTTTTACATTTCACAAGGAAATTTTATTTTGTGTGAGCTCAACTTATATGACCCAATTATTACATCAAGCAATTCTTGTCTCAGTCCTTCTGCTATTCCACGTGCAATTTGTGAAACAGCTTGAGTATAAGTATCCGTGTTCTGTAATAATCTCCTTTTGAAGCACTGAAAACCTGAGCGATACCTACCATTCGTCTGAAAGCCCTTGAATGCACTTTACGTTCATAGTCAAGCTGAAACTTTCCCCTATACTGCATTGATTTACAAAGATTATACTGACGTTCACAATACTCGTTCATTTGAGCCAAGTTTGGATTTTTCCTATCATATTGTTTTACCTATTATTGATGATAAGTATGTTGTAAAAGCAATTTTATATAATCTGAAAAAGAAAACATAGAA
>JAUNOG010000088.1 GCA_030531185.1 Ruminococcus sp.
TTTTATTAGGATCTCCATCCGATCTTGATCTTTTTTTGTCCATTTTGGCATATTATGTCACCACCTTTCTAATCATCTTAATCCAATAATGTTAAGTATTATATCATTATTGGTAATACAAAGGACAATTGTAGAGATAATTATTGCAATACAAAGAAGTATAAATAGTATCATAATCCATGATGATAATTTATCATATATTTTTATCTTTTTTCGCATTTTTACATATGCCTTGGAATTCATCATATCATTACAGTATCGTATATTGTCATATGTTTTTGTTATATCTTTTAATGTGGAAGAAGTCTTTTTTAGTGTTTTGTTAGTTGCATCCATATTATTCAATAATTTTCCCATTTTAACCTCCGAAAACAAGAAATCTTAAACACATAATTCCGAAACAAATGGCAGAAACAACTATGGTTATAATTATGCCAAATATGATTACTGCTAATAAATCGTTTTTTGCAGTTTTTAATTGGTCCCTAGCCCACGAAAGTGGGTCAGTAAATTCGCTAATTGATTTAAGAAAAGAACTAATCCCCATAAAAAAACTCCAATACTAATAAATTTAATTTAAAGACCTATTTCAAATTACCTTTTTCTTAATTATAACACAGAGGTTTCATTATGTCAAGTACAAATAATCAAAATCGATAAATATTCTTACTTATCGTTAATGATAAGTATTAATTGACAATAATAAGTATAATAGTAGTGAGGTGAGATTATGATTATGAAAATCGGTGAAAGAATAATGATTTTAAGAGAACGAAAAGGTTATACGCAAAAACAGCTTGCACAAAGGCTGGGCATTTCCCGCAATGCCGTAAACCTATGGGAGATGTCTATGTCCTCGCCGTCAATGGAATCTCTTATTGAACTTTCTAAGATTTTTCATGTCTCGACCGATTATCTTTTAGGTCTTGAAACTGATGAGAAAATTGACATCTCCGACCTCACCGAAGAAGAAAAGAAAATACTGTTTATGATAATCTCATACTTCGATAATAACAAACAGAACAATGGGGAATGAAAAAACGCTGTATCCGAAAAAGGGATACAGCGTTTTTTAGGGGATTGATAACTATGAAATAAATGGATAAAATACCTGTATTCCACAGCTTCTATTCAATTATAGCATTTAAACGAATGCAAATCAAGTGCATTCAAACGAATTCATGATAAAATCTACATAATCCATAAAATTTCGGAGGATTTTTGTATGTTTTTTTATCAAAGAATTCGGGACCTGCGGGAGGACAGCGACCTTTCTCAGCAGCAGCTTGCTGAGGTACTCGGTATTACCCGCCAGCAGTATCAGCTTTACGAATCGGGTAAGCGTGAAATGCCTATGCACCATTTTATTAAGCTTGCAAAATTTTACAATGTGTCTCTCGACTATCTTGCGGGACTGAAAGTCCACAGATATAAATGACAGCCTATTGAATATCTGCATATATTACGGTTAAAATATTTGTAAAATTTATTTGATAGGAGTTTTGATCGTGAGCGAAAAAAGCAGATGTTCAGAGTGTAAAATCGAAAAAATCATAGGAAGAGAAATTCTTGACTCAAGAGGAAATCCCACCGTCGAGGCTGAGGTGCACCTCTGCGACGGTACGGTAGGTCTGGGACGTTCCCCCAGCGGCGCGTCAACGGGTATTTTTGAGGCGTGCGAGCTGCGCGACGGAGACAAATCACGTTATATGGGCAAGGGCGTGACAAAGGCGGTGGACAATATCAACGAAAAGCTTTCCCCTCTGCTGAAAGGTATGTGCCCTGCCGATACCTACCTTGTGGACGGCGCAATGATAGCCCTCGACGGCAGTAAGGATAAGTCCAACTTCGGCGCAAACGCAATTCTTGCGGTGTCCCTCGCTTGCGCGGACGCGGCGGCGAAGTGCCTCGGTATGCCCCTGTACCGTTTTATCGGAGGCGTAAGCGGAGGTACAATGCCCGTTCCTATGATGAATATTCTCAACGGCGGAGCGCATTCGACCAACAACGTCGATATTCAGGAGTTTATGATAATGCCCGTGGGAGCAAGTGATTTCAGACAGGGACTTCAGTGGTGCACAGAGGTTTTTCACACGCTTGCCAAAATTTTAAAATCCAGAGGACTTGCAACGGCGGTAGGCGACGAGGGCGGCTTTGCTCCGAACCTTGACAGCGACGAGGAGGCTATCGAGCTTATTGTTGAGGCGGTCACTCAGGCGAAATTTGTTCCTGGGCAGGACTTTGTACTTGCTCTTGACGCCGCGGCAAGCGAGTGGAAAAACGGAGAAACAGGCAGCTATAAGTTACCCAAAAGCGGCAAGGTATATACCTCCGAGGAACTTATAACGCGCTGGGATCTGCTTTGCTCAAAATATCCTATCAAGTCTATCGAGGATCCCCTCGACGAGGAGGACTGGGCAGGCTGGAGAACCATTACCAAGCGTCTCGGAGAAAAAGTCCAGCTTGTGGGCGACGATCTTTTCGTTACCAATACCGAAAGGCTCGGCAGGGGAATTAAGGAAAATGCGGCAAACGCAATTCTCATAAAGCTTAATCAGATAGGTACTCTTTCGGAGACTATCGAGGCGGTCAAAACCGCTAAAAAGCACGGCTACCGAGCGGTAATTTCTCATAGGAGCGGCGAGACCGAGGACACGTTCATTGCCGATCTTGCAGTCGCTCTCAATGCGGGACAGATAAAAACAGGCGCGCCCTCCCGCAGTGAAAGAACGGCAAAATATAACCGTCTGCTGCGTATCGAGGAGGATATCTTCAGACCTAAAAATCAAGCATATGGTAACTGCTTTTAACTTGTGAAATAAATATTGACAGGAAGTAATATTTTTAAATGGCTATTGACTTTACTATCTAAATGTGCTATCTTATATAAAGATGACGTGCTATATGTTGTTGTGTATGGCTCGTCCGTATCACAAATATCAGGGAGAGATGATAAATGGAAAGAAAATTTCAGGAAGAATGGGAAGGCTTTAAGCCAGGCAGATGGTCAAGCACTTCCATAAACCTCAGAGACTTCATTCAGAAGAACTTTACGCCTTATGACGGCGACGAGAGCTTCCTTGCAGGTCCTACTGAGGCTACGAAAAAGCTTTGGGATCAGGTAATGGAGCTGTCCAGGCAGGAAAGAGAAGCGGGCGGCGTTCTCGATATGGATACAAAGATCGTTTCCACGATAACATCGCACGGCGCAGGCTACCTTGACAAGAACCTTGAAAAGATCGTAGGCTTCCAGACTGATAAGCCCTTCAAGCGTTCTCTTCAGCCCTTCGGCGGTATCAGAATGGCTATCAATGCCTGCGAACAGAACGGCTATACGGTTGACCCCGAGGTCGTAAAGATATTCACAGAATACAGAAAGACGCACAATCAGGGCGTTTTTGACGCATATACTCCTGAGATGAGACTTGCAAGAAAGTCTGCTATCATCACAGGTCTACCTGATGCATACGGCAGAGGAAGAATTATCGGCGACTACAGAAGAGTTGCCCTTTACGGTATTGACTACCTCGTAGAGGACAAGAAGGATCAGCTCGCTACTTCGCTGGTAAGAATGACTTCCAAGAATATACGTCTCAGAGAAGAGCTTGCGGAGCAGATCAGAGCTTTGGGCGACCTCAAGAAGTTGGGCGAGATCTACGGCTGCGACATTTCACGTCCTGCAAAGAACGCTCAGGAGGCTATCCAGTGGCTGTACTTCGGTTACCTTGCGGCTGTTAAGGATCAGAACGGTGCCGCTATGTCACTGGGCAGAACTTCAACATTTATTGATATTTATATCCAGAGAGATATGGAGAGAGGCATTCTCACAGAAGAAGAGGCTCAGGAGCTTATTGACCACTTCATTATGAAGCTCAGACTTGTTAAGTTCGCAAGAACTCCTGAATACAATGCGCTCTTCTCGGGCGACCCGACTTGGGTAACGGAGTCTATAGGAGGCGTGTCTATCGACGGTACTCCAATGGTAACAAGGACTTCGTTCAGATACCTCAATACTCTTAATAACCTCGGTCCTGCACCTGAGCCGAATCTTACGGTGCTCTGGTCGCAGAAACTTCCTATGGGCTTTAAGAGGTTCTGCGCTAAGATGTCTATCAAAACCTCTGCTATTCAGTACGAGAACGACGATATGATGAGAGTTACCCACGGCGACGATTACGCTATCGCTTGCTGCGTATCTTCGATGAGAGTGGGCAAGGAAATGCAGTTCTTCGGCGCAAGAGCAAATCTTGCCAAGTGCCTCCTTTACGCTATCAACGGCGGTGTGGACGAAAGACTTAAAATTCAGGTAGGTCCTAAGTACAGACCTGTTACAGGCGATTATCTCGACTTCGACGACGTAATGGAGAAGTACGACGATATGATGGAATGGCTGGCGGGACTTTATGTCAATACGCTTAACGTTATTCACTATATGCACGATAAGTATTCTTATGAGAAGATACAGATGGCTCTCCACGACAGAGACGTAAAGAGATACTTTGCAACGGGTATCGCAGGTCTGTCTGTAGTTGCAGACTCGCTGTCCGCAATCAAGTATGCTAAGGTAAAGTGCATTCGTGACGAGGACGGTCTTGTAGTTGACTACGAGGTCGAGGGCGATTATCCTAAGTACGGCAACAACGACGACAGAGTTGACCAGCTTGCAGTTAAGATCGTAAGATCCTTTATGGATAAGATCAGAAAGCACCACACATACCGTGACGGCGTTCCTACAATGTCTATCCTTACCATTACTTCAAACGTAGTTTACGGTAAGAAGACAGGTAATACCCCGGACGGCAGAAAGATGGGCGTGCCTCTCGCTCCGGGAGCTAACCCGATGCACGGCAGAGACACTCACGGCGCGGCTGCTTCGCTTTCTTCAGTAGCTAAGCTTCCGTTCAGACACGCTCAGGACGGTATTTCCAACACATTCTCTATTATCCCCGGTGCGCTGGGTAAGGACGACCAGGTATTTATGGGCGACCTTGATATAGAGAGCATTGCAAAGGAGCTTAACGATGGGGATTAATGCTACCCTTGATAACGACGACGGCAAGGTCAACGAGCTTGTTGAAATGATCGACAGGCTTATGGCGGGCGGAGACGGTCACGTTACTATCAACGCCGACGAGCTTGCCGAAGGTCTTAACGTAAAAACCTACCGTACGTCCGACTGCGGAACAGGCGGGAAATCCGCTTGCTGCCAGCCCACTGAGGACGACGCGATAGATAATGACGAAGATTGATTTACAACCATATCCGAAAGGACGGCATACAGCCGTCCGCGTCGGAATTTAATGAAAGGAAGGATTTATTATGGCAAATTTTGAACCAAATGAAGCTCAGGTTGACAACCTTATCGGTTTGCTTGACGGCTATGTAGAAAAAGGCGGTCATCACCTCAACGTAAATGTTCTCAACAGAGAAACACTGCTGGACGCTCAGGCTCACCCTGAGAAGTATCCGCAGCTTACTATCAGAGTTTCGGGCTACGCCGTTAACTTTGTTAAGCTCACTAAGGAGCAGCAGGACGACGTTATTTCAAGAACCTTCCACCAGAGCCTTTAATACTGAGTTGGGTTTACTTGAAAACGTAATAAAACAATAATTCGGCGGGACGTATATGATGTGTACGTCCCGTTTGTGCAAGATAAACATTGGAGATGAAAGCTATGGTAGGTCATATTCATTCAACGGAAAGCTTCGGTACGGTAGACGGTCCTGGAATTCGGTTCGTAATATTTTTTCAGGGCTGTCCTATGAGGTGTCTTTACTGTCATAATCCCGATACGTGGTCTCCAAAGGGCGGAATGATAAAAACGGCGGAGGAGCTGCTTGCCGAATATGACGCTGTAAAAGAGTTTATGCGGGGGGGAGGAATAACATGTACGGGCGGCGAGCCCATGCTCCAGATAGATTTTCTTACCGAGCTTTTTGAAAAGGCAAAGGCAAAAGGGATACACACCTGTCTCGACACCTCGGGAGTGACCTTTACCAAGGACAAGCCTGAGAAATTCCGTCGGCTTGTGAAGTCCACAGACCTTGTAATGCTTGATATAAAGCATATAGACCGCGAGGAGCATAAAAAGCTTGCGGGACATTACAATGACAATATTCTGGACTTTGCGAGATTTCTAAGCGACAGTAACGTTCCCGTGTGGATAAGACACGTTG
Source organism: Ruminococcus sp. (assembly GCA_030531185.1). Taxonomy (GTDB): domain Bacteria; phylum Bacillota; class Clostridia; order Oscillospirales; family Ruminococcaceae; genus Hominimerdicola. The sequence goes on from JAUNOG010000088.1 coordinate 6,178, forward strand.
TAGTGCCGGGAATAACTGATAACGAGAAGTATCTGTTTGAGCTGGGAGAATTCCTTTCGCAGATAAAGACGTTAAAAGCGCTGGATGTCCTTCCGTATCACACTATGGGCAAGCCCAAGTATGAGCAGCTTGGAATTGAATATCCGCTGGGAGATACGCCTCCGCTGGAGAAGGAAAAGGCAGTATGGGCAAGAGAAATTATTATGCAGGGACTTAAGTCTGCTCTGAAACATAAGAAAAACGACTGCGATTAAGGTGCAGTCGTGGTTTTTTTTTTTTTTATTATTTTTTAAAAAATCAGAAATGTACAACTTTTTTCATTCCTCATTATTTTTTTTGCTATTATCAAAGTATGAGAGCATTGAGAATATGATTTTCTTTTCTTCTGGCGTGAGATTGGAGATGTCAACAGTTTTCAAATATTCAATATCCCAAAATGTATCAAGGGCTGATTGATTAGATACGTAATTTGAACTACCATATATTAAGTAATCTGTTGTAACGCATAAATATTTCGCAATATTTTCTAATGTTGTTATTGTCATACTTTTTTTATTGTTTTCAATATCTGATAAAAACTGAACTGAAATACCTGCAAGCTCAGCTAATTCT
>JAUNOG010000027.1 GCA_030531185.1 Ruminococcus sp.
GAAGATTTGTCTATTTTTTCTTGCAATTTCATTAAAGCATCAAAACTCTGCATTCCTTTTTGAGGATTCTCAATCAATTTATTCATAAAGATTTCTAACATTCTATCCTCCGGTTTAATCGAACTCCCAACCTGTCCATTTTTTATCGTCTCTATAAACGCAGAAAGCATCTGTGAAAACCTTGTTTCAATATTATTTTCTAGTGCCTTCAAATTATCAGGAATTTGTTGCACTTCCAACAATAATGTTGATAAGATTTCTGCATTTTCTTCTGCACTATTCTCGGAGAGATTCAACAAAGTACTTACCTCACTAACCGGATTATGTACACTTTCTCCATTCTCAATAGCACTCAACATAGCCTCTATTTCTTTTTTAGCCAAATTTGCACCGCTCAAAGTCGTGTCATACGAAATAGTTCTCATGTTAGATACATCAAATGGTATTTCAATGTCTCCTTTTATAATTTGAATAGCTGGTTTTCGATAAGAGTGCCTAATAGCCAATTCATAAAATACATTAGGGTTATTTCCTGTTAAATCAGCAATAACTAAATCAGCAGAAATAATTTGTTCAATAATAGCTTTTGTAATCAATCCACTATTTGCCATTTTATCTGCTCTTACAACAGAGTATCCAAAATCTTGGCATACTGGACTAATAATATATTCCATAACCTCATCTGCATTTTTGCGTACTTCCGTTCCCTCTTTACCGATAGGTGTAATCATAAAACATATTTTATCCATCTTATCCCCTCTTTTTCAATATGGTATTTCTAGTACTATCCTTTTTTTATGGCAACAAACTTTTCTTGCATTTATATGCAAGTTAAATAATATCTTGAAAAATAAACTAACTCAAATAGTGTTCGGTATATAAAATAATCTACGTAAAATGTTTCATCACTCAAACTCGATAGTAGCAGGCGGCTTGGTAGTAATATCATACACAACTCTGTTGATATTCTTGACCTCGTTGACAATTCGGCTTGAGCATACCGCAAGAACCTCGTATGGAATTCTGGAAAACTCTGCGGTCATAAAGTCCGTAGTCTCTACCGCGCGGAGCGCAAGAGTGTAATCGTAAGTTCTGAAATCGCCCATTACGCCTACCGAACGGTTGTTGGTGAGGACTGCAAAATACTGATTGATGTCTCTGTCCAAACCCGCTTTTGCTATCTCTTCTCTGAATATCCAGTCTGCGTCCTGAAGTATTTCAAGCTTTTCGTCGGTGATCTCGCCGATAATTCTGATCGCAAGTCCCGGTCCCGGGAAAGGCTGTCTCCATACCAGCGTTTCGGAAAGTCCAAGCTCCTGTCCCAGCTTTCTGGTTTCGTCCTTGAAAAGCATTCTTAAAGGCTCGATTATCTCCTTGAAATCCACATAGTCGGGAAGTCCGCCTACGTTATGGTGAGACTTGATGACTGCGGCGTCTCCCGCGCCCGACTCGATAACGTCGGGGTAAATCGTACCCTGCGCAAGAAAATCGACCTTGCCGATCTTCTTAGCCTCAGCCTCGAAAACTCTGATGAATTCCTCGCCTATGGTCTTTCTCTTTGTTTCGGGATCGGACACTCCTCTGAGCTTGTCCATAAATCTGTCCTTGGCGTTGACCCTTACAAAGTTGATGTCCCAGTCCTTGAACGCAGCCTCTACTTCGTCGCCCTCGTTCTTTCTCATAAAACCGTGATCGACAAAAATGCAGGTAAGCTGATTTCCTACCGCCTTTGAAAGCAGAGCCGCCAGAACGGAGCTGTCCACGCCGCCCGAAAGCGCAAGCAGAACCTTTCCGCCGCCTACCTTTTCGCGTATTTCTCCGATCGCCTTTTCTGCGTAGTTTTCCATTGTCCAGTCGCCCGTACAGCCGCATACGTTTTTGAGGAAGCTGTCAAGCATACCTATACCGTACTGCGTGTGATTTACCTCCGGGTGGAACTGAACCGCGTAAAGCTTTTTCTCAGCGTCCGCCATAGCCGCACAGGGACAGTTGTCTGTATGCGCCGTTACCTTAAAGCCCTCGGGGAGCTTTGATATATAGTCGGTATGGCTCATCCACGAAACAGCCTTTTCGGGCATATCGTTTATAGTCTTGAAAAGTATGCAGTCTTTATCGTAGTAGGTTTCCGTCTTTCCGTATTCGGACGTTATGCAGGTCGAAACCTCTCCGCCCAGAACGTGCGCCATAAGCTGAGAACCGTAGCAGATACCCAGCACAGGAATACCAAGCTCAAAAATCTCCCTGGACACGCTTGGAGCGTCCTCTCCGTAAACGCTCTGAGGACCGCCCGTAAAAATAATACCCTTCGGTGAAAGCTCCTTGATCTCGTCAATGCTCACCTTGTTGTAAGGCTTGACCTCGCAGTATACGTTACACTCGCGCACACGTCTTGCAATAAGCTGATTGTACTGTCCGCCGAAGTCAAGAATGAGAACATATTCGTTAGTCATTTCCATACCTCTTTTCTTAATTGATACATCAGAAAATATATAATTTAGTATATCATATTCCGTCGGTTAATGCAAGCAGTTTTCGCAACTTGGCAAAAAAGTTTTTATTTTTCCGATTTTGTTAATATTCAGGTTGAATAATCTGTCGATTTGTGATATAATTAATAAGCATATATATTATAAAAAATGCCTGAGGAGCAGCAAAAGGAGCTTTGCATATGGAAAAGGAAGAATTGAAAAATCCCGAAAATAAAACGGAAGAAGCCCGAAGTCCGCAGGAGAATAACAGCGAAGAAAATCAGGCTGATGAAGAAGTAAAAGCTGAAAAGACTTCCCGTCTTACCTCTGTGGAAAACGGCAGGATCATGCTGTTTTCAACGGTTTTTTCGGTATTCTGCGCGGGACTTTCTATGCTGTCTGCGCACTATTGGTATGAGCTGGAGTGCGCAAAGATCAATTTTTATGTATACATATCTATGGCGGTTTTATGCGCAGCCGTGTTCGCATATACGGTATTCAGCACAGTAAAAAACATCATAAACTCCGAAAGACCCACGGCGAACCGCTATTTAATTGCCGTTATTCTTGCAGTCAACGCCTATATTCTGCCCGAGGTCGTTATGGACGCATACATAATAAAGTCCAGTCCGCTGTATAATCTGTTCGGACTTGTGCCGTCTCTGGCTGTTTTTCTGCTCGGAGCGGCAGTTTTTTCAAAGCCTGTTCTGTTAAAGCTATGGAATATTCTGTGGACTCTGATTTTTGCTTTGTATTCGTGGGCGCAGTATTATGTTTACGAATTCAGAGGAGACCCTGTGCGGTTTTCGGATCTTTTCAATATAACCTCCGCACTCGAGGTCGAAGGCTCGTACAGCTTTGCGCCTCGGTTTATGTCGGTGTTTATTTACATTGATATTGTAATCATACTGTTTGCGGTCATCACCATACGTCCCTCGGCTTGTAAAATCAGAGACAGAGTTATTTCGGGAGGCGCTGCGCTTGCAAGCTCCGCAGTGCTCCTGCTTACAGGTAATTCTGCGTATAATATGGGCGTTAACAACCGATACATAAAATGGGGCTTTGCAGGCTGCGAAAATCTTGAAAGCTTCCGTAACGTGGGATTTAACCTTATGTTCTGCTACGACGGACTTTACAACCGTGTGGACAAGCCCGACGGCTATTCCGCCGAGACTGCCGAGACCATTCTGTCGCAGTACAAGGCGGAGGACAGCGCGCGGAGCAAGCCTACCATTATCGGTATAATGAACGAGTCCTTTGCGGATTTTTCGCATATCTCGGATTTTGCCGTAAACGAGGACTATATGCCGAACTACCGCAGACTTTGCGGGGAAGGCATATCGGGCTTTGTAACGGTATCGGCATACGGAGGTTACTCCTGCAACTCGGAATACGAATTCTTAACGGGGGACACTATGAGCTTTCTACCTGCGGGAAGCGCAGTTTTCACGCAGTACCTTGACGAAGAAAGAGACAGTAATGTCCGCTATCTTAAATCATTGGGATATTACACCCATGCGGTAACTCCTTGCAGCGGCTGGCTGTGGAATATTGAAAATTCCTATAAAAATCTGGGCTTTGACAAATCTGATTTTGATTTTTGCAGCGGTATGTCGGGAGCGGAATATGTCAACGGCAATCTGTCCGACAGCAGCTTTTACAAGCAGTTTGAAAAAGTTTACAGCAGCAAGCCCGCGAACCAATCCGCTTTCTATTGGCTTACCACAATGCAGAACCACAGTCCATACGACGGAGACGATTCCGCAGAGGGCATAACGCTTGAAGAAATATTCAGTCCCGACGCGGAAAGCTATTTAAGCTCCATAAGCTTGTCGGATAAAGCTTTGGGAGAGCTTACGGACTACTTCCGAAACGTTGACGAGGAGGTCATCATCGTGATGTTCGGCGATCATTATCCCCACATTATGGATTTCACAGAACGGCTTTACGGCAGTTCCGTTTCGTCGCTGTCCACAGAGGACTATTCAAGACTTCACCAGACGCCGTTTCTCATATGGAGCAACAAGGGCTTGGAGCCGCAGCGAATTGAGGACATAAGCCTGAACTATTTGTCCATAGAGGTATTCAAAGCGGCGGGACTTCCTCTCAGCCCGTATCAGCAGGCGCTGGAGGACATTCGCGGGGACATACCGATAATAAGCGGTTTTGGCTACAAGACCTGCGACGGCAAGTGGCACGGTACAGCCGACGGCTCCGATTATGACGAGACGAAAAACAGATACGGGATTTTGCAGTATTTCAGAATGTTTGATGATGAGGCAGAGTAAATACAAGTAACGGATAATATGCCTCCTTACGCCGACAATCGTTTGCAAATCACGGCGGCGCACATCTATCGGGTTTGATAGATGTGCGCCGCCTTTCTTTTTGTTCATTTTAGATTTTCTTAACGTACGCCGTATGTGGGACTTCTCATTTCGGTTAATAACCTCTTACCTTTATTTCAGCGCCGAATAATGCGCCACAATATGCCTTTGTCTGCCGGAATTATATTCCGCGCCTTTTATATCTACGCCGTTATGGCTCATAAGCTCGGCGCAGATAAGACCCTCCAGCGCAAAGTCCGCCACAGGCTTTCCGTCGCAGACGACAGTAAGCTTGTTATTCTCGGCGTCAACGGAAATTCCTCCGTTTTTGCCTATTACCAGCTCGTCCGCGCCGAAACGTTCAACTGCATAGCTTAGTCTCTTTCCGTGAAAATTCATAAGCTCTTTAAGGGGAGTTCCCTGACGTTTTTTTCTGAAAGGACCCATACTTATTCCCTCTCTGCTCCGCAGTTTACGCCGTTTTTTACGTCCTCGAATTCCTCAAGCATTTCCTCCGAGGGAGCTTTTGTGGCAAGACTGACGATCACAATAAGCGCAAGGCTGACTGCAAAGCCTACGACCAGCGAATAAAGTCCCGTTACAGTTCCAAGTGTCTCGCCGTTTATAAGCGGTATGTAATCCCATATCAGCACCGTAAGCGCGCCAGATACTATGCCCGCAGCCGCGCCTGCGAGATTGGTTCTTTTCCAGTAAAGAGACATAAGTACTATCGGACCGAAGGACGCTCCCAGACCTGCCCATGCGTTTGAAACAAGTCCCATAATGCTTGAATTAGGGTCGAGGGCGATAAGATAAGCAATAACGGCTACAACAATGACAGTGATACGGCTTACCCAAAGTACCTTTTTGCTGTCCGCATTTTTGTTGATAAGAGAGTGGTAGATATCCTCCGACACCGACGATGATGTAACTAACAGCTGAGAGTCCGCAGTGGACATAATAGCCGCAAGTATGCCGCAAAGGAAAATTCCTCCGATCAAAGGAATGCCTATATCGTGGTTAAATACCCGCTGGATCATTTCAATAAATACGTTTTCCTGCTGATTTTCAGCGAGGACTTCAGGTAAGTACGCTCTGCCCACCACGCCGATAAAGCAGGCGAAGCAAAGGGAAAGCGCGCACCAGCCGCAGCCGATAAGTCTGGACTTGTTGATCTCCTTTTCGTTCTTGACCGCCATAAATCTAACGAGAATGTGGGGCATACCGAAGTAGCCCAGCGCCCAGCCAAGCTGAGAAATAATATCTATTGCGGAGAACGAAACTCCGTCGCCGCTGTTAAGCACGTTGAAATAATCGTCCGCATTAAGACCCGTTGCGGAGATATTGTCCATAATGTTTCCCGCACCCACGAGCATAAACGCAATGATCGGGATAGTGATAACGCCTGCCAGCATAAGCAGTCCCTGAATGAAGTCGGTAACGCACACAGCCATAAATCCGCCCATAAAGGTATAGCCGAGTATTACTACCGCGCCTATGGTAAGGCATATCTTATAGTCGATACCGAAAACCGAATTGAAAAGCTTTCCTCCCGCCGCAAGACCCGAAGCGGTGTACACAAGGAAGAAAATAACTATCGCCAGCGAAGACGCCAGCAGAAGTATTCTGTGCTTGTCGTGGAAACGGTTTTCAAGGTACTTGGGAAGCGTAAGAGCGTTGTTGGCTCTGATAGTGTATCTTCTGAGCCTTTTCGCCACCAGCATCCAGTTGAGGATAGTGCCGATCAGAAGACCTACGGCAATCCATATCTGCCCTGTGCCCATAGCGTAAACCGTTCCGGGAAGTCCCATAAGCAGCCAGCCGGACATATCCGACGCCTGCGCCGAAAGAGCCGCTACCCAGCCCGTAAGACCTCTGCCGCCGAGAAAAAAGTCCTCGGAGCTTTTTGTTTTTTTCATATAAGCCGCTCCTATCAGCAGCATACCGGTAAGGTATACGGCAAAGGCAACTAATGTCCATATCGTTGTCGATTTCATATATTTCCTCCGTTTTATTTAATTGCTGTAAAAAAAAGTCTTGGCATTTTCAAAATTACAGAATTATCTGATTGCAATTGATAATTCTTTTCTATCATTTCCAGAAGCTCATTTAAAAATTCAGTCTCTTCCGTTTGGCTAAGCACATCAAGATATGGTCTTAATCCACTTCCTTTATACCAATCTATTATATAGCTGTGCGACGGAACAATATGATAATATGTTGTTTCCCACATTGTAACATCTGATGATATTTCCTTCAAAATGTCATAGGTTTCATTGGGCTCCAAGTTATGAAAAATACGAATATTACTAAGTTTTCTCCATTTATCAGTTGATACCAGTTGGTTTAATACTTTGTAAAATAATGCATTCTGAACAAGAGGCATTTGAACCGCAAGCATTCCTCCGTGATTAAGCTTACCCATTAGTATGGGAAAAAGGCTTTTGTGGTTAGGAATCCAGTGCAGGCACGCATTGGAAAAAATCAGATCAAAATTTCCTATACTGTCAATGTCATCAGGGATAACATACTTACGAAAATTCAAATGAGAATATGATTTTCGGGCTTTGTCGAGCATATTATCAGAGCTGTCAATCCCAAGTATATTCGCTGCGGGAAAATTCTCATAGAGTTGATTTGTGCTGTTTCCCGGACCGCAGCCTATATCAAGTATAGATTTAGGCAAAATATCTATTCTATGTATTAAATCAATAGATGGCTGCGTTCGTTCTTTTTCAAATTTTGTATATTGATTTGAATTCCAATCGTTCATTATATAACACCTCGCTGAATTATGATCTGTCTGATGATCAGTAAAAGCAAAAGGGGCAGAAATTACCGAATTTTGCCCCTTTGCAAACATAAATACACTTTTGCCGTTACTTAGCCTTAGTTCTGATCTCCTCGTCAAGCTTGGCGATAATATCGTCCACAGGCATTGCGGGCATTTCGCCCTCTTTTCTTGAACGTACGGTTACCGTTCCTCCGTTCACCTCGTTGTCGCCTATAATGAACATATACGGAATTCTTTCAAGTCTTGCGTTCTTTATCTTAGGACCGATATTTTCGTCCCTGCTGTCTACCGTCACTCTCATACCCATAGCCGTAAGCCTGTCCGCAATGCTCTGAGCGTACTCGTTATGCTCTGGCTTGATAGGAAGAATTCTTACCTGCTCGGGTGCAAGCCACAGCGGAAGTACGCCTGCAAAATGCTCCAGCATATACGCAAGGGTTCTTTCGTAACAGCCGAGAGACGTTCTATGAATGATATACGGAAGTTTCTTTTGTCCGTCCCTGTCAACATAATACATTCCGAACTTTTCAGCCAACAGCATATCTATCTGAATGGTTACCAGCGTGTCCTCCTTGCCGTAAACGTTCTTATACTGAATGTCAAGCTTAGGACCGTAGAACGCCGCCTCGTCAATACCTATCTCGTAATCGAGACCGATATGGTCAAGAATTTTCTTCATTGCCGCCTGAGCCTCTTCCCACTGCTCCGCAGTACCCTCGTACTTGTTGTTGGGGTTAGCGGGATCCCACTGAGAGAAACGGAATGTGCAGTCCTGAAGAAGTCCCACCGTATCGAGCATATACTTAGCAAGCTCCAGACAGCCCTTGAATTCCTCCTCTAACTGATCGGGACGAAGAATATAATGTCCCTCTGAGATCGTGAACTGTCTTACTCTGATAAGACCGTGCATTTCGCCGCTGTCCTCGTTGCGGAAAAGCGTGGACGTCTCCGTAAGTCTCATAGGCAGATCTCTGTATGAACGCTGTCTGTTGAGAAATACCTGATACTGGAAAGGACAAGTCATCGGACGGAGAGCAAAGCATTCCTTCTCCTCGTCATACGGATCGCCCAGAATGAACATACCGTCGATATAGTGATCCCAGTGACCCGAAATCCTGTAAAGATCTCTCTTTGCAAAAAGCGGAGTTTTTGTAAGCAGACAGCCCTTGGACTGCTCAACGTCCTCGACCCAGCGCTGGAGGAGCTGAACAACTCTTGCGCCCTTGGGGAGAAGTATAGGCAGACCCTGTCCGATATAGTCCACCGTTGTGAAATATTCAAGCTCTCGTCCTATCTTGTTGTGGTCGCGGAGCTTTGCCTCCTCCATAGCCTTGAGGTGTTCCTCAAGCTGAGAGGCTTTTGGATAAGCAGTACCGTAAACTCTGCAAAGCTGTTTGCAGTCCTCCGCCTTGCCCCAATATGCGCCTGTGCAGGACAAAAGCTTAACAGCCTTGACGGGAGCGACGCTCATAAGGTGAGGTCCTGCGCAAAGATCAACGAAATCACCCTGCTTGTAGAACGAGAGCTTTTCGCCCTTATCGTCGTGCTTGTGGATAAGCTCTACCTTGTAGTCCTCGTTTCTGTCGGACATAAGCTTAACAGCCTCGTCGACGGGAAGCTCAAAACGTTCAAGCTCGTAACCCTCCTTGGCAAGCTTTTTCATTTCCGCAGTGATCTTTTCAAGGTCGGCGGGAGCGAAAGGCTTTGCGACTTCAAAATCATAGTAAAAGCCTGTCTCCGTTGCAGGGCCTCTTGCAAGCTTAGCCTCGGGATAAAGGTTCTTTACAGCCTGCGCCATAAGATGAGAAGCAGTGTGCCAGAACGTCTCCTTACCCGACTTTGTATCGAATGTCAAAACCTCGAATTCGCAGTCGGCGTCAACGACCGTTCTCAGGTCCTTGACCTCGCCGTTGATCTTTACGCAGCAAGCCGCCTTGTAAAGTCCCATACCTATGCCCTTGATAATTTCGCTTGCAGGCATAGCGTTTTCAATTTCACGGATCGAACCGTCCTTTAATTTTAATTTTATCATAATAAATTACCTCCCTGTACAATGCACAATTCAAAATGCACAATGCACAATTATTGAATTGACGAAAGTCAATTTGATTTTTTATTCTGTTTATTCAGACAAGCACGCACAAACGCAAGGCGCACAATAATTGTCAACTGTCAATTGTCAATTAAAAATTGTGAATTGACCTACCGTGTGCTGAGAATAAACTCCGTCACATAAACGTAGACCCAGAAGCCCAGCAGAACAAAGCTCAGAACATTTGAAAATGCGTTCAGCAGCTTTCTTACTTTTTTAGGCAGCAGCCATATCCTTTTATCTCCGGATCTCTTTTCAATAAGCTGTGAGAAAAAGGTCGAAAACCAGTAGGTTATTATCCACACAGGCAAAAATATCAGAAACCCTAGCCGATAAGAAATATCTCCCTTCCACGCAAGGTAGGAGACGTACCCTGCCGCGCCGTATGCGGCCAAGCTGACGGTATAGCAAATGATAGCAAGAACTTTCCTGACCGTCATAGTATGATGACCTCCTTCCGCACAATTACATAAAAATAAAAATCGTCCCAAGAAACCTCACGGTTCCTTTGGGACGTGTTTAAACGTGATTCCACCCAATTTCATTATTATACGGACAGACCCGTATAAAAATCTCATTGACAGCCTTTAACGCAGACCCTACGGCGTGTATTGGACGCACTCGGGGGCGGTGTCCGAAAAAGCTCCGATCTGCCCCGCTTACAGCTTTTGCGGCGCTCTCTGTGAGATCGGTATGCCGAAATCGGCACACGCTTAACGGCTTCCCCGTCTGTGATTTGAAATATTGAATTTTCCGCTATTCTATTTTATCACCATACTATCTTCTTGTCAAGTGAATTTTTCCGCGATTATCTGTTTTTAAAATTTTTTTGTGGAATTAACTAAAAAATGCCTTGACAATTTCAGCAATTTATTATACAATAATATTATGCATTATAGTTTTTATATTAGCCGCGTCTTTTTTGCGGCAGTCTTATATAAAATAAATTTTGCTGATTTGTATCTTTACAATTTAATATTAGGTGGAATAAACTGTTAGAGAATGTCTCTTTTTCCCTGATTTAAGTTTGTTCCATACTTTCTAAGAAGGAGGAAGGCTATACATTATGAATATCGGATTAGCAATAGTGCTGTGTGTAGCTGCTCTTATTCTTGGCGCAGTGATCGGTTTATTTGCCGGAAAAGGAATTTTCTTTAAAAAAGGCGAGGAACATCGCAGGCAGACCGCCGAGGCGGCGATAGGCTCAGCTGAAAAGGAAGCTGAAAGGATCGTCGAGGACGCAAAGAAAAATGCCGAGTCTCTGAAGAAAGAGGCTTTGGTTGAAGCTAAGGACGAAATACATAAGTCCCGCCAGGAAACTGAAAAAGAGCTAAAAGAGAGAAGGATTGAGGTTTCGAGACAGGAACGGAGAGTTCAGCAGAAAGAGGAAACGGTCGACAGAAAGCTTGATAATCTGGAGAAAAAGGAAGAGGCTCTCCAGAATAAGCTGAAAAGCGCGGACGAGAAGGTAAAAGAGGCTGAGAAGATAAAGAAATCCCAGCTCGATATGCTGGAAAAGATCTCCGGTCTTACCACAGAGCAGGCTAAGGAGTATCTGCTGTCTCAGCTTGACGGAGACCTCGTTCACGAAAAAGCTGTTAAGATATCCAACTTCGAGGCGCAGATCAAGGACGAATGCGACGCCAAGGCAAGACAGTATATTTCCCTTGCCATTGCAAGATGCGCCGCCGATCAGGTCTCCGAAACTGCGGTGTCCGTTGTCACGCTGCCTAACGACGAGATGAAGGGCAGGATCATCGGACGAGAGGGAAGAAATATCAGAACTATTGAAACGCTTACGGGCGTTGACCTTATTATCGACGATACTCCCGAGGCTATTACAATTTCCTGCTTTGACCAGGTGAGAAGAGAGGTCGCCAGAATTGCCCTTGAAAAGCTTATTCAGGACGGCAGAATTCACCCGACCCGTATCGAGGAAATGGTCGAAAAGGCTAAGAGAGAGGTCGAGCTTAAGATCAAGCAGGAGGGTGAAAGAGCAGTGCTTGAGACCAACGTACACGGTCTTAACCACGAGCTTATCAAGCTTATCGGACGTCTCCGTTTCCGTACAAGCTACCGCCAGAATGTGCTCGATCACTCAATCGAGGTCGCTCATCTGGCAGGTATGATGGCGTCAGAGCTTGGTGTAGACGCTAATCTTGCAAGAAGAGCGGGACTGCTCCACGACGTGGGCAAGGCGCTCAGCTACGAGATCGAAGGCTCGCACGTTCAGATAGGCGTTGACGTTTGCAAGAAGTATAAGGAAAGTCCCGACGTTATTCACGCTATCGAGGCTCACCACGGCGACGTTGAAACCAGAACCGTTGTGGCTGCGCTCGTTCAGGCTGCCGACGCTATTTCTGCGGCGAGACCTGCGGCAAGAAGCGAGAATTACGAAAACTATATCAAGAGACTTCAGAAGCTTGAGGAGATCTGCACTTCCTATGACGGCGTAGAAAAGTCCTACGCTATACAGGCGGGCAGAGAGGTAAGAATTATGATTTCTCCTGAAAAGATCAACGACGAAAAAATGGTTCTTGTGGCGAGAGAGATCGCTAAGAGGATCGAGACGGAAATGGATTATCCGGGACAGATCAAGGTTAATCTTATCCGTGAAAGCAGAGCGGTTGAGTACGCAAAATAATCTGCTTTATCTGATAAACGAAATAAAGCGGCGGACAAATTTTTGCGGTTTGTCCGCTGTTTTTATAGGCGAGCTTTATTTGCCTTGATAATTATGTTGCCCTAACTTATTAATTTATTTATGGGAGGTAGGTTTATGGCTAAAAAGGCGGAAAATTCCGCAAAAGACCGAAAGCACCTGTTCGGTTCCTCCGAAAAATCGGATTTTATCGTAAATATGACCGCCGAAGGAGCGCAGAAAATGTGCGGCGTTTACGGAATAATTTCGGTACTTATCATTGCGGTCGCCGCCGTTCCCGCGTACTTCACTCAGACAGTTGCGGATTATACGGACGAGCAAACGGGCGCAATACATTATTTAAGCGAAAATTTTATATTTTATTCTGCGGCGGCGGTAATGCTGCTGGGAGTGATAGGCTTTCTGATCTATATGATAGCCTGCTCCAAAAAGCTTGTAAGCTTAAAGGATAATAAATCCTTGCTTGCTCCGCTTGCCGTAATGATATTATCGGCGGCGGCTTGCTTTGCGGCTTACGACATTCACACTGCGGCTCTGGGCTACCTTGGCAGACACGACGGACTTTTGACGATCTTAGGCTGTTACGGACTGTTCTGCGTTGCAATGGCTGTGACCGCTGAAAAATGGCGGGTCAAGCTTACGGACTTTATAGTTGGCATAGGACTTGTGCAGTCCATAGCGGGAATTTTACAGGCTGTACCCGCGACCTCGGGAGCTATGCATAATTTCTTCGAGTACCTTTACATAAGACCGGGTACGGAGGCAGGCTCAGGTGAAATGTACTACGACGGCGGGATATCGCAGATGTCGGGTATTTACAGTCACGGCAGGGCGGCAAGCGGATTTATGACAAGTCCTCACGCTCTTACGGCATTGCTCAGCGTTGCCTTTGCTCTTGCATTGGCGGCTCTGGCTTTCGACGGCTCAAAGGCGAGAAAGCTTTTCTGCGGGATTTCCGCTCCCGTTATGGCTGCGGCGGCTTGTCTTTCAAAGGTACTGCCTGCGGTTATCGGTATAGGCGCAGGAGCTTTGACCGTACTTGTAATTGCGGTTATCAGAGCCGTTAAAGGAGGAAGATCCTCGCTTGTATGCGCTCTTGCCGGAATTGTGATATCAGGCGCGGCGGCGGGAATTCTGTTCGGCACAGGCGCGGCGGAGTTCAGAGACGAGCAGGTCATCTTCACAGACGGCTTTGTAATGCGTTCGATAACATATTCAAACAGAGAGGATACCGACGAAGATATCTACACATATCTCAGAAAGGACGCAGAGTATATCGTAAGTCAAAAGCCTTTGCTGGGAGTAGGTCCCGACAATCAGCCTTATTATATGTCGGAGTACGGCGCGGACACGGACAGATACTACAACGAGTATCTTGACATCGCCGTTACAAGAGGAGTTCCCTGTCTGATCATTTACGGAATTTTCCTGCTGATAAGCGTGATAAAAGCGGTCAAGTCTGTGGGTAATTTCGTAAAAACAGGAAAAGACGGAGTGCGCGCAGGTGCGGCGGCAGGAATGCTTGCGTACCTTGCACAGGCGTTTTTCAATACGACTTGGGCTGTATCGGCTCCCTATCTGTTTATTGCGATCGGACTTATATGGAGCTATGACGCCGTAAAATCCAAAAGGGACAAATAACAATGAAAAAAGAAAACGGGTGAACGCTATGTTTCGCCCGTTTTTTTATTGACTTACGCATTTTGGACGTCCTCGAAAACCGGCATACACATACAGTAAAACGGCGGAACTTCCAAAAGCTCCGCCGTCTATAAGTACATTCAATTATTTCATCATTACCTCGGAAATCACATCAAGTACCTTGTCGTGACATCCTCCGCAGCCTGTCGAACAGGATGTAATTTTTTTGACCTCTTCAAATTCGTCGATCAGATCGTCAAATCTGCTGTGATTGATCACTGCGTCCTCAATGTCCGCATAGGTCACCTGCTTGCAATGACAAATAGTCTCGTTTCCGTTCATTGTATGCACCCCGTTAAATCAATCCTTAAAATATCTGTCGTAGAGACCCTTGAAGCCGCAGCCGTGTCTTGCCTCGTCCTTAGCCATTTCGTGAACTGTGTCGTGAATAGCGTCGTAGCCAAGCTCCTTAGCTCTCTTGGCAAGTACAAGCTTACCCTCGCAAGCGCCGTTTTCAGCCATATATCTCAGCTCAAGGTTCTTCTTTGTGGAAGGCGTAACTACCTCGCCCAGAAGCTCCGCAAACTTAGCGGCATGCTCAGCCTCTTCGTAAGCCGCCTTCTCATAGTACAGACCAACCTCGGGATAGCCCTCTCTGTAAGCTACTCTTGCCATTGCAAGGTACATACCTACCTCTGAGCATTCGCCGTTGAAGTTATCTCTGAGACCCTGAACTACTTCCTCGTCAAGACCCTGCGCAACGCCTACCTTATGCTCGTCCGCCCAAGTAATAGCAACGTCCTCTACCTTATTGAACTTTGAAGCGGGAACGCCGCACTGTGGACACTTCTCCGGAGCAGTCTCGCCCTCATAGATATAACCGCATACTGAACATACAAACTTTGACATAATAAAAATTCCTCCTTCAGAAATAATAATCGTAATTTATAACGCGTCGGCTCACTGTCCGACCGTACTTAAAGTATACCACAGGAGTGTAGTTTTGTCAATAAGTAAGCCTAAGTAAATCTTGTAAAATATCGCATTTGTATTTTGTGCATATTGCATATATTTAGAAAAATTTATTCTACAATTTGTAAAATTAATTACAAAAGAAACGCCGAGGACGTAATTTCTCGGCGTAGTTATTAAAATCAGTCCTGAACTACAACTTCCTTGTAGAACTCGGTATAATCGTTTCTCTTATCCTTGGTGAATGCGATCGCAGTCCTTGGGTGCTGATTAAGCAGACCCGTCATAAGGTACTGAAGATCGTAGCCCCATACAACACCCTCGGCTTTGAGCTTCAGCATATGCTCCTCGATGAACTTGATAACGGGATATACGTTGTACTTAGGATTTTTCAAAAAGCCCAGCAAAAGTTCCATAGCGCAGTTGCCCGCGCCTCTGCCCATTTCCGAGTAGGTAGCGTCCAGCCAGTCAACGCCGTCGCCCACTGCCTCGATAGTATTTGCGAAAGCAAGCTGCTGATTGTTATGCGCGTGGATACCGACCTTTTTGCCGTACTTATCCGCAAATTCCAGATATGTGTCCGCAATTCTTGCGATCTGCTCGGGATAAAGCGCGCCGTAGCTGTCAACGATGTAGAAAACGTCCACAGGGGATTTTCCCAGAATGTCCAGCGCAACCTTTAAATCGCCCTCGCGGGAATTTGAGATAGCCATAATATTACAGCTTACCTCATAGCCTTTTTTCTTGGCGTCCTCGATCATATCTACTGCGGCAGGAATAGTATTGAGATAAGTCGCAACTCTGATAAGGTCAATGGGGCTGTCGCTCTTCTGAATAATATCATTTTTGTAATTACATCTTCCAACGTCCGCCATAACTGCAACTTTAAGATCGGTATTGTTATCGCCCACAACATCCCTTATGTCGTCGTCATTACAGAATTTCCACTTTCCGAACTTGTTAACGTCGAACATTTCCTTATCAGCCTTGTAGCCGAACTCCATATAATCAACGCCCGCCTTGAGATTTGCAAGGTACAGATCGTGTACAAATTCGTCGGTAAAATAAAAATCGTTGACCAGACCTCCGTCGCGAAGCGTTGCGTCAACTACCTTTACGCCTGAACGGTAGTTCATAAGATTTGAAATTTCTTTCATAGTATTATTCTCCTTATATATACATTTTTGATTTTGCTTTAAAAGATACAAGCTTTAAATCACTAAAGCGTATTATAGCATATTTATACAAGGATTTCAAGTCTTGACACAGATTGTTTTCATTTTAATTGATTTTTCGTCACATAAAACAAACCGCAGGCAAAAATACGTCTGCGGTTTGTGTACTTATTCAAATTAAAGCTGCCCCTGATATATTCCGAAAGCTACAGTAACTCCTCATAGCTCTCGAACGCCCAGTTCGCCTCTTTTTTCATAAGCTCCCAATCGTTGATATAATGACCGTTAAGACAGGCTGCGGCGGAAAATCCGCCGTTCTTTGCGCCTCTTATTCCCTCTATGATATCCTCGAACACCACGCAGTCCTCGGGCTTTTCGCCCAGACCCTCGGCGGCAAATTCGTACACGTCGGGATACCCCTTTCCCCGCTTTACCTGAGAGGTAGTGGCAAAGAAATCGAAGTAGTCATACAGTCCGTTGCGTTTGAGCACAGGCTCGTATAATTCCTTTGTGGAGGCTGTGGCAAGAGCAATCTTCAGTCCGTTTTCTTTAAGACGGCAGAGAAATCTGTCCGCGCCGCTTACGATCCCGATCACGTTGGAGTACTCGTAGACCGCCATATTATGCCACTCCCGCATAATGCCGTCAATGCTCTCGTTCAGTCCGAACCTTTCGTTGGTGTAAACTGCGGCAGTCTGAAAATTCATAGTCGAAACAACTTTGTAATAATCCGCAGGCACTTCGATCCCGCGCTTGCCCAGAAAGTCCCTGTCGATCTTGCTCCAGACGTGACCCGAGACCACAAGAGTGCCGTCCAAATCGAAAACAGCGGCTTTAAACTTTGAAAAATCGGGCTTTGCGGACTTATTTATCTGCATTGTTATCCTCCATAAACTCGCCCAGAAGTCCGCTTGCCATAGCGACAAGCTCGGGGCAGGGACGTTTTTTATAGTACTCCTGTGTGCGCGCGGCGGGAGCGGGCTTGCTTACCCCTGTTATCCCCAGCAATTCGCGGCAGATTATGGAGTCAAATCCGTTTTCCTCCTTGAAACGCTCGGCGTATCTCTGCACCATAGCGTAATTTTCACCTTTAGCTTTAGCGTCCCTGCCTGTGGTATTGCCGTACTTCATACCCAGTACCATTAAAGCTCCCGAGAACGCGCCGCAGACCTCTCTCATTCTGCCCATTCCTCCGCCGAAACAGCTGGATATTTTAAGGGCTGTCTCAATATCCAGTCCGATCTCGCCGCACCAAGCCGCCACTACCGACTGGGAACAGTTGTAGCCCTGCATAAAATATTCCTTTGCTTTTATTGCTTTTTCTTCGTTCATAAAAACCCCTCGAATAGTAATATTTTGCTGATATCCTTATCGGTAATCCTCAACGTCAAACTCTTTGTCCTTGTAATAATATTTTCTGTCCTCTTCCGTAATTTCTCTGATGACCCTGCAGGGATTTCCCACAGCTATGACATTATCGGGAATATCCTTTGTTACCACGCTGCCCGCGCCGATAACAACGTTGTTTCCGATATGAACTCCGGGAAGAATGCAGGTGCTGCCGCCTATCCATACGTTGTCGCCTATGGAAATGTCTATCCCGTATTCATAGCCCGAGTTTCTGGAGTCGGGGTGAACGGGGTGTCCCGCCGTATAGATCGACACATTCGGAGCTATCTGAACGTTGTCTCCTATAGTGACCTTTCCCACGTCCAGTACGGTGAGATTATAGTTTGCAAAGAAATTTTCGCCTACCTCTATATTACTTCCGTAATCGCAGCGGAAAGGCTCTTCGATATGAATGTTTTCCCCTGTCGAACCGAGGATATTCTTTATCAGATCTGTACGTTCTCCCCAGCGTTCGGGAGGAAGGTGATTGTATTCGTAAATTTTCTTCTTGCATTCAAGTCTTTCCTCCGCAAGACCGTCAAGCCAAGCCTTATATGGAAGATTTTTGTGCATACGTTCTTTCTGGTTCATACTTTACTGCTCCTTAATAACCTATTTTTATGGTATTTCCCGGTACGCTTATACCTTTGTCCACCTTGATAGGAAGCTTCTGCTCCTCGGTAAAGCCTATGGTCTCGCCGTCTTTAAGCTCAACGTTTTCGGATAGCACATACTCCGATATGGACAGCAGAAAGCTGATAACTTCGTTGGGCTGTTTCTTGCTGTCTACTATCTCCATTTCCTCCTTGCCGAAAAATCTCATTCCGGAGGTGAAAGCGCAAAGTCCTGTCTTTGCAAGGTACATACCCACATAAATGAGTATCGGCATAGGATATTCGCCGTCCTTGATAGTCTCGGCAAAGCCCAGATAGAAGTCCCTTTCGTATACGGTAGGGTCTTTATAAATTCCTATGGAATTTTCAAGCTTTAACAGACTGTACGCCACTTTAGCGAACAGCAGAGCCTGCTCCAGCGGATCGAATTTGTTCATTACCGCAAGCATAACGTGCGCCTGATGCGCAGCTGTGACCTCTGCACCTTCTTTCCAGAGAATGTTGTACTTAGCCGCCTCCACAGCCTCGTTATTGGGTACGGGGTTCGGCATAAGCGAGCAGGCTACCATCATATCTCCCACACGGAACACAAGCGCGTTGTCCTTTACCTCGTCCTCGCATATGATATTCCAGTCGTCTTTAAGAGATTTTTTGAACCTTGCCCAGTCCATATTAGCGTCCTTATAAAGCACAAAGCCCGCAAGCACGTTGCCCTCTTTCTGAGTGGTTTCCTGTGTTTTTTCTGTATTTTCCGACATTGTTTTTTCCTCCGATATTAATATTGTTAAAGTAATTATATCACAGCTTACGATTTAAGTCAACAAGTCCCGAATTAAGCAAAAGTTAATCGAAACGCACAATTAAAAGGATTAATTGTAATTTTGTTTTGTAATAAATGCTAAAGTTAACGGCAGGAAATTTGTGTATAATGTTAATTGTATATATTCCTAAAAAAGTGTATAATTATTGTATTGAAATAAGATGCGCTTTATGATTACGTTTTATCGGTGCGCCATTAAATTATCTGGAGGAATGTCAATATGAAACTGAATAAATTTTTTACGGGAATGTGCGCTGCCGCGTTTGCGATTTGCAGTACGATCCTGCCCTGTGCGGCGGACGAGGCTGAGACTGTTCTTGACGGCTACGGAAGAGCGGGTATAGTTTGGATGGTTATGGACCAGTGGGATCACAAGAACTCCATTGATCTGGAGCCGTTTGACGAAATGGAGACCGAGGTCATTTCCTGCACGCACACCGACGTAAACATTACAGGCAACGGACAGTACACCGTAAAAATGGAGGGCTATAAAGTCCCCGACGACGCTATGGATTTTGCTCTTATCGGAAATCTGGGTGTTGAGCTTGATATGGACTTCAAGACCTATGAAGAACTGAACGTAGTCCTTGACGAGGCTGTCATAGACGGCGTTACATATACCTTTAACGAACAGCCCGAGCTTGAAGTGTTCGGCGAAGGCACTTTCAGGGACGCTAAGGTTATGAAGCTGAAAAATCCTTACGGCAAGGTGGCGAATACAACTCCTGAAATGACCAACGATCCGTGGACTACTACCGATCCGCTTACAATAACATTTACCGTTTCGGGTCTGCCCGAGGATAAGATAGCAGACAATCCCGACGAGGAGATAGTTACGGTTTTCGGCAGCGGTTCTGTTGACAATGACGCTCCCGAGGACGACGGAACGGCTGTAAGCTCAGAGGAAGTTTCCGACAGCGAGGTAACAGAGCCGGCAGAAAGCGCTGAGCCTGCCGATACAGACGTCTCGGCGGATACGACGTCCGACAGCGACAAGGCGGACGAAAAGGAAGATACGTCTTCCAATTGGATTATATACGCTTGCTTAGCAGGCGGCGTAGTGGTAGTTATAATCGTTATTGCTATCATAGCTAAGGGTAAGAAATCATAAGCATAACTTCGGCAGGCTGTTCCAAAGAGCAGCCTGCTTTTCTACTTGATGTCGAAAAAGTCTCCGCTTAGATCGTATCCTATCGGTAATGAAACAGATTTGGTATGTAATCCTTTACATCAAAATATAAGAAAAATAAGCATTGATTAACAGTGCGTTTTTTTGTACAATTTGCACCGAAATGATTACAAGGAAGTTAATTTTCCCTTAAACGGTTGAATTTTCTGAAAGGACGCTGTATAATATAAGTGTAAAAATTCAACAGATAAATTTCCAGAGGAATGATTTTTATGACAAAAGTGTTTTATATTTCAAGAGCAAGAACCGAGGACGGCAGTCAGGCTCCGACAACCGATAGATTTGAACGTATCGAAAAGCTGAACAGACTTGTAAGTCTGGGCTGGCAGATAAAGGAATTCAAGGCGGAGGGAGCTGAAGAGTACTTTCTGCTGGAAAAGGCAGACAAAATAGTGTCCTGAAAAACAACAGGTATATAACTTCAGTCGGCGCAGGTCTGATATTATGCAGACCCGCGCCGTTTTCAGCGGAAAATTTTTTATTTTTCCGCGTTACCCCCTTGCTATTTTTACAATAATATAGTATAATAAATGTAATCGTTTAACAACAAAATATTAATATAAAGGAGTTTGAAAATATGGCTTATGTAATTGGCGTGGACTGCGGTACAAGCGGTACCAAAACAGTCCTTTTTGACGAAATGGGTACGGTTATTTCTTCCGTAACTATCGAGTATCCTATGTATCAGCCCAAGAACGGTTATGCTGAGCAGGATCCTGCGGACTGGGCTAACGCTATGGTAAACACTATCAAAGCGGTTATGTCCGAGAGCGGAGTAAACAAAGAGGACGTCAAGGGCGTGGGTATCTCAGGTCAGATGCACGGTCTGGTTATGCTTGACGGAGACGGAAAGGTCCTGAGAAAGTCCATAATCTGGTGCGACCAGAGAACAGCCGCCGAGGTCGAGGAAATGAATTCAAAGCTCGGCAGAGAAAAGCTTATCGAGATCACGGCAAACCCTGCGCTTACAGGCTGGACTGCCGCTAAGATACTCTGGGTGAAGAACAACGAGCCTGAGATATACGAAAAGTGCAGACATATCCTGCTGCCGAAGGACTATCTGAGGTACGTGCTTACAGGAGAGTTTGCAACAGAGGTTTCCGACGCAAGCGGAATGCAGCTTCTCGACGTTCCGCACCGCTGCTGGTCTAAGGAGGTCTGCGATGCTCTCGGTATCGATATGTCAATGCTGGGCAAGGTTTACGAGTCCTGCGAGGTAACGGGACAGGTGTCCGCCGAAATGGCTGAAAAGACAGGTCTTAAAGCGGGAACTATCGTTGTGGGCGGCGCAGGAGACAATGCCGCCGCCGCTGTGGGAACAGGAGTTGCGGTCGACGGCAAGGCATTTACGACTATCGGTACTTCGGGCGTGGTCTTCGCTCATACGTCGCAGATATCCATTGACCCTAAAGGCAGAGTTCATACCTGCTGCGCGGCTGTACCCAACAGCTGGCACGTAATGGGCGTTACTCAGGCGGCGGGACTTTCCCTGAGATGGTTCAGAGACAATTTCTGCTCAGACCTCAAGGCTGAGGCGGACAAGATCGGCGAGGACGTATACAACATTATGAACGCAAAGGCGGCGCAGTATCCCGTAGGTTCCGACAGACTGCTTTATCTGCCGTATCTTATGGGCGAGAGAACTCCTCACCTTGACCCCGATGCAAGAGGAGTGTTCTTCGGACTTTCCGCTATTCATACAAGAGACACTATGATAAGAGCTGTAATGGAGGGCGTTTCGTACTCCCTGAGAGACTGCGTTGAGGTATTCAGAGAAATGAACATAAGCGTATCCGATATGATGGCTTGCGGCGGAGGCGGAAATTCTCCTCTGTGGCGTTCAATGCTTGCAGACCTTTATAATTGCCCCGTAAAAACAGCGTCCTCAAAGGAAGGCCCTGCGCTGGGAGTAGCTCTGCTTGCGGCTGTGGGCGCGGGAATTTACTCCACAGTACCGGAGGCTTGCGCGGCGGTCATAAAGACGGATAAAATTCAGGAGCCTAACCAAGAGAATGTTCCCGAGTATGAGAAGTATTATCAGCTTTACAGAGAGATTTATCCTGCGCTTAAAGCGGAGTACGGTAAGCTGGCAAAGCTGTAAGAGGTTAGACGTTAGAGGTAAGAAGTTAGAAAATTTCAATCGGACGTATAAACAGACTTCAAGAAAACTTTTCTACTCATTGCACAAATCCAATTTGGAAACAGTGCAAATTATGTATAAAATGAAACAACAGTCGGAAATTTCTCAAAATTTCCGACTGTTTTATTGTGCAAAAAGTTTTTTGCAAGACTAAAATCGAGAGTTGTTATGTGCATAATAAACAATCGGACATATTTTCGCAGGTTTTGCGCAGTATTTGCAAAATCTCCGCACAGCGACTAAAATATAACTAAGGAAATAGTATGATGAAATGAGGTTATATTTATGCAAACAGCGGCAATACAAAAAGTTCAGGCGAAAAAGACGAGACTTCTTGCAATGGCGGGACTTTTTGCGGCAATGATATTCGTACTTACGGCTTATCTTCACATTCCCACAGGCGCGGGATATACTCATGCAGGAGACGGTCTTATCTACCTTGCGGCGTGCCTGCTCCCCACTCCATATGCGGTAGGCGCGGCGGCTTTGGGCGGAGCTTTAGCGGACGGTCTTACGGGATTTCTTATATGGGCTCCCGCAACGATAGTGATAAAGGCTGTTACTGCTCTGTTTTTCACAAATAAAAGCGAGAAGATACTTACAGTGAGAAATATTATCGGCATTATTCCCTCCCTTGCGCTGTGTGTAGTCGGTTACAGTCTCTATGAGGGTATCGTAATGACTAAGAATTTTTCCACCGCTACGATAATTGCGGCTTTCGGACAAACTCCCGCTTACTGTATTCAGGTGCTTGCAAGCACAATACTGTTCATTGTATGCGGTATCGCTCTCGACAAAATGAAATTCAAGAAAAAGTTCGGACTTGCAGTTGAGGGATAATACAGTAAGAGCGTAAATATAATATGTCAATTGCGGACGGCTGAGCTAAACTCAGCCGTTTTTTGTGCAAAACCTCAATAATACATACTATTTCGCTATGAATAATAGCAGATCCTACAAAATTTCTGAAAACCCTTGACTTGCAGGGAAATATATGTTATTATAACAACACAGTAAACCTAGTAAACAGCTAGGATAAATAAGAAATTGAAAGAGGCGGTTTAAATGAAACTAATCTCCAATGAAATCAAGACATTAAAGAGTACGCGAATGTGCTGTACCGAGCGAATGTGAAATAAAGCATAATAAAATGATATGAATTATATGCATAATACTTAATGTTAATAAAATCAATATGAAAGAGGTAATTTAGAATGAGTACAATAAATGAAAGAAATCTTAAGTTTGAAACGCTCCAGCTCCACGTTGGACAGGAAAGCCCCGACCCCGTTACAGACGCCAGAGCAGTGCCTATCTACCAGACGTCGTCGTTCGTTTTCCGTAATTCTCAGCACGCCGCCGACAGATTTGCTCTCAAAGACGCGGGAAACATCTACGGCAGACTTACAAATCCGACGGAGGACGTTTTCGAGCAGAGAATTGCCAAGCTTGAGGGCGGCGTAGCGGCTCTTGCGGTATCCTCGGGCGCGGCGGCAGTTACCTACGCTATCCAGAACGTTGCTCTTGCGGGAGATCATATCGTTGCGGCGCAGAACATTTACGGCGGAACTTATAACCTCCTTGCTCACACTCTTGTGGACTACGGCGTAACTACTACCTTTGTAGACCCCTCAGACCCTCAGAATTTTGAAAATGCCATTCAGGAAAACACCAAGGCGCTTTACATAGAAACTCTCGGCAACCCCAATTCGGACGTGGTCGATATCGAGGCTATCGCAAAGATCGCGCACGCGCATAAGATACCTCTGCTGGTTGACAGCACCTTTGCTACACCTTATCTGGTAAGACCTATTGAATACGGCGCAGACGTAGTTATCCACTCCGCAACAAAATTTATCGGCGGTCACGGCACTACTATCGGCGGAGTTATCGTAGACAGCGGTAAATTCGACTGGAAAGCAAGCGGAAAGTTCCCTCAGCTTACAGAGCCGAACCCAAGCTATCACGGTATAAGCTTTGCAGACGCGGCGGGTCCTGCGGCTTTTGTAACAAGAATAAGAGCAATTCTCCTGAGAGATACAGGAGCAACTCTTTCTCCTTTCCACGCATTTATTTTCCTACAGGGTCTTGAAACGCTGTCCCTGAGAGTTGAAAGACACGTTGAAAACGCTCTGAAGGTAGTAAAATACCTCAGTGAAAATCCGCTGGTTGAGAAGGTTCATCACCCCTCTGTTTCGGACGATCCCAAACAGCAGGAGCTTTACAAGAAGTATTTCCCCAACGGCGGCGGCTCTATCTTTACCTTTGAGATCAAGGGCGACGACAAGACGGCTCAGAAGTTTATCGATAACCTCAAGCTGTTCTCACTTCTTGCCAATGTTGCGGACGTTAAGTCTCTGGTGATCCACCCCGCTTCCACAACGCACGCCGAGCTTAATGCAGAGGAGCAGATCGCACAGGGCATTTACCCCAACACTATCAGACTGTCTGTCGGCACTGAGCATATCGACGATATTCTGTTTGATCTTGAAGAAGCGTTCAATGCAGTAAAGTAACACCGGGTTTCAATTTCAAATTCCTTATACAAAATAAAGCCGAAGGTCCGCAGGTGAAGTCTGCGGATTTTCGGCTTTTGTAAAATTATATGTTATTTAAAAATATCGTCGGTGTTAATTTCGTCCATCTGCCCCGACGTACCTGAATTATCCGAATAATATGGATTTTGAGCGGTACTGTCTGACGTATTCTGAGCGTTTCCGTTCTGAGGAACAAAGCCTCCCGACGGGAATTCGTTAACATAGGTTGTCTTGGACTTTTTGCCTTTTCTTCCGGCAAAGAAAATCAGCGTGGAAATTAGCATAAGTCCCAGTCCGATCAAAGGAAGTATTTTAGCCTGAGTGTAGTCGCACTGCTCCAGTACGCAGTCCGCAACCAGCTCGTCACATTCGGCTTTTGTCATTCCGCCTTCCTCAAAATACCGGTATAAATATTCCTTAACCTCGCCGGGGATCTTTACTGTTTTTGTATTAAGACCTATGGGCTTGATGTTGTTGATCATAGTACTTTCGCCGTCGCTCATAAGCAATCTCTCGGTTTCCATCATAAGACTGTCCATTCCTGTAATGGTTTCCTTATCTGTGATATGCATAAGCACATAATAACCGTTTGATGTGTCAGCATCAAAGTTCACATAAACCAGATAGTAGGGCGTGCTGGATTTGCTTACAGGTATGCCGTATACAGTACGTGATGTTTCAAGGGTTGCAATGGTGTCCCAAACATATTCCGCCTTGCCTTGTACCATTTCGCCCTCGTAAAATTCCGAGATCTCTTTGCCGTTAAGATTGACTGCGTCTTTAGTGAAAAGCGTAATAGCGTCCCCTGCGCTGGATATTACCATAAATAAACCTATGATAAGCACAACGATGTAAATTCTTACGCCTACGCTTGCACCTGTGGTTTTGACCATATTATATTCCTCCAATTCTTCTAAACTTTTACTATTATATCATATGTTTTTTAATAATGCAACCTATTTAAATAAAAAGTCCGCAGTATTTGTGATAGTACTGCGGATTTTGCAGCTGAACGTATATTAAGCAGTCTGCAAGAAAAAATAATTGCAATGTACTTGTATCTTTTATGCAAAATATCATTCATAATAAAGTAGAAAGGAATGATAAAAGTGTGGAAAATACAAAAAGGCTACAATTATACCAGCAAGACATTCCGCTTGCCTGATGAGCAGATAGAAAAGCTGGACAAGCTTGCGTATGAAAATAATCTTTCGCTTAATCAGCTTGTGATACAGTGTCTGAATTTTGCGCTGGACAATCTCGATACGGAAAGCGAACAGGAGCAGACGTCCTCTGAGGAATAAGCTTTGGGGACGGTTTTAACATTTAAAATCCGCGCAGATAGATATAACAACCTGAACAATCTCGATTAGCGGCGACCCTATAATATTTTCCCGAAAAATATTGACAACAGGCGAGAAATGTGCTATAATTTGTAGTTGTAAAAGTTACCTTGCGGAAATTTCCGCAAGGTTATTTTACTGTTACAGGCTTTTTGTGAAAATATTACGTTTTTATCCCGAAAACAGAGGCAAAATATATTCAGATTTTTGTTTGTTTATATTTTTTGCGAAATATGTTAAGCAATTAGTTACAAGGGGCTTTCCCGTTGTTTGAAATATGGAGGAATATGTATGATAAGAGAAGATTTGAGAAACGTTGCTATTATCGCTCACGTTGACCACGGCAAGACCACTCTGGTCGATCAGATGTTAAAGCAGAGCGGTACCTTCAGAGAAAATCAGGTCGTTGACGAAAGAGTTATGGACTCCAACGACATCGAGCGTGAAAGAGGTATCACTATCCTCGCAAAGAATACTTCCATTCAGTATAAGGACGTTAAGATCAACGTTATAGACACTCCCGGTCACGCTGATTTCGGCGGAGAGGTAGAGCGTGTGCTGAAAATGGTAAACGGAGTTCTGCTGCTAGTGGACGCCGCCGAGGGTCCTATGCCTCAGACAAGATTTGTGCTCCAGAAAGCTCTCGAGCTGGGACATAAGATCATTATAGTTATCAATAAGATAGACAGACCCGACGCAAGACTTAACGAGGTAGGCGACGAGGTCCTCGAACTGCTTATGGACTTGGACGCTACCGACGAGCAGCTTGACAGTCCTATCCTCTACTGCTCGGGAAGAGACGGTACGGCGTCGCTTTCTCCCAACTCTCTCGGAGAAAATATGATACCGCTGTTTGACGAGATACTCAGATATATCCCTGCACCCGAGGTTGACTGCGAAGGCTCAATGCAGTATCTTGTTTCCGCTATCGACTACAACGAATATGTGGGAAGAATTGCTGTCGGACGTATCGAGAGAGGCTCTATGAAAGTCAATCAGGAGGTCTCTATCGGCGACTACCATAATACAAAGAAAGAATACAGAGGAAAAATCGTCACTATGTATCAGATCGAGGGACTTAACAGAGTTCCCTGCGACAGCGCAAAGGCGGGTGATATCGTGTGCATAAGCGGTATCGAGAACATTACTATAGGCGATACTATATGCGAGTTCGGCAAGTTCGAGGCGGTTCCCTTTGTGAAGATATCGGAGCCTACCGTCGAAATGACGTTTTCCGTAAATAATTCTCCCTTTGCAGGCAGAGAGGGCAAGTTCGTTACCACCAGACATATCAGGGACAGGCTTTTCAGAGAGCTTTTAAAGGACGTTTCCCTGAGAGTTTCGGAGACGGACAATACAGACTCGTTCAGAGTTGCGGGCAGAGGAGAAATGCACCTTTCTATCCTTATAGAGAATATGAGGCGTGAGGGATACGAGCTGGGCGTGTCCACGCCGAGAGTTCTTTTCAAGGAGATAGAGGGAAAGCTCAACGAGCCTATCGAAAGACTTGTTATCGATGTTCCCGAAAACTGCGTAGGCTCGGTAATGGAAAAGCTTGGCGCAAGAAAGGGCGAATTACAGCAGATGACCCCTGTGGGCAGCAGAATGAGACTTGAATTTCTTATTCCCGCAAGAGGACTTTTCGGCTATAAGTCGGAGTTTCTCACAGATACCAAGGGCGAGGGAATTATGAACTCGGTGTTCTATCGCTACGAGCCGTATAAGGGCGACATACCGAAAAGAGCAAGCGGCTCTCTGGTAGCGTTTGAAACGGGCGAGGCAGTCACCTACGGACTTTATAACGCTCAGGAAAGAGGAGAACTGTTCATAACTGCGGGAACTCCCGTTTACGAGGGAATGGTAGTGGGAGCGTCTCCCAAGCAGGAGGATCTTGTGGTCAACGTCTGCAAGAAAAAGCACTTGACGAATACCAGAGCCAGCGGTTCGGACGACGCACTGAGACTTATCCCGCCGAGAACGATGTCTCTTGAGGACGCTCTTGAGTTCCTTGCGGACGACGAGCTTCTGGAGGTAACGCCGAAAAATATCCGTATCAGAAAGAGAGTTCTCAGCAATACGCAGAGAGCTAAGGACAGGGCTAAAATGTAAAGCCGCTTTTATATCCGTTTGATTGATTATTATATCCCGGTAGATATTTTTTCGGAATTTTTTAATAATCCGGAAAATATGCAATTTACGGTCCCTTGCAGTTAATTCTGTAAGGGACCTTTATATTAAATGTT
>JAUNOG010000089.1 GCA_030531185.1 Ruminococcus sp.
TCCCTTCACCTGCACCATATTGGTGGAACAAAAAAGATGCACCACCCGAAAAGCCCGTAAATACGGGCTTTTTTCATGCTCTGAGGGCGAAAATCTTAAGGTGAAAACCGTAGATGCTTTTCAGCTGAAAAGAGGTTCGAACCCTCAGCAATTGAATATCGTCAAATAATTCGGCAGACTTTGAGTATATTTTACTCTCAGTCTGCTGATTTTTTATGAAAAAATATTCACAAAGTTTTAATGCCGATTTTGTTGGTATCTCACAAAGCAGAGAAACCAATAGAATCGGCTTTTTTCATTTTTAAGGAAAGAGATGATGCCAATGTAACAGCGATACTATTAAAAAAAACTAAAATGAACGGAGGTATGTCAATGAATGAAAAACTCATAATCAACACAAATCTGCTTCGCAAAGAATCGGAGTTCAAAACAATAACCTGTGTGGTGGAAAAAGCGATAGCAGTTTCCCATTCTGAATTTGAAAGTTTGAAAAGAAATCCCTTGCAACATAATGACCTGATTGCTGATAACGTAGACCTGATGTATTGCGACAGCGATGATATTTATCATTGTCTGCTAATTTATGATGAGGAATATGGAGACGGCTTAGTGGCAGAATCAGAGGGTTTCAATTACCTGAGATATGCGGGGTATATTCCGAACGCCAAACTGTTGTATGAAAATCATATTCAGACGCATTTGCAGAAATTAAAGTTTTACTGTCCGCTTGAAATCAACAGAGAACCGGAATGCTGGTATGACGAGGAATACGAAAAAATCTCGTCCTATGAGGCTTCTGCTTATGAATCGGAGATAAACCGATTTATTGAAAATTTTACAATGCCCGAGGAGAAAGAACGAGGTCTCATGCACTGGTATGACAAGGGCAATTCAGTTGACGAAAAGGTACGCTCGGCGTTTATGTCTGTCGAGGAGCGTGACGGAGCGCTTGTTGGAGTTATCACGGCTCAGATTTACGGTCAGCTTACAGATGAAGAGCTTGAAGAATTCCGCTTGTACTGCGAGGGACAACTTTCAGACGGCGTTGGGGAGTCTCTTGAACAGCGGCCAATAAAAACTCCTGACGGCGATATTTATGTCAGCTTCTGGAATTCAGATGACAGCTGGAGCTTGCAGACGGAGGAAGAAATGAACAGCATTCAGTCAGAAGATTTGACCGATGAACCCGATATTGGAATGACAATGTGAGGTACGCATGGTATACAATGAAAAGAAAGTAGAACTGCTCAGGCAAAGATATCCCGAAGGCACTCGGATTTGCCTTGACCACATGGAGGACTTATGTCCTGTGGAAAGCGGAACTTGCGGCTGGGTTCAATTCGTGGACGACGCGGGTACTCTGCATTGTAAATTCGATAACGGAAGAACGCTTGGCGTTATCCCCGATGTGGATAAATTCCATAAAATCGATCAGGAACAGCCTCAGACTGATGAGCAAACAGAGGAAAATATTGAGTGTGAGGGAATTACGGAAACGGAGGATATTGAAGAATCCGAAGAAATGGATATATCAATGTAACGGTTAAGTTTTGAAAAAGACTTAGCCTTTTTTTATTACAAAAAAGGAGATGGTGAGCTTGATAAAGTATTTCGATATCTTTGCAGGGATCGGCGGATTCCGTTCGGGACTTGAAAAAGCGGGAGGCTTTGAGTGCGTCGGTTACTGTGAAATAGACAAATATGCAAAGAAAGCATACGAAACGTTGTATGATACGGAAAGCGAGGTGTATTACGATGACGCAAGAAAGATCGACCCAAACGAGCTGCCCGATTTCGACCTTATATGCGCAGGCTTCCCTTGTCAAAGCTTTTCAATCGCTGGAAAAAGGGGCGGCTTTGAGGACGCAAGAGGAACTCTGTTCTTTGAGATCGCCAGAATTGCCGCCGTTAAAAAACCTAAATATCTGCTGCTTGAGAACGTACCCGGATTGCTATCGCATGACCAAGGCAGGACGTTTGCGGCAATCCTCAACACGCTGGATGTCTTGGGGTACGATGTCGCATGGCAGGTGCTTAACAGCGCAGATTTCCACGTCGCCCAATCCCGAAAGAGAGTGTTCATTGTCGGATTTCTTAGAGAAAAATGCTCTGGAAAAGTACTGTCTTTCACAGACGCAAATCCAAAAACTCTTGTACAGCGCATACCCGGACGAGAGGGCTGCAGAGTGTACTCCGTCGACGGACTGAGCATAACGCTTACGGGAACGGCAGGCGGTTTCGGCGGTAAAACAGGACTTTATGAGATCATAGGACTTCCGATCAAGGTGAAAACCAAAAGCGGCTATCAGATAGCATTGCCCGGCGACAGTATTGATCTTGCCTACCCCAATCTCAATTCAAGGCGTGGGCGAGTCGGGAAAGATATGGCTCATACCATTACAACAAGCTGTAACCAGGGGTATTACGCTATGTGTATCGACATGAATCCTGAACCGAAAGTGACTGAACTTGCGAGGTGTATAACGTCAAGGCAGGACAGCGGTATAGGTCACCATAAAGGCGAAAAATCAGGAGTGATCGTCATTACTGGGCCGATAGCGGTGCTGACTCCCGAAAAGGAAAAAGTCCGTCAGCAAGGCAGAAGATTTAAACTTCCGAACGAGCCTATGTTTACGATAACCGTCACCGATAAACACGGTGTGATCTACTGCGGATATATCCGCAGACTTATGCCGTTGGAATGCTGGCGTTTACAGGGGTTTACAGACGAGCAGTTCAATAAAGTTGCCGCAACGGGAATGTCCGACGCACAGCTTTACAAGCAAGCCGGAAATGCCGTAACTACCAACGTTATCGAGGCTCTTGCAAAGTTTATTTTAGAAATTGACAAGGAGAATGTGAATGGAACAGATGATCAAAATTTTTGAAAACGAGAAGTTTGGTCAGATCAGGACTATAACTAAAGATGGGGAACCGTGGTTTGTGCTTGCAGATGTATGCAGAGCTCTTGAAATCAGAAATTCAAGAATGGTTGCCGGTCGTTTGGACAGGGACGAGCTGATGTCAGTTAAGCTGACATCAGGTGGTCAGCGGCGTGAAATGACCGTAATTAACGAAAGCGGACTCTATGCGGTTATTATCAGAAGTGATAAGCCGCAAGCACAATCTTTTCGTAAATGGCTGACCTCCGAAGTAATCCCAACGATCAGACGCACAGGCGGCTACGTCAGCAACGAGGAAATGTTCATCGAAAACTACCTCCCGTTTCTCGACGAGCCGTACCGTGACCTGTTCAGACTTCAGATGACGGCTATTAACAAGCTTAATGAGCGGATACGTCACGATCAGCCTTTGGTGGAGTTTGCAAATCAGGTCGCAGGAACAGAAAATCTCATCGACATGAACGCTATGGCAAAATTGGCAAGAGCCGAAAATATCCCTGTCGG
The DNA here is from genome assembly GCA_030531185.1 of Ruminococcus sp. GTDB lineage: Bacteria > Bacillota > Clostridia > Oscillospirales > Ruminococcaceae > Hominimerdicola. The sequence continues at coordinate 3,408 of JAUNOG010000089.1, forward strand.
AAGAAACAAGCTCTATGGCTGGCTTAAGAGTATGAAAGTGCTTATGTCGAATAACCTCCCCTATCAGGCGTTTATCGACCGCGGGTATTTTGCGGTGAAGGAGTCGGTGTTTGAAACTCCGACTATGACTAAGACTTATCAGCAGACATTTGTTACTGGAAAAGGGCAGCATTTCGTCATAAATCTGCTGAAAAAATATTACGGGAAGGAAGTTTTGCAATAATGGAAATCGAGAGCATTTCTTTACACGAGCTGAAAAAAATGAATGACTGCGAAGGACTTGTCCTGCAAGGGTGCGGCGGCGATCTGCAGGAATGGGTCGACGGCATAAATAATATACTGGCAGAAAGCGGAATATTGCAGAATGAAAGGCGATTTGAAAAGGCATATAGCTTTAATAATGAAGATCTCACCTGCCTGTTGTTTCCCTTTGAAGACGTTCAGCTTGATGTCGGAAAGCTTGCAATATGGCGGCTCCGAACGATGGAGGATTTCGGAAGTATATGGCTGTCGGATTATGTTTCGAACAATCTTGAAGAATATGTTTCGGAACAGGACGAAGATTTTGAAATGGAGATGAGCTGATGCATACAAACAGAATTAAAGCTAAAGTAGATTTCAAGTTCTGCCTCGGCAGTATTCCTGCAATGCTGAGAGCCACAAAACCCGTACTTTCGGAAAGGCAGTACAAGGAGCTGTGCAATGAGGTAAACAAAGCCGACGGCTACCTTGAACAGAAGCGGATAATTTTTTCATACGTTGACCCGATAATCAAGGGCTGAAGCAACCACAATTAAATAACAACTAAGGTCGTTTTGCCAATGACAGAAGATTTCTGTTTTTAGCAAAGCGACTTTCTTTCTGTCATTGGTTTTAACGGCAGAAAGGAAGAAAATGAACAGTTTTATGTCATGGGTAGGAGGAAAAAAGGCTCTCAGGGACGCCGTACTTGCAAGGTTTCCGTCCTACTATGAAAGGTATATTGAGGTTTTCGGCGGTGCTGGCTGGGTTCTGTTTCATAAGTCGCCCAGTATGGATTTTGAGGTGTACAACGATTTTAACGGAAATCTTGCAAATCTGTATCAATGTGTACGGGATAAACCGAACAAGCTGAAATACAAGCTTAGATATGTTCTCAATTCCCGTGAGGATTTTGACTGGATAGCGAGTCTGCACAAACGAGGTCTGTTCAGCAGATTTCGTGATGTTGACAGAGCGGCTAAATTTTATCAACTCATAAGGTACAGTTATGCAAGCGGATTGGACAGCTTTGCAAGCCAGCCGCATTCCATCTGGTCGGATTTCCCGATGATAGACTTGGCGGCAAGGCGATTGCAAAAGGTCATAGTTGAGAACAAGGATTTTGAAAAGCTGATACGGCAGTACGACCGCCCTGTCAGCTTTTTCTACTGCGATCCGCCGTACTTTGCTACCGAAAATTACTACAAGGACGTCGGGTTTAAAACCAAGGATCATATCAGGTTGCGTGACGCTCTTCTGGATATCAAGGGCAAGTTCCTTGTGTCCTACAACGACTGTCCCGAAATTCGTGAGATATGGGATAAACCGGATATCCGCATCGAGAAGATCAGCAGACTGAATAATCTTGCACAGCGGTACGACGGCGGCTGTCAGTATGCGGAGCTGCTCATTTCAAATTACGATACAAGCGAGAGAGCAAGGTCTGTACGCCAGCTCTCGCTATTTGACGATGAAACAGACAATTTGGGAGGAATAAGTTTATGAAAAAGATAATTTTTGCACAGGTTTTAACAACCAACGGAAAGACTTGTCTGAGCAAAGCTCAGACCATTTTCAAGGGACTTTACGATGAAAACGGAGTTCCCGTAAGCGTAGAAACAGAGAAAGATGATAGCGGAGTTACTCTTACGATATGGCGTGATGTCCCTGCCAAAGAACGCCGTGACTGCGGTATTTCTGAGGAAGAGATTGAGAGGACTTGCGCTATGCACGACGATTGCGGAGATTGTCCGCTGAATGATTTTTGCATAGAGGAATACGATGATGAATAAGCTACAGATTTTTGAACATAAGAAATTTGGTAATTGAGATTATGATTTAATACTGATAGCAACTTGGAGTTGCGTAAAAAAGCTAAAAAGCTAATATTAAGTGGTTGCGATCGATAATGTCTTATGTTATACTACAAATGTAAGCTTACATTATCAACTTGAAAGGACGTATAAGTATGAGTTTTGGAAAAAATCTTCAGCATTTACGTAGGCTTAACTTTGCTATGACACAGGAAGCTCTTGCTGAAAAACTGAATATAAGCCGTCAAACGGTTTCCAAATGGGAACTTGACGAGTGCAAGCCCGAAATAGAAAAAGCTATAGAAATCTGCAATTTATTCAACTGCTCGCTCGATAATTTATTCAGGGAGGAATTGGGTTGTTACGATGATGCGTATTCCAATCTGCGAGTTGAAACGGTTCCGGCTTTTCGTTATATAAAGTATACGGTTATCAGCACTGACCCTGAGAGCGATGCGATTAATCGAATGTTTTCGATTGCACGTGACAACGGAGTAGAAAATCCGCAGGTTATAGGCTGGGATTTTCCCAACTTATCTCAGGAGCAGATTAATGTGTTCAATATGCACGGATATACGGCTGCATGGATCCTGCCAAACGATATTACTCCGAACGATTGTGAGATATGTGAGCAGGCAGCGCACAAATATGCTGCGATACACATTGGAAAAACCGATGGAAATCCATTTGTGATAATTCCGAACGGCTACAAAACACTAATGGAATATATGAAGGTTAATGGTTTAAAGCAAGTGCATAAAGATGTTATTCCTTGTTTTGAAACAGACGGGGAAAGTATGGATATTTATATAGCCTGTGAATAAAAAACGCATAAATCTTAATAAAAGCACCGATTCCAATAAAATGGTGGAATCGGTGCTTTTTTGTCACGTAATTATCAAAACGAATGCGGAGAGTCTATGTTTGTTTCTGGTGAAAAATTCAATGATATTTATTAATAAATAAATAGACCTTCTCGTCTTAAACAATATCACTAATAACACACCTTATAATTTGTACAAACAAATGATTTATATTTTGATTCAGACATATTTTATTAATTGTTGCACGTTTGCGTGCAACAAAAGCATAAAAAATCAC
>JAUNOG010000090.1 GCA_030531185.1 Ruminococcus sp.
CAGCGTCGGGAATAGAGTGGTTAACTCTGATAAATTCCACAGCCATACAGCCCAGCCTGACCGTCTGTCTCGGAACAACGACGTTAAGCTTAACGCTGCCAAGCAGTCCGTGTTCCCTCAGCTTACCCTCCACAAGTCCCAGAGTAAGTCTTGTTCCGTATACGGGAACATTGAATTTTTTCAGAAAATACGGCAGACCGCCTATATGGTCCTCGTGACCGTGAGTAAGAACGATACCTCTTAGCTTGTCAATATTCTTCTCAATATATGTGAAGTCGGGAATTACAATATCAACGCCCGGCATTTCGCTGTCGGGAAACGCAAGTCCACAGTCGATGATAAACATATCGTTTGAACACTCGATCACAGTAAAGTTTTTGCCGATCTCGTTGAGACCTCCCAACGGGATAATTCTCACAGGGGTACGTCTTTGCGGTTCTCTCTGCTCTCTCTGCGGCTTTTCCTTTTGATTATTCTGTCTGCGGCTGTCGGCAGGATTATTCCTGCTTAGCCTTGCAGCCGTCCTGCGTCCGTTATCACGTTCCGAATTTTTGGACGGCCTTAACAGAGGCATTTCCTTTGACGCAGCGTTTGTCTGCTTAAAAAAACGCTTTCCTCCGTTAGTTCTGTTAGCATTATTCAGTTGATTATTCATAAAAATAGTCTGCTCCGCCCAAATTCGCAGCGGAGCGTAAAACTCCTTTCTGAAAAGCCGTAAAAAATCGGTACGGCTTAAAATATTCGATTTTTCCGTTAGATAACTGTGAAGTCTGACAGCAAGAAGCTCTGAATGGAAAGCTTCATATAAAAAGACGTGTTGGTATGACAAACCGCAGACTGATTTAAAACGACCGTTTAACGGGCGCAAATATCCGAACAAAAATATCTGATATATATTTTACTCCATTTTGCGCCGATTGTCAAGCGGAAAATATATCTTTGCGAAAACGTTTTATAAACTAAGGAAAATCAAAGCTTTTTACGGTTTTCAAGCATTTTGATTTTATCGCATATCTCCTCGCATAGCGCGGCGGCGTGCTCGCACTGCATACTTTCGGAAAAAATAATTACGCCCCGACGGTTTTTCAGCGGACGAATTATGGCTCTGGAATTCTGATTATCGTAAACGGCTCCCTCGCCGCATACCGCATTTGAGGCGCACAAAGCCTCGAGTAGCTCTGCACCGTCAAAACCTGCGGCAACATAACGCTGTGAACAGTAGATAGCGGGTATACGCTCCAGCACATTGACAAGTGAAATTCCTTTACGGCTGAGATATCCGCAGATAACCGCCGACAGAGCAAGTCCGTCGCGCATAAAATTACAATGCTCTGTTTCTGCTATCTGTCTGGCTTCGTCGTCGGAATTATCGGCAGATGAATTGTAATACCTGTACAGTCTCCCGCTGAAATTTTCCGCTACCCTATCAGCAACGGAAGAAAAGCAATACGGAACGGCTACGGGCTTTCCCTCCTCAAACTGCGCCGCCATACCTAGCGCGGCAAGACGTTCCCAAGTAACGTTGCCTGCGCCGTCCGAATATGCGGTACAGCGCATACCGTCCGACGAAATATGGAAAGTTATCCTCTCGCCGCTCAATGACGATCTTGGTCTGAAAACTCTGTCGGCAAGCTCGGCTGTTATTTTGTCATTTGCTCTTATCTGAGGAGATATCCCTTTCAGCTGTAAGGGTAACAGACTTGACAGATAATTTTCATACAGATATACCGTTCCGCCCACGCTTGCAATCCTGCCGTATCTTTCGGGACTAACGGGACGGAAATTACGGTCTGCAACGGCATTTTCAATACGGTATTCAAGCTCGCGCTTTATAGGAAGCCCCCCGACGGAAACAACACGTATAGTGCAATGCGAATTGATATCAAGGTACAGTCCTATTTTACAGCCTGTTTTTCCGACAAGGTAGGCTAACTGCGGGCAACTGCATTCAGACAGATCGAGCGCAGCGGCTCCTCCTGCGGCTATTCCCGAAGAAAGAGCTTGACTGAGGATATCCGCTCCGATTTTACCGCTGCGTCCTATCAGAACATTCTGTCCGTTTTCAAGAGCGGAAGCGCAGGCTATGCCGAAATTCATACACTCCTGCACTGATTGGGAAATGGGAATTACGGTGAAAATTCCGTCGTCGTCGATATATGAAATATCCTGTGAGCCGTGAAGCAGCTTGTCTCTTACAACCGAACCGCTTTTGGCTTTCGTATCAGACCATAAAGCCGAGTTACTTGACAGCTCGCTTTCATCTTCCATAACCGCTCCGTCGCCTGCAACTGAATGAAAGCCGCATTTCACCTGATTTCCAAGCTGAGCTTTACGGCAAATCACTGCGCTGTCAATTTCGCAGTTGCGACCTACCGAAGAATTTTCTCCCATATATGCTCCGATTACTTTAGAACGCTTCCCTATGGAGCAGCCATTGTCAAGTACAGTGCCTTTACCCACAACCGTACCTGTTTCAATGGTAACGTTCGTTCCGATATAGACGGGCGGTATAAATGTTACTCCGCTGAAGCTGCGGTTGGTATTGTTAGTTATCTTTATTCCGTCTGAATACATAATATTCTGCTGTGCGGATAAAAATCCCTTAGGCGTCAATATTCTGCGATAGTACATATCTTTTTTCATCGCATACAGCCTGCCGCCTTTTTCCGCCAGCATCGGCAAAATGTCGTGACTGAAATCGCCCTCGCTGAAATTTACTTCATTGAAAATTTCGGGATCGATACAGTAAATTCCCGTAAGACCTCCTGAAAAGCTCGTCTGCGACGGGGCGGGATTTGCGACAAGCTTTTCGACTTCACAGTTTTTATCTGTTCTTGCCATTGTCACGTCCTCAGAGTAAACATCGGTAAGCAAGGCGGTACACAGTGCGGATTTATTACGGTGAAATTCCACAAGCTCCGTCAAATTGCAGTTGAACAAGCTGTTTCCCTCAATTACAAGGATCTCTTTCCGGTTTCTGTCCGCCGCATAAGCAACAGCGGGAGCTGTTCCGTCATCGGAACAGCTTGACAGGTCTATTCGGACATTTTCATATTGCAGTGTCTCGGCAAATTGTTTTATCTCCTTTCCGCCGTAACCGACAGCAAGGGTAATTCTTTCTACTCCCGTCTTTAACAGCTGTTCAATAGTGTAAAGTAAAATCTCTTTACCAACCATTCTGAGCAAAGGCGCGGGCAGCTTTGCCGTCAAGGGCATTAAACGTTCTCCTCTTCCGCCGCATAAAACGATAGCCTGCATAATAAGTACCTCCAAAATAATATTTGATTAAAGTATTGGAGAAAAATTTACAGTTTATTCGTACAGATAGTTGGACAGTTAAGAAAAAACTTTGCGATCCCCCTTTTCAAAATTATTCTTTTGTGATATACTGGTTTACGGAGGTAATTTGATATGAGCGAATTTCAGACATTAAAGCGTAGGGCGCTTGAAAAGTTTTTTTCAAGAATGAACCCCGAACAGCAGAAAGCTGTTTTTAAGATAAAAGGTCCGCTGCTTATTCTGGCGGGCGCAGGAAGCGGAAAGACCACGGTTCTGGTCAACCGTATCGCCAATATGATTTATTTCGGCAATGCTTATAACAGCGAAACGGGCGGTAATTTCGTCACTGAGGACGAATTGCAGTATCTCAGGGATTACATAAACGGTAAAGTCAACGACAGCGGCAGACTTGCCGATATCGTATCCTGCGAATGCGTCAAGCCGTGGAGTATTCTTGCGATAACATTTACTAACAAGGCGGCAGGCGAGCTGAAGGAACGTATTTCAAATATGCTGGGCGAAGCCGGTCAAGGACTTACTGCGGCTACCTTTCACTCCGCCTGCGTAAGAATTCTCAGACGTGAGAGTGACAGAATTGGATTTACGTCCAATTTTACGATTTACGATACCGACGACGCTCGGCGCACCGTTAAGGCTATTCTTTCGGATATGGATATTTCTGAAAAGATGTTTCCTCCGAAAATGATTTTAAACGAGATATCCCACAGCAAGGACAGTATGATTTCCCCCGAAGAATTCATTTCAGACGCCTGCGGAGATTACCGTCTGCTGACTATCGGCAAGGTTTACAAGCGTTATCAGGACGCCTTGATCCGCTCCAACGCTATGGACTTTGACGACATTATCTGCCATACGGTACGTCTTTTTGAGAAAAATCCCGATGTGCTCGATCACTATCAGAATTTGTACAAGTACATAATGGTCGACGAATATCAGGACACCAACAAGGCGCAGTTCAGACTTGTATCTCTGCTGTCAAGAAAATTCAACAATCTTTGCGTGGTAGGCGACGACGATCAGAGTATTTACAAGTTCAGAGGCGCAACGATTGAAAATATCCTTAATTTTGAAGATGAATTCTCCTGCGATCCTGCTACGGACGTTATCAAGCTGGAGCAGAATTACCGCTCCACGCAGAATATTCTGACCTGCGCCAACGTGCTTATTCAAAACAATCAAGGAAGAAAAGGAAAAAATCTTTGGACTGCCTGCGGCGACGGCGAAAAGGTTACGGTCTACAAATCGGTCAACGAGCGAGGCGAGGCTAAATTCATTGCGGATAAAATTCTTGAAAACGTGGAAAACGGCGGAAAATACGGAGATCACGCTATTCTGTACAGAATGAACGCACAGTCCAACGCTATTGAGCAGGCTATGATACAATCAGCTATCCCCTACCGAATTTTCGGCGGTCCTAAGTTCTATGACCGCAAGGAGATCAAAGACGTACTTGCATATTTACAGGTAATCAACAATCACGCCGATATGCTGAGACTGAAACGTATCGTTAACGAGCCTAAACGCGGTATCGGCGATGCTACGGTCTCGGTTGTGGAGCAAATTGTTTCCGATTTAGGAGAGGATCCGATAACAGTCCTCAGACAGAGCGGCGAATATGCTCCTCTTGCCAAACGATCTAAGGCGCTGACGTCCTTTGCGCAGATGATCGACGAGCTGACTGAGCTTTCAGAAGAAATCACACTGCCTGAGCTTCTCGACGAAATCGTTATAAAATCAGGTTACGGCGACTATCTGAGAACGCAGGGCATCGAGGGCGAGAACAGATTGGAAAATATTCAGGAGCTTAAATCCACAATGGCAAAATACGAGGAAGAAGCCGAAGAACCCGATCTTGCGGGATTTCTGGAGGAAATCTCTCTTTACACGGACATTGATACCCTTGACGACGGAGATTATGTGGTTATGATGACAATGCACGCCGCAAAGGGTCTTGAATTCCCTGTGGTGTTTGTTGTGGGTATGGAGGATAATATTTTCCCCTCGGCAAGAAGTATGGACAGCGAGGCAGACCTTGAGGAAGAACGCAGGCTTGCGTATGTGGCTATCACCAGAGCAAAGAGAAAGCTGTATATTTCCTATGCAGGAGAAAGAATGCTGTACGGCCGCACCGACAGAAATCGGATATCCCGTTTTGTGAAGGAGCTACCGAAGGAAAACATAGAAAAGGACGAACAGATCAGCTTGTCTTCTCTTTCTTCTTCCGCAGGATTTAACCCGCCGAAAAATGTTTCACTGTCACAGCAGATGTCAATGTTTAAATCCGCACAAGAGGAAACTTCAAAGAAACCGTCCGTTTCATATTCAGTCGGCGACAGGATAAATCACAGAGTTTTCGGCGAGGGTACTGTGCTGAAGGCTACGCCGATGTCAAATGACACGCTGCTTGAAATTGCTTTTGACACTAAGGGAACTAAAAAGGTAATGGCAAATTATGCCAAGATAACAAAGCTGTAAAATCATACACACAAAAAGGACTGCCGTGTAATGAGGCAGTCCTTTTTGTGTGTTCAGATAAACTGAAAAGACGGGCAGAACCCGTCTTTAGAAGTTTTAAATAATATCGTCTTCCTGGTTTGGAATGTTAAGCTGTTTCTTAGGTACGCGCTTGATAGGATCGTAAACCCACTTCTTGCAGTTATAATCCGCATCTACAAGTCCCTGCTTTTCACAGAGTACCTTACTTCCCTCTTTTGAACGGTTGCCGAACATACAGTAGGAACATGAAGGCGAGATCTTATTGCCGAAAAAGTTCTTCTTTGCCATAAATATGCAACTCCTTTGCAGTAAAAATATAAATCCTTGTTTGAACTTATTATAACATAACTATTTTGAAAATACTAGACTTTTCTTAAAATTTAGTAATAAAATCATTAATATTAAACATATTGACGGTATAAAATTGTTGAAATTGACCAAAACTGATTTGTTAACGCTTACCGCCTCGACGGTATCGGGTATAAAGTATTTTTCCAGCATATGACACACTATTCCCGACAATACGGCGCACAACGGACGAGCGGCAAGGAAAGCCTTTAAATTCACTTCTCCCCTGTTAAGCGCGGCGCATTGAATGAGGATGCAAACTCCTCCGAAGGAGCAAACGGCGGTAATGTACGGCAAAAGATTAAAGGGCTGTCCTTTAAGTTCAGATATGTATGTAAGCTCAAGACAGGATTTTATCAAAGTCACCTGATTGTCCGACAATGAAAA
>JAUNOG010000091.1 GCA_030531185.1 Ruminococcus sp.
CGCTGAACATTTTAAATGTCTGAGCTATAAAGTCTTTCAGCACAAAGTCTTTCGGACATGGTATGGCAATGCTTTCCGTAAGGGATATATCCGCTATTCTGTCTATCCTGAAAACCGTTATATGGGTTATACTGCTGTCAGAAAGGCTCATTATCAGCATTGCAGTCAGGAATATTCACTGTGTGACGATCTCGGTATTTGAGTTTGGACAGAGATAGGCATTATAAACAAAATGTCCCCAGATGAAAGCGAACTCCACATTCTTGCAGATGACTATGCAGAGAATGCAAAGCAGCAACTTCGGGAGTTTATCAGACAGAATTACAATCACCCCTCAATTATCGTTGGGATTATCTAGAATGGAGCATCAGCCCCTTTACAGTGATTTTTCTCCCAAGGAAAGACGTCCTGTATGAATTTCTGAATACGACAGAGGCGGAGCTCTAACACAGCACAAGGACAGCATAGACTGGCTGAACGATATTGACCCGAATGGAACCCGTCATTATGAAGACTATCAGTCACAGCTTCACGAAATTGTTTGGCAGCAATTTTCCGTAAGAAAATATCTTTGGGTAAAATTTATATGGTGTATGTTTGATTTTCCTTCCAATTGGCGTGAAGAGGGCGATACAAGAGGACAAAATGATAAGGGACTATGCACAAGAGAGCGCATACCCAAAGATGCGTAATTCTTTTATAGATCTGTATGGAGCAGCGAGAAAACGGTTTGCATTACTGAGTGCCGTCATAATATAAGACCATGCAATGTATTGTATATAAAGGTATATTCAAATGCACAAAGCATTGAACTTATCGTGAACGGCAAGTCGCTTGGCATAATAAAACGTAGCGGATTTCTCAATAACCCTGATACTGTTTTTGTATGGAACCGTATTCGCATAAATAAAAATGAGAATAATACTATTACTGCAAAAGCGACATTTGATAATGACACGATAAAGAATGACAAAGTTTGATGGTATGGAGAATAACAGAGCAACTGAAATTCGTATAATATAGTGATATAACTGCCGATCCTTGACTATATTTCTGATTTGAAGTCTTTAAATGAAGGACATATCTTATTGGTCAGCAAAAAACGAACTGAAAATATCCAATTATTCCAAACAGCTATATTGTGATAGAAAAAGCGTTACCTATCAAATTGAAAGGTAACGCTTTTTCTATACTCTGTTTGCCCTGCTAAGCTTTTTGACAAAGAAAACGGAGATAATAAGCACAAGCGGAAATACACAGCCTGCGAGCATACCCTTTTGCATATTATCTCCTGCATTTTGGGAAATATTTCCCACGACTGCAGGTCCGAGTGCACCGCCCATATCTCCTGCCATTGCCAGCAGTGCAAACATAGCCGTACCGCCTGACGGTAACTTCGCCGAACAGATGCTTATCGTTCCTGGCCACATTATGCCTACCGAAAATCCGCACACTATACAACCTGCAAGTTCCATCAGAGGTATCTCCGACAATGAGGCTATAATATAGCAGACGAGGCAAAGAGCTCCCGAGCTTATCATAAATTTCATAAGGTCAAGCTTTTCACCGTATTTTCCGTACAATGAACGGCTGATGCCCATTGTAACGGCGAACATACACGGACCTGCAATATCTCCCATTGATTTTGAAAGACCCAGTGCAGATTCCGCAAACGCAGATGCCCATTGTGCCATTGAAAGCTCCGATGCCCCTGCGCATATCATAAGCAGTATGGAGATCCAGAACATCGGAACTTTGAGCAGACTGTCGATACTCATTCCCTTGCTGTCCTCTGTCGGATGCTCGATCGGACATACAGCAAAATTGAATACATTACACAGCGGGATGACCGCCCAAATGCAGGAGAGCCATTTCCAGTTTTCTATCCCGAACAGCGCAAAGAACAGCGTTGAAAGAAGTATAACTCCCACCGCGCCCCAGCAGTAAAACGAGTGGAGCAGACTCATTGCTACCTCCTTATGCTCAAAAGGACATGCCTCAACGATAGGACTTACAAGCACTTCCGTAAGACCGCTGCCTATGGCATATAGCACTGTACTGATAATTATTCCCACAAATGGATTAGATGTGACCAGCGGCAGAAAAGCAAGTCCGATAAGTCCAACTGCCGAAAGCAGCTGCGAACCGACAACACATTTTCTGTAGCCTATAATATCCGCAAAACGTGCGCACAGAATATCCACAACGAGCTGTGTGGTAAAGAACACAGATGAGATAAGTGCTATTTGTCCTAAAGGAATATTGTAATTATTATGAAAAGTAAGAAACAGCAGCGGCGCAAAATTTGCAGCTATTGCCTGCGTAACAAATCCAAGGTAACAGGCTATCAGTGTTTTTTTGTAATTCATATTTACGTTCCTTCCATTTTTACTGCACTATAGCAGCGTAAGATATTTCTGCCGTTTTAACATAAGTTCATTTTGTTTATTATTAGAAATAAGCCGTTTAGCCTTTTCCGTTTTCGCACAAACTTTTTTTGCTTTTTGAGGTGTTTAGCATTATATATTATGTAAACAGCCCCTCTGCCGATATTTTTGCGAAGAAGATTCTATTTCTTAATTAAGTGATATTTTTTATATTATAATAAGCCGATAATTTATCCCATTCTTTTAAATACAGGCATAACATCAAGAGGTGCGGGAACGGTGACGGTCTGACCACCGTTGTATATCTTTTTATCAGAAATGCTCTCCCACTTGCCGTTGGGCAGATATACGCTGCGTTCTCTTGCACCAAGTTCAAGCACGGGAGCAACAAGATAATCACTGCCAAACATATACTGCTCGGGAAGCTCCCAGCACTTTTCATCGTCGGGGAACTCAAAGAACATTGTGCGGATAACAGGAGCACCTGTTTTTGCGGTCTCCTCCATAAGTCCTGCAATGTAATCCTTCATTGAAAGACGTATATCCAACCACTTCTTCATGATCTCATAGGCTTCTTCGCCGTAGCTCCAAAGCTCGTTGGGGTGACCTGTGTAAAGATATCCGCCGCCGAAATCACGGTCATCAAGCTTGGGAATATCCCAGTCGGGACCGCGGTTCCCGTGCATACGCAGGATCGGGCAGAATACTCCGTACTGATACCATCGTATGAGCAACTCCGTAAAATTGGGGTCGTCCCAGTTGTCTGTCATAAATCCGCCGATGTCGGTAGTCCACCATGGAATGCCTGCAAGACCTATGTTCTGTCCCGCAACAACCTGATCCTTGAAGGATTCAAAGTTGGACTGAACATCTCCCGTCCATACGAGCGTTCTGTACTTCTGGCTTCCTACCCATGCGGAACGGCAGAGATTAACTGCTTCGTGATCGTTTTCGGCTTCCTCTCCGTTATAGAATGCCTCAACATATTTCTTGGGGTATTCGCAGCCTACCTTTGAACCTCTTCCCGTATAATAACGGTAATTTTCAAAGTCATAAGTGGTACTGTCTGGCTCGGAGTTGTCGAGCCAGAAAAGATCAATACCCCAATCACGGTAATTCTGCTTGCATTTGCTCCATACAAATTCCTGCGCTTCGGGATTGAAGAAATCAACAGTGCCGCAGTCGCCCTCGTAATCGTAGGTCTGAACCGAACCAATATCCGTTGTGCTTATGAGTGCTTTTTGCTCCATTTCGTAATAGTTTTCGCTGCGCTTATCCACCGACGGCCAAACGGAAACCATGACCTTAGTTCCCATAGCATGAAGCTCGTCTATCATTGCTTTGACAGCTTCCTTGCTCCAATACTTTTCGTCAAATCTCCAATCGCCCTGGTGAGGCCAGTGGAAAAAGTCGATAACTATAACATCAAGCTTGATGCCAAGCTCCTTGTATCTTCTTGCAACTTCAAGCACCTCATCGGGAGTACGGTAACGAAGCTTGCACTGCCAGAGTCCAAGATAATCTTTACTCATAACGGGTGCTCTGCCGACACATTCGGTGTAGTTAGTCACGATCTTCGCCGGGGTATCGTCTGCGGTTATCCAGTAGTCCACCATATCGCTTTCATCGGAGATCCACTTGGTGATATTTATACCGAAAGCAGCTTCACCCGTTGCGGGATTGTTCCAGAGCATACCGTAGCCCTTGCTTGATACAACGAAAGGAACGCTTACCTGCGAGTTCCTCTGTTCAAGGGGAAGAATAGTGCCCTTGAGATTGAGTATAGGCATCTGATACTGTCCCATACCGAACAGCTTTTCATCAGGGGTGGATTCAAAGCGAACAGTTATCTTAAAGTCATCGGAAGCAAGTCCCTTGTATTCACGGGATCTGATCTTGTAGCAGATAGCTTCCTTGCGTATCGAGCCGTAATAATAGCTGTAATATTCCTGCAAAATAAACTCATTGTCCTTATAGAAGCAAATGATGCCCACGCCGTTGACAGTAGCCTTGATCTTGCCGTTCACGATTTCGGCTGTTTCGTTGTCATTGTCGATAGTGACCTTTGCGCTGTGCGCGACATTTTCGGTAAGAGCGTGTGCGTCTTCGGGGAGCTTTTTCAGAAGCGTGGTTCTTACACGCAGCGCATTGTTTCCCCAGCCTTCAATGCGTATCGTTTCGTTTCTTGAACGAACGATAAGAGCGTCGTTTTCTTCAGTAAATCTTATCATTTCAATACCTCCCGTAAAATTTAGTGTTGACTATTCACTGAATTTATAGTATAATTATAACATCAAATGATACGTACAGGTATAAAAATATTGCCCAAAACTATGAAAATATCGCCAAGTGAGGAACTAAAATGTCTATTGTTGATTACAGTGTGCTGCGAAATGAGGATTACGGCACGAATCCTCCCTTTAAATCAGATGAAACAGGACTGCACGGAGATGCCGAATTTCCGATAGCCGTGTATCATGCAGATGTTACGAACAATTTTGTTAGTTGGCATTGGCACGAAGAGCTTGAATTCGGATTTGTTGTTGAGGGAAGTGTACTTATTGAATGCGGAAAAAACAAACACATATTGAACAAGGGCGATATATATTTTATCAACAGCAACACGCTTCATGCAATGTTCAAAGCAGGCTCGGATTCAAAAAGCGTATTCCGCTCCGTGGTGGTACACGGTTCGATAGTTGGCGGAAAAGAGGACAACATCTATCATAGAAAATATCTTGTGCCGATAACGGAAAACAGCGGACTGCGTGAGCTTATATTTACTGCCAAGGACAGCAGCTACTCAAAAATTCTGGGATGGCTTACAAATATATGGAATGCGGAAAATATTAAAATTCTGGATCACGAGCTTATCGTCCGAAATGAGCTTTCCGAGCTTTTTCGTATACTTATACATCTTTCAAAAAAGAATAAGGAAGCACAGCCGTCGGCAAGTATCGCGCAGGAAACAAGGCTTCGTGATATGCTGCTCTTTATCCATGACCATTATGCGGAAAAAATCACTCTTGAAGATATGGCGGACGCCGCATTTATCAGCAAAAGCGAGGTGCAGAGATGCTTTAAAAATATAACGGGTCAATCTCCCTTTGAATATCTGAAAAATTACCGTCTGCGCAATGCAGCTTATATGATACAGAATACCTCTGACTCCATAAACACTATCTGCGGACTTTGCGGCTTTGACGACCACAGCTATTTTTCCAAAGCTTTTAAAGCAGCTTACGGGTGCAGTCCGAGGGAGTTTAAAAAATAGAAAATGAATATCCCTGCATTGATAATGAGCATTTACGCGAATGCAGTAAGCTTACTGCAAACACCAAAATTTAGAACAAGCTGAGTGGAAAATTGAATCGAACCAAGTTGTACGGACAGCACATTTTTACGATAAGCCTTTTTGTTAACCTCAATTTGTCCGAATTTTCGGCATCTACTGCTAAAACAGGAAGAAACGGTTTCTCAAAAAGAGCCTTGCTTCGTGCTTTTATCGTTATGAAATGTGAGTGCTTTTTCTGCATTACCGATTTAGTAGATTATCTCAACAATAATCTCATCATCGCTTATTACTGCGGCTTCAACATTATGAAACAGCTTCCGTCTTATTGGACTTTTGACCGTTTTATCAACAGTCTTGATAACAAGCTGCTAAAAAACCTTATGCAGTCTCAGGGGCTTAAGCTTTCCAAGATGGTGTATCATCAATACTTCTTTTATCGCTCTTGATTCCACTCCTGTCAATAACGTTAGGTGTGCAAGTAGATACTGAAAACATGGAAATTGAATATATAAATATATCCGGACACAAAGCTTTATTGTCTTATGATGATGACTCATCGATTGCGGTTTTGGCTAGAAAATACCGAACGGAAGCCCATGAATATGTTTACAGCGGAAGTAAGTACGAGTATCTGGAAGTCAATAGCGGAACTTTG
>JAUNOG010000028.1 GCA_030531185.1 Ruminococcus sp.
CTCTGTTTTCAATAAAACTTGCGGTGACATTGAATAAAATTTTCAAAAATAATTGCAATTCCTCCGAGAACGTTGTATAATAAAGGTGTAGTTTTATAAGCGGAGGTAAGACAATGGACCGCAAGAATATCGCCGTGTGCGTTACAGGATATAACTGGGAATATGAAAGCCGCGTTGTTGACGGTATATATAAACGCTGCCAACAGCTTGACATTAACCTGCTGGTTTTTGCCGCGCTTCTTATACGTCCCGAACTGAATTCGGACAGAGTTCTCCCCGAGGAAATAATATTGGGGGAAATTGAGATATTCAATCTTATAAATTACGATATGCTGGACGGTATCGCTATTCTGGGCGACTCTATGATACAGGAGGACGTCATATATAAAATCAGTCAAAAGGCGGCGGAGCATAACATTCCTATAGTGAACATAAACGACCCTGCTCACAGGCTTCAATACAACGTTATCCTCAGCGACAAAACCGCTATGGAAACCGTCGTCACTCATCTTATAGAGGAGCATAATGTCACTAAAATCAACTTTATCGGCGGTTTCCCCGGAAATCTCCAGACGGAGGAAAGGCTGTCCGCTTATAAAAAAGTGCTGAAAAAGCATAATATCCCCATAGAGGAAAACAGGATCGCTTACGGAGAATTCTGGCTGAAAGCCGCTGAATGCACAGAAGAATTTATGAAATCCGAGGACAAGCCGCAGGCGATAGTCTGCGCCAGCGATACTATGGCGATCTTCAGTATGGAAAGGCTTAAAAAGCTTGGGTACAGAATTCCCGAGGACGTTATAGTCACAGGCTTTGACGGCATTAAGGACTGCGAAATGTACACTCCGCTGTTGACCACGGTAAGGCGCGCGTTTTCTGCGGCGGGAGTCAGAACGGTAGACATCATACGCGACATATGGGAAGGAAGATCCGTAAACGAAACGGAATATGTAAAATGCGAGCTGCTTAAAAGACAGTCCTGCGGCTGTGAGAAGAAATCCTCTCATATCGACTTCTATAAAGTAATGCACAGCACCAACAACAGATACAAGGAATTTAATACATATCTTCTGGAGCTGAACACTAAATTTGCCAACGCCAAAAACAGTATCGAGCTTTACAGCGGCACTATAAAGGGCGCGGAATTTTTCGGACTTAAAAAACTTTATATATGTATAAATTCAAATATAAGAGAACGTTTCTGCAATATCGATTACGAATTGGATAAGTCATTTAAAGGTCTGTCTGAAAATGCGGTGTCTATGGTACAGTACGGTCACGAGGTCCCTATAGGATACGAGTTTCCTGCTCAACAGCTTTTGCCCGAAAGCTTTCTCGGCGGAGAAAAGCCTGTGCTTATGGCGTTTTCGCCCCTTTACTTCAAGAACAGCTTTCTCGGTTATCTTGCCTATGAGCCTTCAAAGCTTGAGGGCAACGGAGATCTGTTCGGCTCATGGACGACCTCTATCTCAAACAATGCGGGCTGTTTCTATATGAACAACGAACTGGAATATCTTGTTGCAAAGCTTGACAGCCTTAACGTCCGCGACCCGCTTACAAGTCTTTACAACAGACGCGGAATGGTACGATACGGCGAGGCTCTCATCAGCCAAGCTAAAAAAGGTTCTGGAAGAATAACTATTATCTGCGCGGATATAGACAACCTAAAGCCCATAAACGACAAATACGGTCACGAGGCGGGAGACGTTGCTATAACCAAAACGGCGGAGGCGATACTTAATTCAATGCCTCAGGGCAGCGTATGCACGAGAACGGGCGGAGACGAATTCTGCGTAATACTCAGCGGAGCGGAGGAGACCGAGATACAGTCTGCAATAGAGCGGGTAGACAAAACTCTTGAAGAATACAATAACACCGGCGGACTGCCGTTTAAGATAGCCTGCTCCTGCGGCTACCATATCGTCAACGGAAAAAATATCGGTTATATGGACGAAATGGTCAAATTAGCCGATAAAGAAATGTACAAAGTAAAGGCGGCAAAAAAGACGGCAAGAAGAAATTAGTTAGATGTTAGACGTAAGAGGTTAGAAAAATTTGAGGCTCTTGACAAACAACCTCTTATATAGTAAAATATAATCAGTAAGTAATGTAAACGAATACAATTTTGTATTATTAAGGAGAATACTATGAAAATTTCCAAGATCTTATCTGTAAGCTGTGCCTGCATAATAGCAATATCGGCATTTGCAGGCTGTTCCAATGATAAGGAAAACAGCAGTTCAAAATCAGGTTCTGAGGACGGCAAGTCCGCAGAAACGGAATACTACAACGCTCAGCCAAAGGATACAGGCTGGGAGTGGGGAAACGTTGAGATAGTAGGCGGCGGTTTCGTCCCGGCTATCGTCTATAACCCCACCGAAGAGGGTCTTGTTTACTGCCGTACCGATATCGGCGGAGCATACAAGCTCAATAAAGAAACCAACCGCTGGGAATGTATCACCGACTTTATCGGAGGCGATGACTGGAACTATATGGGTATCGAAAGCATTGCCACCGACCCCGTAGAGCCTAACAGAGTGTACATTGCGGCAGGTACATATTCTTCTTCGGCGGGAGCGATCTTCTATTCGGACGACTACGGCGAAAACTGGGGAATTTTTGAGCTTCCGTTCGGCTGCGGAGGAAATGAAGTCGGCAGAGGCGCAGGAGAAAGACTTCAGGTAGACCCCAACGACAACTCTATCATCTATTTCGGCTCACGCGCGGACGGTCTGTGGAAGTCCACCGACTACGGCAGAACATGGGCTGAGGTCACAAGCTTCCCCACAAAGGGCGGCTATACCGAGGAGGGCTATTCTCAGGGTCTTACATTTGTAGCGTTCGACAAAGCAAGCTCCGAAAGCGGAAAAGCCACAAAAACCATTGTTGTGGGCGCGGCGGCTACGACGGGCAATTATCTTTACCGCTCCGACGACGCAGGCGAAACATGGACGGAAATCGAAAATCCTATGTCCGAAAGAACGGAAGACAACACAACTCTAAAGCCTGTTCAGGGTCAGATCTCTTCGGACGGCTATCTGTATACATCGTGGTCCTATAAGATCGGACCCAGCAACGCATCAGACGGCGCAATTCAGAAATATAATCTCGCAACGGGCGAGTGGAAGGAAATTACTCCCGATAAGGTCTACACCTGCGGCTATAACGGAATCTCGGTAAATCCCAACGACCCAAATATGATAGTGTGTATGACACTCGACCTGTGGGCTGTTAAGGACAACGTTTTCGTAAGCTTCGACGGCGGAGAAAGCTGGGGCTCTATATGGGCGGACGACGAAAACGGCGATCCCCAGATGAATTACACAATAGACATAAGCAGCAGTCCTTGGCTCGACTGGCAGGGACAGCTAAAGCCCGGCTGGTGGATGACGGGCGTGGCGATCAACCCGTTCAATCCCGATGAAATTCTCTACGGCACAGGCGCGACTATTTTCGGTACGACAAACCTTACCAAGGTCAACGAAGAGCCTGTACACCTTGAGGTAAGGGCTATGGGTATCGAGGAAACCGCGATCTTCGACTTCGTTTCGCCGAACGGGAACGACGAAAACGCTCCCGACCTTTATTCAATTATGGGAGATATTTACGGCTTTAAGCACCAAGACGCAGACGTTGCTCCCGAAGAGCATTACGGCGATTTCAAGTCAACGGATATCGACTGCGCCGCGCTCGATTACAACATAGTCGTAAGAGCTACCGACGAGGGTGCGGATACTATTTATTACTCGACCGACGCTGCAGAAACGTGGCAGCCTGTTGAAAGCCGTCCCGAGGGAGTGGACAAAAAAGCGGGAGGCTCTGTAAAGTTGACCGCCGACGGAAAAACCATAGTTTATCAGTGTCCCACAGTAGGTATATTCGTGACAAACGATTTCGGCAAGACTTGGAAAGCCTGCGATGTTCCCGCAAGCGGTATAATCGAAACGGATAAGGTCAATCCCGAAAAGATATATGTGGCTTATGACGGCAATATATATATGAGCGAGGACAGAGGCGAAACGTTCTCCTCAGTTACAAGCATGCTGGTTTCAAACTTCACATGGCAGGCTTGTCCCGATACGGAGGGCGAATTGTGGCTTGCGGTAGGCGGAGCGGGAACATATCTGCTCGATACCAATGCAGGCACTCTTACAAATACCTCCACAGACGTTACAGCCTGCGACGCTATCACAATGGGAAAGGCTAAAAACGAAGGGGACTATATGGCTCTTTATATGCTGGGCGAAGCTAACGGCGAAGGCTACGGCGTGTATATATCCGAAGATAAGGGTGCAACATGGAGAAGGATCAACGACGATACTCAGAAATGGGGCAATGTCAACAATGTCATTTCGGGCGATCCAAAGACCTACGGCAGAGTATACATCTCTACTAACGGACGCGGAATTATCAGAGGAGACGTAAAACAGTAATAAAAAAACGGCGCATACTGAACAGTATGCGCCGTTTTTTACATTTCATATCAACTTTTCTGTACGCTGAAATCTAACCTCTAACATCTAAAAGGGCTTTTTCTTCATCTGTCCCTTATTTCGAGGGTATTTATCAGGAGTTTCGCTTATCTTCCGTATCAGGATCAATGTTCTTCCGTCTCCGTTGGGAAGCTTATAATTTTTCGTTTCTTCCACTTTTCCCCCCAATATTTTTACCGCATTCTTAGCTTTATGCAGTTCTTCCTCTCCGCCCGAGCCTTTCAATGCGGCGAAAACTCCGCCTGTTTTTACAAAGGGAAGACAATACTCGCAAAGCTCCGTCAAATTTGCCACAGCCCTTGCGGTAGCGCAGTCAAATTGCTCTCTGTACTGCGGATTTTTTCCAAGCTCCTCAGCCCTGCCGTGAATGCAGTCCGCTCCCAGTCCTACGCATTCGGAAACCTGCCCCAGAAAATTTACTCTTTTGTTCAGACTGTCCAACAGAGTTATCTTCAGGTCGTCCCGATAAATTTTAAGCGGACAGGACGGAAATCCCGCTCCCGTACCCACGTCGATAATACTGCTGTTTTGGGGAAGTTCAAACAGAGTAAAAGGATAAATACTGTCAAAAAAATGCTTGACGGTTATTCCCTCGGGATCCGTTATTGCGGTAAGATTGATTTTTTCATTCCATTGGACCAGCAGATCCGCATACTTGTAAAGTCTTTCATACTGCTCGTCGGACAACCTCAGTCCATACTCCCCGAAAATTTTATCCGTTTCCGATTTTGATAATAGCATAGGATTTTCTCCTTTTATTTTATATTTCTGCAATTAAAATATTTTCCATTAAAAAATATTGAAACTTACATCGTTATTTATAAATTTATATGAAACCAAACCCAATTTCATATATTACCACTCCTCTAGAATAAATGCAGTACCGTATTGTTTGTAACCGATAGATTTTGCCAATTCAACGGAAGCAATGTTGTCCGCTTCGCATTCCCATTGAGGACAAACTCCCTTTTCGATCAGGTTATGTGCCGCCAAAGCCGCCGTACATTTCGCATATCCTTTTCTTCGTTCCGTCTGTAATGTATTTATACCCGTATGCTGAATTTCTTCCTCCATATACGGCATATCGGGAGTCTCGCAAACCGACACCAATCTGCCGTTTGAAATATATCCCGAAAAATATCCTTTATCAGCTTTTTCCGTAAAGTATTCATACAGCCAGCCGTCGGGATCGGCTTGGGGTTTTGCCGTCCGAAAGAATTCTTCATACAAAGGATAATCCGCCCCTCCCAGAACCTTAGCTCCGCCGTACTGTTCTGCGGTTTCACCGCCGAATATCATAAGCTGCATTTTTTTCAGCTTATATCTTTTGCTTGTCTCCGATATGATTTCATCAACGCCGCATTTTCTCAGACCGTCAAAACAGCTTTTATATTTCGGCGAATACGAAACTATACACAAATCGTCCTTTATCAAAATAAATATGGAATATTTGCAGCCAAAGCCTTTAAGTTCCTTATCTCTTTCTTCAGAACAGATAAAATGTATGCCTTTTTCCTGCTGTGAAATATCGGCACAGCAAAAACAGGAGTAAAACCTATTGGTTATATCCGCTATTTCTTGTAATGTCAATTTATTACTCATTTATCTCAACCCCTTTTGCAGTAAAATTGTCGGAGCGATATAATATTACTTATTCTGTTCCAGCCAGACCAACAGCACGTTTATATCCGCAGGATTTACTCCGCTTATTCTGCTTGCCTGTCCCACCGACAGCGGACGTATCTTTTTAAGCTTTTCCGTAGCCTCAAGTCTCAGACTTTTTATCTGATCGTAGTCTATATCCTCGGGTATTTTTCTGGCCTCAAGCTTTCTCATAGCCTCGACCTGCTCAAGCTGTATCTTTATGTATCCCTCGTATTTTATCTGCAAATCAACCTGCTCTCTTACTTCCTCGGAAAGCTCACATCTGTCGGGATCGATAAAAGCAAGCCCGTCATAGCTTAATTGCGGACGTCTTATAAGCTGTGCAAGCTTTATGCCGTTGTTTATAGGGTCTGTGCCCTGCTCCTCCAGATAGCGGTTAAGCTCCTTCGACGGAGCAATATTGACCTTCCAAAGCCGCTTTACCTCGTTTTCTGTCTGCGATATTTTCTCCTGCAGGCGTTCAAATCTCCCGTCCGAAATAAGCCCTATTTTATGTCCTATGGGAGTAAGCCTGATATCCGCGTTATCCTGCCTTAAAAGAAGTCTGTACTCACTGCGGGAGGTAAGCATTCTGTATGGGTCTGAACAGCCCTTGGTACACAGATCGTCAATAAGAGTACCTATATATGAGGACGCTCTGTCAAGCACCATAGGCTCTCTGCCCAGAATTTTCATAGACGCATTTATTCCCGCCACAAGTCCCTGCGCCGCCGCCTCCTCGTAGCCCGAAGTACCGTTAAACTGCCCCGCGCCGTAAAGTCCCGGGAAAGCCTTGAATTCCAGCGTAGGTAAAAGCTCCGTAGGGTCGCAGCAGTCGTATTCTATAGCGTAAGCGTTGCGCATTATTTCAACTCTTTCCAATCCCTTTATGGTGTGGAGAAATTCAAGCTGAACCGACTCGGGCAAGGAACTGCTCATTCCCTGCAAGTAATATTCCTCCGTATCAAGACCCATAGGCTCGATAAAAAGCTGGTGTCTCGGCTTGTCGGAAAATCTCATTATCTTATCCTCGATAGACGGACAGTATCTGGGACCTATTGCGTGAATACGTCCCGAATAAATGGGGGAGAGGTGAATATTATCCATAATGACCTTGTGCGTCTCAGCATTGGTGTACGCCACGTAGCATTCCACTTTATTTTCGGGCTTTTGGACATTTGCAAAGGAAAATGGCGTAATATTTTCGTCTCCGTACTGCACTTCAAGCCTGTCAAAATCAATGGAACGCTTATGCACTCTTGCGGGAGTACCCGTCTTAAAGCGTCTTATAGTCATACCCGCCTCTTTAAGACAGTCGGACAGCTTTTGCGCAGGCAGAACAGAGTCGGGCCCACTGGGATACGATACCGCCCCAACGTGTACCTCGCCGTTAAGATATGTACCGCTTGCGATTATTGCGGCTTTGCAGTCGTATTCAGTACCAAGCTTAGTCTTAATTCCGCGGACTGTTTTACCGTCGTTTTCAAAAAGGACTTCTGTGATCTCTGCCTGTTTCAAGTAGAGATTTTCAGTCTCCTCTATGGTTTTCTTCATAAGATTGTGGTATGCGACCCTGTCTATCTGCGCTCTCAGACTGTGTACCGCAGGACCTTTTCCTCTGTTGAGCATTCTGCTCTGAATGGAAGTTTTGTCCGCCGCTCTGCCCATTTCTCCTCCGAGCGCGTCTATCTCGCGCACAAGATGTCCCTTGGCTGTACCTCCTATAGAGGGATTGCAGGGCATATTTGCAACGCCGTCCAGAGTAATGGTAAACAGGGCGGTCTTAAGTCCCAGCCTAGCCGCCGCAAGAGCTGCCTCGCAGCCTGCGTGACCCGCTCCGATAACGGCTACGTCAAAGTATTCACGTTTTAAATTCTGCAAATTTTCCAATTTCATTTCTTCTTTCGGTTTATAGTTTTATTTTTTCTTCAAGACTTTTCATTGTTTCTACGTAACTGATCGGTATTACCGCAAAATCACAGTTATCGAAACCGTTGAACAGATCTATCAGTTCCAGATCAAATCTTCTCAGCTCGGCGGCAAGGGTATTTACAATAAGAATGTCGTAATTTATCATTTGGTTTATGCCTGTTTCATCAAGCTTGTTTTTATATTTCTCCGTAACTGCGGACTTGTCTGCAGTAAATGAATATCCGTTCGCTTTCAGCATTCTGTTAATGCCGTCTGTAAAATCTCCGATAGAAATATCGTTATCAAGGTGAAATATAAAACCGCTGTTCCGCAGGAATTCAGTCCATTCGTCATAAAAGGTATAAAACTCTTCCAAATCGGAATTTCTTGACAAACTGCCGAATGACTTGACGTTTTTCATATCCGTCTTGCCGTTGGTTATAATATAATTTATTTTGATATAAATTTCGGGGTCGGTTGAATTTTCCTCAAATACTATGTCATACCCGTCATAATCACAGGGGATTTGCAAAAGCTTTTCATAACTGTTTTCGGTATTTTTCTTTTTAAATAAACTCATTTTTTGACCATTCCTTAAAGCTATTTTCCCACACAGAACTTAGAGAACACCTCGTCCACGACTGCCTCAGTAGCTTTTTCTCCCGTAAGCTCCAGCAGAGCGTTTGCGGCGTAGTCTATCATAACCGTAACAGCGTCAAGAGTTTCTCCCATATTCAGGCTTTCAAGAGCCATTTTCAGATATCTGTCCGCTTTTTCAGCACAGGATTTCTGCCGCTCGTTTGCAAAAATCGTGCTGTCGGCGTCGTAATTTCCAAAGCCGAAAAGATCTTCCATAGCCGACTGTATGCATTCCCTGCCCTCGTCGTTTTTTGCGGAGATCTCAACAATATTATCGCTGTAAGCGTCAAAAAACTCCCTGTCGATCTTATTTTCCAGATCGGACTTATTCAGGACTATAATTGTCCGCTTACCGAGATTTTTAACATATTCCAGAAGTTCCGTATCCTCATTGTCCAGAGGACGCGATGTATCGAAAACCTCCATAACAAGCATAGCGTTTTCAAGCTTTTTCCGAGCTATCTCCACACCGATTTTTTCGACGGTATCCTCAGTATGACGAATACCCGCCGTATCGCTGAGTTTAAGGAAAAACTCTCCCATTTTTGCAGTCTCTTCTATAACGTCTCTGGTAGTGCCCGCAACGTCGGTAACAATAGAACGGTCATATCCTAAGAGCATATTCATTAGCGTGGATTTTCCCACGTTGGGCTTTCCCGCAATGCAGGTATCGATACCGTTTTTCAATATCATACCGTTGTCGTAGTCCGCAAGTATCTTTCCCGTAACTCCTATAGCACTTTCAAGACTGTTTCTGAGATTGTTTTCCTCAACCTCGGGAAGATCCTCCTCGGGATAGTCCACCCAAGCCGCAAGCTCTCCCAGAATTTTTACAAGTTTTTTCGACACCTCGGAAATGCTCATAAAAAGCCTGCCCTCTCTGGTAAGATTGGCAGAGGCGAGAGCGTATTCCCCCTGAGCGGAAATAGTATCCATAACAGCCTCCGCCTGCGTAAGGGACATTTTGCCGTTGAGCAGAGCGCGCTTTGTGAATTCTCCCTTTTCCGCAAGCTCCGCTCCGTTTTTAATGCACAGCCTGAGAACCTTTTTGGTGACGAAAATTCCGCCGTGACAGGAAATTTCCGCCACATTTTCACCCGTATATGACTTAGGCGCGCGGAAAACCGTCAACACTCCGTCGTCTGCAATTTTATCTCCGTCGCAAATATTTCCGTAAGCGCAGGTGTATCCTGGCATATTTTCAACGCTTTCGTAGGTGAAAGGCTTGAAAATCCTAGCCGCAATATCAATTGCGTTTTCTCCGCTTATTCTTATAACTGAAATTCCACCCTCAGCCAGAGGTGTGGAAACCGCGCATATATCTTTCATTACATTACCTCGCAAATTTGCATACTTAATCATTATAAGTATATCACTTTTATATGCTTATGTCAAACCCGATAAAAAATCCGCAAATACAATATATAACGCCGCCCGATATTTTTCCGCATTTAATATAAATTTTATTATTGCGTCTTTACTAAACAAGAAAAATATGTTATAATAATAACAAATATATTTTTTCGGAGGTCAAGCTATGAGCAATAATACAGTAAGAACCCGATTTGCTCCCTCTCCTACGGGATATATGCATATCGGAAATCTCAGGACCGCGCTTTATTCTTACCTTATCGCAAGAGCAAATCAGGGTAAGTTTATTGTGAGAATTGAGGATACGGATCAGGAACGCCTTGTTGACGGCGCTGTGGACGTTATTCTGAAAACTTTAAAGGATACGGGTCTGGATTACGACGAGGGTCCTGTTGTGGGCGGAGATTTCGGTCCTTATATTCAGAGTGAGCGTAAGGATATTTATAAAAAGTACGCGCAGGAGCTTGTTGACAAGGGTCACGCATACTACTGCTTCTGTTCCAAGGAACGTCTTGACAGTCTTCATAAGGAGGGCGAAATAGGCGCAGGGTACGACAGACACTGCCGCGATCTGTCCAAAGAGGAGGTCGAAAAAAATCTTGCGGATGGCAAGTCCTATGTCATCAGACAGAAAATGCCGCTGGAGGGCGTTACAGGCTACGACGACGCTATATTCGGTCATATCGAAACGGAAAACAGCGAGCTTCAGGATCAGATATTAATGAAAGCCGACGGTTTTCCTACTTATAATTTCTGTCACGTTGTGGACGACCACCTTATGGGTATTACTCACGTTGTAAGAGGCAGCGAGTATCTTACTTCCACGCCTAAGTATGCGCTTTTGTATGACGCATTCGGCTGGGAAAGACCTGTGTACTGTCATCTTCCGCTTATTATGGGAAAAAATGAGGACGGCTCCGTAAGCAAGCTTGCCAAGCGTCACGGAGCGGTAAGCTTTCAGGATCTGCTGAAAAACGGCTATCTGCCCGAGGCTATCGTCAACTATCTTGCGTTTCTTGGCTGGTGTCCAAAGGATACGACGGAGGAGTTTTTCACTCTGGAGGAGCTTAAAAAGATTTTCTCCATTGACGGTATAAGCAAGGCTCCCGCAGTTTTTGATTATGAAAAGCTGGCGTGGTTCAACAGCCACTATATCAAGGAGCTTCCCTTGGATAAATTTATGGAAATGGCAAAGCCCTATTATAATGAGGAATTAAAGGCTTTTGCGGACGACGAAAGACTTGCGGCTATGGTTCAGACGAGAATTTCAACTCTGCCTGAGGTAAATGAAAAGGCGGCTTTTGCGGCAGGACTTCCCGAGTTTGACAGCCAGCTTTACGTCAATAAGAAAAACAAGACCAATGCGGATATGGCGAAATCCGTTCTTACCGCAGTAATTCCCGTTCTTGAAAATGCCGAGCAGTGGGACAACGATCTGCTTTTCGCTCTGCTGAAGGACTTCGCCGCAGATCAGGAGCTTAAAGCGGGCGCGGTAATGTGGATAGTGAGAATTGCCGTTTCAGGTATGGCGGTAACTCCCGGAGGAGCAACGGAGCTTATGACTGTTCTGGGCAGGGACGAGGCTGTCGCAAGATTGAAAACAAGCCTTTCGCGCCTGTAATATCCGAGGAAAGGACTAAGTAAAAATGAGTGAAGAAGTTAAAGAAAAATCAATGAAAGATAAAAAGAACAAGGATTTTGCAAAGCGGGAGATACCCCGTCCCGAGTTTCCGAAAAGAGCGGTCGTTACTGGCGGTATGCCTTACGGAAACAAGACCCTGCATTTCGGTCATATCGGAGGCGTTTTCGTTTTTGCGGACGTTTACGCAAGATTTCTCAGAGACAGACTTGGCGACGAGAACGTGATTTTCGTTTCGGGTACCGACTGCTACGGCTCGCCTATTGCGGAAAGCTACCGTAAGCTTTGCGCCGAGGAGGGCTTTACGGGTACGATACAGGATTTCGTAGAGAAAAATCACAAGGCTCAGAAGAAAACTCTTGACGACTATATGATAAGCCTGAACGTTTTCGGCGCGTCGGGACTTGGAAGAACCGCGGAGATACACGACAAGGTATCGGACAAGTTTATCCGCAGACTTTATGAAAACGGACATCTGAAAAAAATCAGTACAAAGCAGTTTTACGACGAAAAAGCAGGCTGTTTCCTAAACGGCAGACAGGTAATAGGCAAGTGCCCCGTTGACGGCTGTCAATCCGAAAAGGGCTATGCGGACGAATGCGATCTGGGTCATCAGTATATGCCTGAAAATCTTATCGACCCCAAATCTACGCTTACGGGGGAAACTCCCGTTATGAAAAGCGTTGAAAACTGGTATTTCGATCTGCCTGCGTACAATTTGCTGTTAAAGGAGTATGCGGAGAAAATATCAAAGCAGAAGAACGTCCGCCCGCTGGTATCTAGCACGATCTCGGAGTTCCTCTGCGACCCTGTTATCCACATAAAAAACGAGCTTACGGAAAGCTACGAGGCTGTAAAGGACGAGCTTCCCGGGCACGAGCTTATTCAGGAAAAGAAAAAGCCGTCGTTCACAATAAAGTTTAAAAGTCTTGACGAGATGAACGAGGCTTGCGCAAAGCTGTCCGCAAAGGGAATAAGATACAGAACGGGCAAGACGCTTGTTCCTTTCAGACTTACGGGCAATATCGAATGGGGAGTAAAGGCTCCCGTTCTGGAGGGCGAGGATCCTTTGACGGTATGGGTGTGGCCCGAGTCCTTGTGGGCGCCTATATCCTTTACTATCGCCGCTTTGGAAAAGCAGGGCAGAGATACCGCCGAGTGGAAGGACTTCTGGTGTTCAAAGGACGCGCAGGTGTACCAGTTTATCGGAGCGGACAATATTTACTTTTACGGCGTGGCGGAAATGGCAATGTTTATGGCTCTGCAAAAGGGCGAGAATAAGGTCGATCCCGACGAGGGAGAAATGCAGCTGCCTATCTTGTGCGCCAACAATCACATTCTGTTCCTTGATAAGAAAGCGTCCAGCTCCGGTTCTGTTAAGCCTCCTATGGCGGCGGACCTGCTTGACTATTATACCGCTGAACAGCTCAGAATGCACTATCTCGGACTGGGTCTGGGACAGCGCAGCGTAAGCTTCCAACCAAAGCCGCTAAATCCGCAGGCCAAGCCCGATGACGCGGACCCTGTTGTAAAGGACGGTTTCCTGCTGTCCAACGTATTCAACAGAATTATAAGGACCTGCATTTACACCTGCCAGAAATATTATGACGGAGTAATGCCCGTAGGCAAGGTCGACGAGGACATTCTCGAGGAGGCTAAAAAGGCGATACTTGACTTTGAAAGATTTATGTACCGTTTTGAGTTCCACAGAGCGACATATGTGCTGGACAGCTATATACGCAAGGCGAGCAAATATATGGCAAGAGAGCTTGGCAGCGCCGACAAAACGGAGGACGGCGAGCAGAGACGTCACGCTCTCATTCAGATTTTCCACACTATCAGAACAGCGGCAGTTCTGCTGCATTCAATGGCTCCCGAGGGAACGGAAAAGGTTCTGGAATATTTACAGCTAGACCGAAGCTTCTGGAGCTGGGACAGAATTTTCGATACCATTGCGGACTTCACAAACGGCGAGGATCATAAGCTGAAATTCTTAGAGCCGCGAGTAGATTTCTTTACTAAGCACCCAAGCCAGTTTACGGCGGAAGAATAATAAAACAGATTACATCTGTAATAATCTGGCTTAGATTTATTGACATTTACGTATATCGCAAATACAGAATAAAAACAGCGGACAATCCAAAAATTGTCCGCTGAATTTTATTTACCTTTTTTCTCTTTGCGCCTCTTCTTTTTATTTTCCTTTATCACCTTTAACGGGTCTCCGAAACGCTCAAGATTTTCTTCGTGAGTAAGAGGTTTGACCTCGCTCTTGCTTATGATGCTGGTCATCTGTTCCATAAGCAGGCTCTGCTCAAACATATCAACAGCGTCCTCGCAGGTCTCAGCGCTGCCGTTTACTATGTATTCCTTGATCTTGCCTATATTTTTCATATAGTCGATATCAAGCTCCATAAAATCTATCTTCTTGCCAAGAGCTTTAAAATAATCGTCTCTCTGCCTTTCAAGCTGAGATTTTCTGCTGTCGAGAATGTCGATCTGTTCCTTGATACCTTCGTTGACTTCGATCTGATGCTCCTTTGCCGCTGTAAGTCTGTATCTGTTAAGAGCAATAACAAAAGCCGTTCCCAGCACAAATACCGCTGCGCCCGCAATTATGGAGACTATCATAAGGTCCGAGCCTAAAATCAGTAAAAACAGCACAAAAACAACTATACCGATAAGCGCGCATAAGCCTATGGACATAGTGATTTTTTTCTTTACATCAAAGTCCGTAACGACCTTTGAAACGTCCTTGATGTAGGTTTTTAGGTACTCCTTGTTATCCTCGTTAATAGTAACGGCGTCCTCAAATTCAAAATATCTGTTTATGTAGGTTTCCGCCTGAGATATTCTGTCAAGCTCATTCATCTGAAATCCCTCTTATCATTAAGAATGCAATACTAAACATGGTTTTTGTCCGCATAAGTAAACCACTGCCTAGTAAAAGTATATCATAATATAAGGCATTTGTCAACTATTTATATTAATAAATTTTTAAGCCAATTTTGGAATATTATAAAAAGATAAAATTTTGCACTAAATTAATCGAGTAAATGTCTGAAACAATAGTGCTTGTTCATAAATCTGAATTTACAAAGGTTAACTTTCGGCTGAGCTATTCGCACCTATACATAATGGTGACTGCCAGACCGTTGATAAGACCGACTACAGCTCCGCAGACGACAAAGAAAATCTTTGCGGGAATGCTGCAAAGTACGCATATTACGCCGAAAAACAGCATAAACAACAGCGGAACTGCGATTTGTATAAGAAGCTTTTTTTCTTTCAGGACGGGAAACCTTTTTACAAGTTTGGCGGTTTTATTTCCATTATGGTCTGCAATGCGGTATATAAGCTGCACCAAAGCCATAGGTCCGCCGATATATAGTAATGCTATCAATGCTTTTGCCATTTTAAACACTCCTTCTTAGATATTAGAATTTCAAAAAAGCAAAAAGGAACCGACAAGCGCGTTTTCCGCTCTTGACAGCCCCCTTGCTGCTTTTGATTTTATTTTCGATTAAAGAACTCTTACGCCTACTACGCCGTCAACAGCCTTGATAGTCTCTGCGTCTACCTCGCCGTTTACGTCAAGCATTGTGTAAGCCCAATCCTTCTTGGACTTATTGACAAGGTTCTCGATATTTGCTCCCTTGCTGCTTACAGCTCCCGTGATCTGGGAGATCAGCGCGGGCACGTTCTTGTGAAGTACGCATACAAGGTGATCGCCCGTTTTTGCAAGCTCCGCATTCGGGAAGTTTACGGAATTCTTTATCGTACCTCTTTCAATGTAGTCCATAAGCTCGTCGGCAGCCATTACCGCGCAGTTGTCCTCGGACTCGGGCGTTGACGCGCCAAGATGAGGAAGTACTATTACATTTTCCTCGCCAAGTACTGTATCGTCGGCAAAGTCCGTAACGTACTTTGCGACCTTTCCAGCCTTGATAGCCTTAACGACCTCTTCGCTGTTGATAAGCTCTCCTCTTGCAAGGTTGATAAGACGAACTCCGTCCTTCATCATTGCGATCTGCTCCGCATCAATAGTGTTCTTGGTTGAAGGCATATAAGGAACGTGTATCGAAATGTAGTCGCAGTTTTTGTAAATTTCGTTAACGTCCGCCGTTACCTTGACAGCAGGCTCCAGCATAAGCGCAGCGTTTACAGAAAGATAAGGATCGTAGCCGATAACCTTCATACCCAGTGCAACAGCCGCGTTTGCGATCTTTCCTCCGATAGCGCCCAGACCGATTATACCTAAAGTCTTGCCCAGTATCTCCGGGCCCGCAAACTTGGACTTTCCTCCCTCAACCGTCTTCGGAGCGTCGGGAGTTCCTTTAAGGGACGCAGCCCAAGCGGCAGCCTCTGTTATCTTTCTGGAAGAAAGAAGAAGAGCGCAGATAGCAAGCTCCTTAACTGCGTTAGCGTTTGCTCCGGGAGTGTTGAATACAACGATACCCTGTTCAGCGCACTTGTCAACGGGGATATTGTTAACTCCCGCGCCTGCTCTTGCGATAGCAAGAAGGCTTTCGGGCATTTCCATATCGTGCAGCTTGGCGGAACGAACCATAATAGCGGTAGGTTCTGCGGTATTATCGCTTACAGTATACATTGCCTTGTCGAACTTATCCGTTCCCACAGCGGCAATTTTATTGAGTGTAAGTATATTGTACATTTAAGTTTACCTCTTTCCTATTATGTATCAGGCTATAATTCTGACTATCAAAAGACCAATAATAACCAGCACAAAGCATACAGCCGCAATTTTCAGCCGTACTTTGTTTCTGCGTTTGACTCTGTTCCTGTATTCTTCACTAAGTTGAAAAATAAGGTTCATTTTCGTACCTCCCAAAGGAATTTAAGCGTTTTCAGCCTCGAACTTTTTCATAAACTCAACCAGCTTTTCAACGCCCTCGATAGGCATAGCGTTGTAGATAGACGCTCTCATACCGCCTACAGTTCTGTGACCCTTGAGATTTTCAAAGCCTGCCGCCTTAGCCTCCGCAACAAACTTCTTGTCAAGCTCCTCATTACCCGTTACGAAAGGAACATTCATAAGAGATCTGTCCTTAGGCTCTACAGTACCCTTGAACAGCTTGCTCTCGTCAAGGAAGTCATAAAGTATCTTAGCCTTCTTTTCATTGTGAGCCTTCATAGCCTCGAGACCGCCCATTTTCTTTATCCACTTGAACACCTTGCCGCAGATGTAAATACCGTAGCAGGGAGGAGTGTTGTAAAGAGAGTCGGCGTCTGCCTGAGTTTTCCATTTAAGCATTGTGGGAGTACCCTCGATAACGTCATCTGTGATGAGGTCCTCTCTTATAATAGCGATAACAACGCCCGCAGGGCCTACGTTCTTCTGAACGCCGCCGTAGATAACGCCGTACTTTGTAACGTCCACAGGCTCGGAAAGGAAACAAGACGAAACGTCCGCAACAAGAGTGTGACCCTTTGTGTTAGGAAGCTCCTTGAACTTTGTGCCGTAGATAGTGTTGTTCTCGCAGATATAAACGTAATCTGCGTCCTCGGGGATATCGAGATCCGAGCAGTCGGGGATATAAGAGAAGGTCTTGTCGGCGGACGACGCAACGGCAACAGCCTCGCCGTACTTCTGAGCCTCCTGATAAGCCTTCTTAGCCCATTGACCCGTAACGATATAAGCCGCCTTTTTATTCTTCATAAGGTTCATAGGAACAGCGGCGAACTGCTGTGAAGCTCCGCCCTGTAAAAACAGAACTTTATAGTTGTCGGGGATATTCATTAATTCTCTGATGTCCGCCTCAGCCTCTTTGATAATATTATCGAAAGCCTTGGAGCGGTGAGACATCTCCATAACGCTCATACCTGTGCCTTTATAGTCGAGCATTTCCTCCGCCGCTTCTTTAAGAACCTCCTCGGGGAGAACGGCAGGACCTGCGCTGAAATTATAAACTCTACTCATTTCAGAAAACCTCCATATAAAAAATATAAATTAACATTATAATTATAGTACTTTAATGTGAAAAAGTCAAGTAAAAAGAGAAAAAAACTATTAGATGTAAGAAGTTAGAGGTAAGAGATAAGATTTCCATATTGAATGCGACACTTTTCTGATCCCCAACTTCTAACTTCTAACCTCTAACTTCTTACATCTAGTTGACTTTTTTCTGTTTGTAATGTATAATTAGTGTACAAATAAAAAGGAGCTGCAAAAAAATGACAAATTCTGAAAACAAAGTAACAACAGAAAAAAAAGATATTTTCGACAAGATTATGGGCTGGGGATTTTTAAAGGTTTTTGAACCCTTTTACAAGAAAAACAAGGAAATGCTTCTTTATCTTTTCTTCGGAGCGCTCACTACCGTAGTAAGCTTTATTATGCTGGGAGTGCCTCAATGGCTGCTGGAAAAGGCGGGAATGTCCGAGGGAGCGGCAATCGTCCCCAGCAATATTATTTCATGGATATGCGCCGTCACCTTTGCTTATGTTACGAACCGTATCTGGGTTTTCTCCTCAAAAGCGCAGGGTTCTAAGGAGATATTTTCCGAGGCGGCGTCCTTCTACGGCGGACGTGCGTTTACTCTCGTTGTGGAAACTCTTATGATGTGGGTGGGAGTTTCTCTTTTAGGTATTAATAAGTGGGCTGTCAAGGTAGTAGCCTCCATAGTGGTGCTTATTCTGAATTATATTATCAGCAAGCTTTTCGTATTCAGAAAAAAGAACTGATCTCAATTCAATGCACAATCATCGTCATCGAATTGACAATTGACAGTTG
This sequence comes from Ruminococcus sp., assembly GCA_030531185.1. Lineage (GTDB taxonomy): Bacteria > Bacillota > Clostridia > Oscillospirales > Ruminococcaceae > Hominimerdicola. Next base: position 18,452 of record JAUNOG010000028.1, read on the forward strand.
ACAATGGACAATTAATGTGCGCCTGCGGCGGGATTTTTTCTTCGCTGCGCTTGCTGTTGCATAATTTCCGTTGCAGGATATGTTGCAGATTATTCAGGGCGGATATTATCCGCCCAAATGTAAACAATTTGCCTCTTTAAAACAAAACGTCGGGAACGCGGCTATGACGTTCATATATTAAATCAATGCGCCCACGGCGCATACCTTTAATTGTCAATTGTCCATTGTCAACTGTCAATTAAATAATCGTGCATTGCGGTTTGTACATTGTGTGCAAATTTTCTGTTAAAAAATTGTGCATTCCGTTGACACAGCTTTATCTTTGTGCTAAAATATCAGTGTTGTAAATCAAGGGCGATTTGCGGGGTTTTAAGTCATTCCGCAGGTCGTCATTTTTGCGGCGCAATATTCTTCATTGGGAAAAATGGGAAAGAAGATGAAGCATAATGGGAAATTTATTGGAGAATTTAAGAAGTTTGTTCATTATTGAGGAGTACCAATACCTGCTGGTGATTGCGGTGATCCTCCTGTCAACCAAGGTGCTGGGTCTTGTCACCAAGAAGATCCACCTGCCGCAGGTCGTGGGAGCTCTTTGCGCGGGCGTTATTTTAGGTCCTGCTGTACTTGACGTTGTGGGCGACTCGGAATTTATTTCCAAGATATCGGAATTGGGCGTAATCATTCTGATGTTTACCGCAGGTCTTGAAACAGATATTCAGGACTTGAAAAAGACGGGCAAAGCGTCCTTTATAATCGCACTGCTGGGCGTTATCGTTCCTTTGCTGGGCGGTTTCGGACTTGCCGCCGCTATGGAAATCGGAAAAGATGCCAATCTGTCCTGTTCGCAGTTTTTACAGCATATTTTTATCGGCGTTATACTTACGGCTACATCGGTTTCAATTACAGTCGAAACCCTTAAAGAACTTGAAAAGCTCAGTACCAAAGCGGGCAACGCTATCCTGGGAGCGGCTATCATAGACGATATTCTGGGCATTATAGCGCTTACTCTTATCACCAGCCTTGCGGATACAAGCGTACATCTTGTTACGGTGCTGCTTAAAATCGTCGCGTTTTTTGTCGTTGCCGTGGGTGCGACTATACTTTACCATATTGTGTTCACAAAGTGGAGAAAGAGAGACAAGAGAGATCTTCGCCGTCATGCTGTAATAACATTTGTTTTCTGTCTGCTTATGGCTTATACTGCCGAGATCTTCGGCGTGGCGGACATTACTGGCGCGTTTGTTGCGGGTCTTGCTATTTCCCGTCACCAGGATGTTAAATATGTTTCAAATAAGTTTGAAACTATATCGTATATGCTGCTTTCGCCTATCTTCTTCGCAAGCATAGGTTTGAGTATGGGAGAGATACATATGGACGGAAAAATGCTTCTGTTCGCTGTGCTTCTGCTTGCTGTGGCTATAATTACAAAAATCATCGGCTGCGGTCTGGGAGCCAAAATATGCGGCTATACCAATAAGGAAAGTACGCAGATCGCTATGGGTATGATCTCGCGAGGCGAGGTAGCGCTTATCGTTGCCGCAAAGGGACAGAAGTTAGGTCTTATGGCGGACGAGGTCTTTGCCCCCGTTATTATAATGGTAGTGGCTACAACTATCGTTACGCCTGTGTTCCTTAAGTTGGTATTCAAGGACAGCGTGGAAGAGACTGAGACCGTTTCGGAAGGTATTGTTAAAAGAAGAAAGGAATTTTACGAATACGAACAGGAAATGCAGGATCTCAGCAAAAAACAACATTAATATATCCGGAAATATTCGCCGAGGAGAAAATCTGCGGCGAATATTTTTTGGAATATATGCCAAAGGCGGGATATAATTCACAAAACTCTATGAACGGCAGAACGAAAATTCCGACAATCTTTGAAAATTTTCGGCAAATGTTTTTATCCTTAAAACTGCTGTTTTTGTGCAATGTGCTGTGGAATGTGAATAAGTTTATATTGTTTCAGTTGTTTTTGTGCATTGTAAACGATTTAACTTTGTTGATTTTGTATAATTAGCACCTTGAAAAAACTACGAAAATTTTGTATTATATATTATAGTGAAAAATAGTATTAGGACGGCAAATGCCGTCGGTTCACAAACCTATTTAATTATTATGGAGGTTATTACAATGAGCTTTAAGAAAATCATTGCTATGGCAGCGGCTCTTACGATGACGACAGCTATGTTCGTTTCCTGCGGAGATACTGAGGAGTCATCTTCTAAGGCTGATGCAGGCACAACGACAACAACTACAGCAGACGCAAACGCCGAAAACGGAGGCGGTTCAGAGGAAGTCGGCGATTCCGCCGCTGCTGATGACAGCGCTGCAGCGGCAGACAGCAGCGAAGCAGCAGCTGACAGCACAGCGGAAGGCGGCGACGTTAACGCTGATCCTGCAAGCGATTATACTCCTGTAACAGAGTTTGAGGGCTATGACGCATTCCTTATGTTCGGCGACTCCGAGTGGCTGTGGGGCAACTGGGACGGTCAGGGATATCCTGAGAGAGAACAGGCTTACGGTATCGACGCTGACGTTACAGGCGACGGCGAATACACAGTTTCCATTACAAACGCTTCAATGTCCTATGAGGACGAGATCGGCGGTTACAATCCGCAGGTTGCACTTGACGGCGACTATGCTCTCCCTGCAACAGGCTGCGTAGTATTCTGCGTAGACATCACAGGTATCTGTGACGGTACAATGAATTACAAGGGCGAGGAAATCTCTAAGAATCAGCTTAAGGACGGCGACGACGCAGGCGTTAACAAGGAGACCAAGGGTAAGTACACAGGTCAGGAGATCACCGTAGAGGTTACTTCTATAAAGGCAGACGGTCAGGAAGTTGAATTTGATCCTTCAAAGATCGTTTACGGCAACATTGAGGATAACAATAACTGCTACAGAATTGAGATCTACAATGACTACGGCGATACAGCTAAGGATCCTGCTATCGACAAGGACGCTCTTTATTTTGAGGACAGCCTTGAGGTTACATTCACAATCTCAGGTCTTACACAGGAAGGCTAATACTTATAAAAAGTTTTTCGGGAACAGACTGCTTTGCGGCGGTCTGTTCTTTTTTACTGCTTAATATTACGGCAATGTGAATGACGGTTATTAAATCTGCCCATATTCAAAATAATAAAGCGCGTAGGTTCGTGCAAAACGTGGATTTTTTGCAGGAATTAAGATTTGCACTTGCAAAATAAAAGTAAAAGGAGTACAATATTATGTGGAAAAAAATTTTGAAAGTTTTATTGGAGGATTTTTGATATGTTGTTATCTGAAATGTCTAAGGAACAGCTTTTACAGTTCAAGAATGAGGTTCAGGCAGAGTATGACGAGTTCAAGGCTCAGGGTCTTAAGCTGAATATGGCAAGAGGAAAGCCCTCAGGCGAACAGCTTGATCTTACTTCGGGAATGCTCACGATCGTCAAGGACGGAGAGGACTGTATCGACGACGACGGAACGGATTGCAGAAACTACGGCGGAATTGACGGTATTCCGTCCGCAAAGAAGCTTTTTGCTCCTATGCTGGGCGTTACTTCCGACGAGATAATCGTCTGCGGAAATTCCAGCCTTAACATTATGTATGATACTATCGCTAAGTTTATGATGTTCGGCGTAAACAAGGAAAGCAAGCCTTGGAAGGACTGCGGTAAGATAAAGTGGCTCTGTCCGTGTCCGGGATATGACAGACACTTCTTTATTACTGAAAAGTTCGGTTTTGAGCTTATCAACATTCCTATGAAAAACGACGGTCCCGATATGGATATGATCGAAAAGCTGGTTGCAGAGGACGAATCGGTCAAGGGAGTTTGGTGCGTTCCGATGTACTCAAACCCTACGGGCGTCACATATTCCGACGAGGTCGTAAAGAGATTTGCTAATTTAAAGGCAAAGGCTGAGGATTTCAGGATTTTCTGGGACAACGCTTACTGCGTACATCATCTTTCCGACGATCACGATAAACTGCTGAATATTCTTGACGAATGCAAGAAAGCAGGCTGCCCCGACAGAGTTCTTATGTTTGCGTCGACCTCAAAGATCACCTTTGCAGGCGCAGGAGTTGCGGTCATTGCAGGTTCTGCGGACAATATGAATTATATCAGATCGCTTATGGAGGCTCAGACGATCGGCTATGACAAGATCAATCAGATCAGACACACAAAGTTCTTCGGAAGCTTTGAGGGCCTTGAGGAGCATATGAAAAAACATCAGAAACTCCTTGCTCCTAAGTTTGACGTTGTGCAGGAGGTTCTGGAAAAGGAAATCGCTCCGCTTGGAATAGCAAGCTGGACAAAGCCGAACGGCGGATACTTCATCAGCTTTGACGCTATGGAGGGCTGCGCTAAGAGAATAGTTGAGCTTTGCAAAGAAGCGGGCGTAGTGCTTACAGGCGCGGGAGCAACTTTCCCTTACGGAAAAGACCCTAAAGACACCAATATCAGAATAGCGCCGTCATTCCCTCCCGTTGAGGAAATGAGACTTGCGGCTAAGCTGTTTGCGATAGCAGTTAAGCTGGCGAGCGCGGAAAAAATGCTGAGCGAATAAAACAGAAATAAAAAACCGTCCTGCAAAAGCGTGATACCCTTAACGAAGAAATGATCAGTCAAACCGAATAGACTGAAGCCGATGCTTGTAAAATGCCAAGCATCGGCTTTAATGCTATATATGGAACAAATGTAGTTTCTGCCGAAACGGGAGAGGTCGATCTTTCCCGCCTTTGCAGGGCAAACAGAAATACAGGCGCCACAGCCAACGCATTTCCGGTAATCAATAATAATCATATATTTCTTTTTATCCATATTGATTTTCTCCTTGTAAAAAAACAGGTACAAAGCATCATAACGCTTTACACCTGTCCGAATTCTGGTTAATTACAGCACTTTTTGTTGTCAGCGCCCTTTGACGTAGCCGCACCATAGAACATTTTTTTAACTATTGTCTTGAATGTATTCACAATGCCGCCTCGTCAATGATCTCTCTGTCTTCTGCAGAAAGTGACCAGCCCAATGCACCCAGATTACTTTCCGCTTGTTTCTCACTTCTGATTCCGGGGATTGTAAAGATAGCGACCTTTGGATTAGTAACAAGCCAATTCAATGAGACCTGTGCGATGGATTTATCATACTTTTTTGCAATTTGCTCTAATGTACACATAAGCGGTTCTATTTTCTTCGTGTCACATTCAAGAGGCTTGGAAAAGAGTCTTTTTATAAACGGAACTGCATCATCTCTTTCCTGCGTCAGATTGAGGTGTCCGAAATATGAGGTGACAAAATATTTCATCGGAACTCGTTCTCCACGATATTTTCCTGTCAATGTGCCTTCCGCAAGGGGGGCGTACGGTATCAGCGTCACGCTGTATTTGTTACAAATATCTATCACGCCATTGGTTTCGGGGTATCGTCTGAGCAGATTATAGCCCACCATTGCAGCAGACAGCTGATGCCCTCTTTTTTCAAGTGCTTTTGCTGCCGCTTCAATCTGCTCTTTTCCGTGATTGCACACACCGATCGCCTTGATTCTTCCGTTTTCAAGCTCCCGGCTCATAACCTCCATATATGCGTCAATGTTGCCGTTTTTCGGCGGTGTGTGCATCAGATACAAATCGAGGTGTTCCAGTCCAAGACGACGGAGCGTATCATCAAGAGCTTCCGAAAGCGCTTCGGGGGAGTTTCTATCTGCTTGCTTTCTTTTCGGCGCTGCCGGATTCATTTTGGACGGAGGAGCAAATTTAGAGGATATTCTGACCGGTCTGCCATCCTTTCTGATAAATTCGCCCAGCAGTGTTTCAACCTTTCCGTTTCCATAAACCTCTGCCGTATCAAAGAAATCCAGACCGTTATCAAGACAGTATTGAAATGTACGGAAATACTGCTGCTTTTCTTCTTCCGTTTTCGGCAGCCACAGCATTGTTCCTGCGCCGAGCTTTGGAAATTGATACTTCATAAAACACCTCTCATGCTTTCGCAAATTATAGGCAATATCGTACAAAGCCTCCAAGCAGTCTTTGTGCGGTGTTGCCTTTATATTCTATCATTATTTCTTGCTGCAAATCACCTTATCCACGCTTGCGAGCAGTCCGGGCAGGAGAAAGAGAATCAGTATTGTAGCACACAATGCACCCTCTGCAATGGTAAGGCAGATCGCTCCAATAGTGGGGTCGGAAAGCGTCAGTCCAAGGATACCAGTTACCATAATCATAATAAGGGACGATGTCAGGATCGTGTGCAGTGAACCGTCATAGGCTGCCGACAGCGCCTCCCGTATCCCCATAGCTTTTCTGTGGGAACGATAATAATTTGTGAACAGGATTCCATAGTCAATGGTCGCACCCATCAGGATACACTGCACGATCAGCAGGGCAAGATAGTAAATGCTGCCGCCGCTTATGCCGATAAATGTCATGGTAGCAAATACACCGCACTGCACGATCAGCACCAGTATCAGCGGAATAAGCAGAGAACGAAACGTCAGCGCAACGACGATAAAAATTGCAGCTGCTGTGATCAGCGTGATCTTGTTCATTTCTCCGTCAAAGGTCTGGGACATTTCATAGCTCATGGAAGAATTTCCGATGAGGTAATATTCTTCCGTCATCTGTTCCGCACTCATGGTATTGATCTTCTCCATAAACGCCCTTGTTTCCTCTGAATCCTCAGCATAGGCAGTGCTAAGAATAATTCTGCCGTAGTTTTCACCCTCCAGCTGTGCAGCGCCTTCTGCAAGCTGCGTGCGGACATCTGCAATGCTGTTTTTAGCATCCTCGTCAAAATAACCGGCAAACAAGGAATCCTGCATCAGATCCTCAGCAATATAGTCTATCATTTCCGGCAGCGACATGGTCCACGCTTCATCATAATTATTTTCCGCACCGTAGGAAAGATAGAGCAGCTTTGCCGTGTTCTCATCAAATTCCTCGGAAAATCCACTCAATCCCTGTGCAAATTCTGCGGCAGTAAACTCTGCACCCGCCATACTCATAACAGACTGGAGTGTGTAAAACTGCTGCGTTTCTTCCTGCCCGAACCTTGGTGCATAGTCCGGGTTTGAAAGGACATCATTTATCAGAAAGTTGGTCAAATCTTTCAGGCTCATTTTTTCTGCACCGGACAGCTGCATCAGCTGTGAAACCGTCTGCTCCTCCAACCCCAGCATAGCAGAAAGCTCTGCCGCCCCGAGGGGCGCTGTGATGGCACTCTCATCGGTAAACCTTGCAAGCATTTCTATCTGCGATTGTGTATCTTCATCTATCATATCCGAAAATGTATCGCCGGAAATATATGCAAGCATATCTGAAATATTGACTTTCAAATCCGTATTTCCTGCATAGTACTGATAATAAACAAGCTTCAGCATAGAAGAATCCATACTGCTTTCGCCCATTTCCTCCACAAGCTTTGCCAGTTCATCCGATGTATATTTGATTCCCAGCGTATTGTAATAGCCTGTTACAGAATTTACCTTTTCGTCCTTTTCCAGTTCCGCCGCGATTGTTTCAGCAGCAGACGAATCTTTTTTATCGTAAAGCATAACGATCTGATTTTCGGGTGGAAAAATTTCATCGACCTTATTGCTGCTGTCCAGCGTATAGGTGATTTCCGTGCCACCTTTCAGCACGGCAAAAACCGCAAAGATACAAACCATTGCGCCGCCGATTCCAAAACGGCATTTGGACGTGAATTTTGCATAGCCGCCCATAGGAATGTGTAGTGATTTTTTGTGCAGCTTTGTGATCAGCTTATCCGACATCAGAATCAGCGAGGGCAGCACGGTGAAAATACAAATCAGGCTGATCAAAACGCTTTTTGCCAAAGCGATTCCCATATCCGCTCCGATTTTGAAGCTCATAAATACCAGTGCCAGCAAGCCTACAAAGGTGGTGAGAGAGCTGCTTGTGATGGAAGAAAACGCATTTGCCACGGCATTTTTCATCGCATCCGTGTTGCTTCCACAATAGCTTTTTTCCTGTGTGTAGCGGTTCATCAGGATAATGGAGTAGTCCATGGAGAGAACCAGCTGCAATATGGCTACAACAGAATTTGTCGTATCCGAAACGCTTGGCAGAAAGGCATTTGTTCCCATGTTTATCACAATTGCAACGCCGATATTGGCAAGGAAAATAACCGGCTCAAACCACGAATCAGACATAATAAAAAGCACGGCTATCAGTATCAGCAGCGCAGCGGCGATAATATATGCCGGAAGCATGGGCTCGTTTGCGCTTGCAATCTCTCCGCTGAAATAAATTTCGCTGTCGGAATATGTTTCTTTCACCGTGTCATAAATTTTCGCACCTGCATCGGAATAAGCGTCCAGTTCCGTATGCAGTACATACAGCGTGTAACCGTCTTTGTGATAGTCGATACTGTCTGCGTCAAAGTCCACGCTTTCCACGTTTTTCAGAGTGGAAAGATAGTCGTAAGCTTTAGTTTCTTCCTCCTCCGAAAGACCGGAAAACATGATTTTCAGCGAGCTTGAATCCTCCTCGCCGAATTCCTTCTCCATGATATCCATACCGATTTTCATGTAAGAATCATCGGGAAGATATTTTGTCATATCATGATTGACGTTGACTTTTCCCATGAGAAATACGGATATTGCTGCGATTACCAGAAAAACCGCAAGAATAATATACCGCCTGTTCACAAGGAAATCTGCAATTTTTTTCATAAGACTTC
>JAUNOG010000029.1:0-6602 GCA_030531185.1 Ruminococcus sp.
AAAATAAACACTGTAAACGTTTTTTATCCTGCGGAAATTGTGTAAATGTGAAAAGTTTTGAAAAAAGCTGATAAAGGGCTTTTATTTCAATCTATTATATGCTATAATAATAACAAATATGAAAATATTAAGGAGCTGTTTTTATGAATATAGCTGTTGCACAATCAGGCGGACCGACCTGCGCCATAAACGCTTCGCTGGTAGGCGTTTTCAGGGAGGCTCTTAAAACCCCCGAAATAGACGCTGTTTTCGGTTCTATAAACGGAATAGAGGGAATTATCAACGACGAGCTTATGGACTTAAAGCTCGTTATCAAAACCAACGAGGATATGGAGCTTTTGAGGCAAACTCCGTCAACTGTTCTGGGTTCGTGCAGATATAAATTACCTCCTGTTGAGGAGGGCGGAAAAACCTATGAGAAAATTCTGAACTGTTTTGAAAAGCACAGGATCGAGGCGTTTTTCTATATCGGCGGCAACGACTCCATGGACACTGTAGCAAAGCTTTCCGATTACCTTGCGGGAGTTAACTCTAAAATAAGGGTCATAGGTATTCCTAAGACCATTGACAACGATCTGCCCGTTACAGACCATACTCCTGGGTTCGGTTCGGCGGCTAAGTATGTTGCGGCTACCGTTCAGGAGATAATCAGGGACAGCTCCGTTTATTCAATAGAGTCCGTAACTATTGTGGAGATAATGGGCAGGCACGCAGGCTGGCTCACAGCGTCAACCTGCGTTCTGAGAGCCAACGACGAGATCGCTCCGCACCTTATATATCTTCCCGAAAGCGAATTTTCGGCGGAAAAGTTCCTCGAGGACGTTCGAATTCAGCAGGCTAAGTACAAGGCTGTTATCGTTGCCGTTTCCGAGGGTGTGAAGCTTGCAGGGGAGAAGAGCAAGCCCGTTATGGTCGATAATTTCGGTCACGAATATCTGTCGGGCATAGGCAAGACCCTTGAACAGCTCGTCAAGGACAACATAGGCTGTAAAGTCCGCTCTATCGAGCTTAACGTTATGCAGAGGTGTTCTTCCCATATCTGCTCAAAGACCGACATCGACGAGGCGGAGCAGATAGGTTCCGAGGGAGTAAAGGCGGCGCTCAGAGGAGTAACGGGACAGATGATGTGCTATAAGCGTATCAGTGACATACCCTATGTTATTACTATTGACGGTATAGACGCTCATAAAACGGCGAACAAGGAAAAATTTTTCCCCAAGGAATGGATAAATCAGCAGCAGAACGACGTTTCGCCCGAGGCAGTCAAGTACTTCCTGCCGCTTATTCAGGGAGACGTTAAAATAAGAATGAAAAACGGTATGCCTGTACATTTTAAGCTGAAATGATTTTGAGCGCATAATCCGTACCACAGATGTTTTGGCAATATTTGCCGAAATATAATAGTTATGATATAATATAATCCAGCAGACTGCAAGAAACAGTAGGCGGTTTAAATCTTCCTCCAGAGATGGAGGTGAGTTACATATGAGCGTTACAAGAAGTATTAACACTACTCATTCTGATAACAAACATAGTCGGAGTAATACTCGACAGTAACAATAACAAAAAGAAATAACCGCCCTTCTGCCAAAGGACGGTTGACGGTTATTAAAAATAACAGGAATTCCCGGAGGTAAACCGCTTACAGCAGTCTGCCTCTTTTTATATTCAAATTAATATCATACAAAATAATATTTGTCAAGCGTTCCGCAAAATTTCGGGACGCTTGATTTTTGTTTCTGATTACTTTGTCATTTCGTCCGCAAGCTCTTCAAGAGCTTTTTCGGAAACCTCATTGAGCGTAGATCTTATCGTCACCACAGGCTCGGCAAGAGTAATATTCTTAAATCCCTCGACATAGGACTTCATAACCTTTCCTGCTGTGGGAGCCCACGAGCCGTTTTCCACAATGCCTACCTTGCGGTTCTGGTAGTTCTTGGATTTCAGGTGCGAGAGGAAATCCTCCATTACGGGGAAAACTCCCGCGTCATAGGACGACGCCATAAGCACCATTCTGTCGTATCTGAACGCGTCCTCGATGACCTCGGACATATCCTCTCTTGAAAGATCGCTGATAACGACCTTTTCCGCGCCCTTTGCAGTGAGCATTTCGCCCAGTTTATGCGCCGCCTTGCCCGTATTGCCGTGGATCGACGCGTAAGCCACAAGCACGCCCTTGTCCTCAGGCTGATAGCTTGACCAAGTGCTGTAAAGTCCGATATAATATCCGAGGTTTTCTTTTAGAATTGGACCGTGGAGAGGTAAGATCATCTTAATATCAAGAGCGGACGCTTTTTTCAGCAGAGCCTGAACTTGCACGCCGTACTTGCCCACAATGTTGAAGTAGTATCTTCTAGCCTCGCAAGCCCAGTCCTCGTCGGTGTCGAGCGTGCCGAACTTACCGAAACCGTCCGCAGAGAACAGAACCTTTTCGCTTGCCTCATAAGTAACCATAACCTCGGGCCAATGTACCATAGGAGCCATAATAAACGTGAGCGTGTGACTTCCCAGACAAAGAGTGTCGCCCTCTTTTACTGTGACAGCGCGTCCGTCAATGCCGTCAATGCTGAAAAACTGTTTCATCATAGGGAAAGTTTTAGCGTTGCCCACGATCTTCATTTCAGGATATTTTTCCGCAAGTCTTGCGATATTTCCCGCATGGTCGGGCTCCATATGCTGAACAACAAGATAGTCCACGGTTCTGCCGTTCAGAGCCTTTTCAAGATTTGCAAACCACTTGTCGGTAACTCTGTTGTCCGCCGTATCCATAACGCAGACCTTTTCGTCGAGTATAACGTATGAATTATAAGAAACTCCGTTGGGAACTGCATATTGACTTTCAAAAAGGTCAATGTCCTTATCATCAGCACCGATATAAATAATGCTGTCAGAAATTTTTACATCTGCCATTTTTATTACCTCCGATTATACAAAATTAGTACATTTTAATTTTACCACATTACACCTTGCTTGTCAATGCCTTTATTGAATTGACAGTTGACAATGTACAATTGACAATTAAGGTGTTCGCTGCGCTCACATATTTTTAATTGACAGTTTTGGGTAATGCGCAAATCACACCGACAGCGCACAACTATTATGCATTGTCTTCCTTGCCGTAAGCTCAAAACTCATATCCAGCAGAGCGCATACCTTGCTCATTTCCAGACTTCCGTCAAGCAGTACTGTTACCCAGTAATTTTTATTCATATGATAGGCGGGATAAAATCCTTCGTCGCCTATCAATGAGCCAATCATAAGCGGGTCGCATTTTATATTCATAACGTCTACGGTCTTATCGCCTTGCAGTCCGATTTTACTCGGAGAAATATCCATTATCAGTCCGAACCATTTTTTATTGTCATTGTGCCTCAGCACAGCGAAATCGGGGCTGTCCGCCCACGGATAATCGGGCGAAACGGAATAGATGTCCAGCGCATATTCAAGAATGCTCTTTCTTGTAGCTTTCCCCATTTTAATTCTGCCTTTCAAAAAATTTTTCAATTTCTTTTAAATTCCGTACGGTAAAGTCCTGACCTTGATACGCTCCGTTGTTGTTTCGGTCGATAAGGACCGATTTGCAGCCGAAACGCTTGGCGGTTTCAACGTCCTTGGGCTCGTCGCCTATGAAGATAATATCCTGCGCGCTTACATTGAAGTGTTTTGCAATATCTTCAAGCCCCTTTGGATTTGGTTTTCTGTATCCGCAGGAAAGCGATGAAACATATAGGTCAAAGTACGGCATAAGGTTGTGAAAATAGCTCTTGTGCATTTCATCAGGCATTGCGGAGGCAACGTCGGTGAGTGTCGCTATTTTCACTCCCAACGCTTTTAATCTGCCCAGAACCGTTTCCGTTTCGGGATATGTGTAAGGCGTAAGACCGAAGGCGAGCCAGAATTCCTTTATAACGTCGGGCAAAGAGAACTCAAAATCCCAATGAGCGGTAACGTCCTTAAATATATGCTCGGGTGTATAGTCGGTCTCGCGGTAATTAATACGGGGGTTGTACGAGCGCAGAACCTCATCGGACTTTTTTAGATCTTCATCGGAAAGGGGCAGCGACAGCTTATCCCGCATCTGTCTGAATGCGTTTTCATAAAAGTCCAGCCAGCAGTATGGCATATCCTTGTATTCCATAAGAGTACCGCCGATATCGAAAGCTGCAACTGTAAAGTTCATAAGATCGCCTCCGCAAAAAAATTCTGAAATAATTATAGCACTCAGCAAAAGGATTGTCAATCACAATATTATCAGCAAAAGCATAATATAAAGCGGTGAGACAAAATACAACTTTAAGGAGTGAATATATATTGGATAAAATTGAAAACGCATTGCTTGGAAAAATTTTTTCCGACAATGCAGACGAGGACGCTGGAGAGTGCCCTATGCCAATGGGGATATTCCCTAAAAATACACCCGTAGCGATGGCGTATGTTCCATATCAGCAGTGGGAAACTCCATATGAGGCGGAGGTGGGCTTATCAAGGGGAACGGTTTTTCCGAGCCTCGATAAGCCGTTTATAGGAGAGGAGGCTGTTAACAGTGCCTATACTAAATGAAAAGCAGAGACTGCTGCGCAAGCTGATGGCGTGCAGCTTTACTCTTACGGAGGCTAATCTGTATCTGGACAGTCACCCTACCTGCAAAATGGGTCTGGAGTATTTCAGAAAGCACAGAGACGAGTACGAAAAGCTTGAGGCGGAGTATATCTCCAAATACGGACCGATATTGGCAAGACAATCCGAGGGCGATAAGAAGTGGGAATGGGTAAAATCTCCGTTTCCATGGGAAAGAGGTGAAAGCTGATGTGGCAGTACGAAAAGAAACTGGAATATCCGGTCAACATTAAAAATCCTAATCCTGCTCTGGCTAAGGTTATTATAAGCCAGCTGGGCGGTGCAGACTTCAAAAAGATATAATTATACATAATAAAAAATAACGACCTTATTTTCCGCTCTTGAAAACACGATCTTGCTTACAAAGGTTTTCAGCATACCGTTAAGCATACTCGGGGAAACTTCGGGGTCCTTTGCCGTTTCGAGGAATTCCTCGATTGTTTTGCATAAGCTTGAATAAGTCCCCTTAAAAGACGGCTTACGCTCCTGCTTAGGAATTCTGCTTTGCAGCTTTTTTATCTGCTCGTTGATCTTCATTTTGTTTTCTTTATATTCCTCCAGAGTATCAATGCCCGCTGTGTAAGCCTCTTTGATACGGTCAAGCTTTTCGTATTCGCGTTTTAACAGATGCTCGGTATTGTCGTTTGCGGTTATATTTTTTACGGTGCGGTATTCAATGTTTATCTCCGTATTGTTCAGAGCCTGTTTAAGACCCTCCAGTACGCTTTCGTTTATCTTTGTATGCGAGATATAATGAGACTGCGTACAGCGTCCTTTTGAGTAATTATGGCATTGCAGTCCGTTCAGACTGCTTACAAGGGTAGCGCCGCAGGCTGAACAGCGGACAAGTCCTCTCAGCATATAATCGTGCTTGACGGGATTTTCTCTTGAAAAAGGCGTGTAACGTCTCTTATGCTCTTTGACGGCTTGCTGAGCCTGCTCCCATATTTCAGGCTCTATTATAGGCTCGTGAGTTCCGTCCACTATCATAACCTCAGAGTCGGAATGATAATGGCTTTGCGAGCCTTTTCCTCCGGGCGTCCAACGGAGCTTTCCCGCGTATACGGGATTTCTGATGATGTACTCGATATTTCTGTTTTCAAAGGTATTGCCTTTGACAGTTCGGTAGCCCTCGTCGTTGAGTTTAACGGCAATGGTTTTATAACCCTGTCCTTCGATGAACATATTGAAAATACGCTGTACCAGCGGCGCGTTTTCGTCGGGAACATATTCTCCGTCTTTCAGAGTATAGCCTATCGGGGGAGCGTTGACGATCTTACCTCTGCTGATCTTTTCAAGCATACCTCTTTTGACCTCTTCGGCAAGATTAATGCTGTAATACTCGTCCATAGCCTCGATCATAGCCTCAATTAGCACGGACATTTTATCGTCCCCCACATTTTCGGAAATGGACACGACCTCGATACCCAGCTTTCGGAGCATTGATTTATAGACGATACTGTCCTCTCGGTTGCGGGCAAAACGGGAGAATTTCCACAGTAGAATAGCGTCAAAGGGTCTAGGCTTAAGCTTTGCGGTACCGATCATACGATTAAATCCGGGACGTTTAGCTGTGGTTCTGCCTGAAATTCCGTCGTCGTGAAAAATATACTCGTCCGGGACGATATAGTCGTTTTTCTTAGCGTACTCCCGTATCAGCTTGACTTGGCTGTCGGGGGACAGTTCTGTTTGCTCTTCGGTCGACACTCTTATGTATGCGGCAGCTATTTTCATTGGTAGGCTCCTTTCCTGACATATTTATTATATGCGCTATAATCAAAGGGCAGAATTCGCCCTTTATTGCTTGCTGTGCGGTGCGGAGTTTACTGATAAGTCTTACCGCACAGCATAGGACAAATTCCGCCGTACATAAATTAAATCAGGAGGTGATTATATGGCGAAAAGAATACAAAAACCTCTGACCGTAGTCAATATGATTTCCTTTAACGGAAAAGACGGCGAATATAAGCCGTTGAAGGAATGTA
>JAUNOG010000029.1:6612-26389 GCA_030531185.1 Ruminococcus sp.
GAACGCGTCAGCAGAAGTCTTTCGGACTATTATTCGGTCAATCCCGACGAATTTGAAAAGCTTTTGAGAGGTTCTCAGAACGATACGGCATAGAATTAAGGACGTAATCATATAAACAAGTTTAAAAAACAGCATAAGTATAAAGCCCTTATAGGGCTTTCGCCTGCCATCCGTTAATCGGGTGGCTTTTTGTTTAATATTTTAATGCTAAAAATACTATTGTGAAAAATGCAAAAATATGATATAATCATTTTAGTTAAATTTTAAGCGAATGAAATATAATCATATTTAAATAAAAAATCAGGTGTGTGATGATTTTATGAGACTTTTACTTGCAGAGGACGAAAGGGAGCTTTCCAACGCTCTTACGGCAATTCTGAGACATAATAATTATTCCGTAGACCCTGTGTACAACGGTATGGACGCGCTGAACTACGGTCTTAGCGATAATTACGACGGCATTATTCTGGATATTATGATGCCCGTTATGGACGGTATAACGGCACTGAAAAAACTCCGTGAAAAGGGAGTAGATACTCCCGTGCTGCTGCTTACCGCAAAGTCTGAAATAGAGGATAAGATCAGCGGCCTTGACAGCGGCGCGGACGATTATCTTACAAAGCCCTTTGCTATGGGCGAACTGCTGGCGAGAATAAGGGCTATGACAAGACGTAAGACGGAGTTTTCTCCGAACACTCTTACTTTCGGAAATATAACGCTTAGCCGCGAAAGCTTTATGCTTTCCTCTCCGACAGGGGAGCAAAGACTGGGAAATAAGGAATTTCAGGTGCTGGAAATGCTTATGGCTAACCGAAATATGCTTATTTCCACCGAGCGCATTATGGAGAAGATATGGGGATTTGACTCCGAGGCGGAAATAAACGTGGTATGGGTGTACATATCCTATCTTCGAAAAAAGCTTGCCGCAATTAATGCAAATGTGGAGATCAAAGCAAGCCGCGGCGTAGGCTACACGCTGGAGGAAAAGCATGATTAAAAAGCTGCGCCGCAGATTTGTTCTTATAGCGGCATTGTGTCTGCTGATAGTGGAGGTCCTGATAATCGGTTCCATTAACATTATAAATATAATGAGTATCAACAGAGATGAAGATCAGATACTGGAACTGCTCAGTGAAAACGAGGGTAAGTTCCCCGAGCTTTTCAAGCGCAGTAAGGGGCAGACAGAGCCGCCTCCCGAAATGGAGCCTGATGACGGTCACAAGTCGCTAAATGCTGAAACCAAATATCAGACAAGATATTTCACCGTTTCATATAGCGAAAGCGGAAAGCCGGTGCGGGTCGATACGGGACATATCGCCGCAGTATCCTCCGACGAGGCTATAAGCTATGCTGAACAGGCGGCGGAAAAAGGCGGTCAAAACCGATATATAGGAAATTATAAATATACCGTTTCAGAAAAAGAAAACGGCGGCGATCTTTACATCTTTCTGGACTGTACCAAGGATATCGCCACTAAAAGAGGTTTTCTTATAATATCGATAACTATTGCGGCAGCGGGATATCTTCTGGTATGCGTGATGATAATAATTTTTTCAAAGCGTGCGGTGAGACCGTTTATCGAAAACTATGAGAAGCAGAGACAGTTTATCACCGACGCAGGACACGAGATAAAAACTCCGCTTGCGATAATTTCGGCTAATACCGAGGTCATTGAAATGACGTCCGAGCCAAGCGAATGGACGGAGAGCATAAAAAATCAGATAGCAAGGCTTGACGGTCTCATTGCAAATCTAATGAGACTTTCCCGAATGGAGGAGGACAGCGTCAAGTATATCTTCAGCGAATTTGATCTTTCCGCCGCCGCCAAGGATACGGCGGAGCCGTTTATCACTCTTGCTGAAACAAAAGGTAAAAAGCTTGAGACCGATATTGAAAACGGTCTGCGTTATACGGGCGACGAGGGCGCATTACGGCAGCTTATCTCGATACTTATCGAAAATGCCGTTAAATACTGCGACGACGGAGGACTTATCAGAGCGAAACTGCATAAATCGTCAAACGGGAAAAATATCAGGTTAACGGTAACGAATTCCTGCAAAAATCCCCCCGAGGGAGATCTGTCCAAGCTTTTTGACAGGTTTTACCGCGCCGATACCTCGCGTTCCAGAGACGAAGGAGAGCAAAAAAGCGGCTACGGTATCGGACTTTCCGTTGCTAAAGCCGTTTGTGAGGCGCATAAGGGAAAAATATCCGCTAAAGCCGAAAACGGAGATATTTCATTCACAGCGGTTTTCAAGATATGAACATAGTTTTTCATATGATTTTCATATTGAATTAAGCTGTTATTAAGGTTAGGATATTATAATATGTAACATAAGATAAATACTTCCCGACAAAATATGAACGCTTCGATTTACTAAACGGACATAGTTTGTTAAACAGTATTTAATGAAAGTATGTCGGCATATATGTTATTATTAATATGGTCGATTTTACGAAAACTTTACATAGAAAGGAATGAGCCTATGAGCAACGTTCAGTCTGTTTTCAAGCGTGTTGAAAAAAAATATATGGTAAACGAAACGCAGTACCACAAGCTTATGCAGCGATTTGAGGGCAGAATGCAGGTGGATAAATACGGTAAAACAACGATCTGCAATATCTACTATGACACACCGTCTCATCAGCTTATAAGGAATTCGCTTGAAAAGCCTGTATATAAGGAAAAACTCAGAGTGAGGAGCTACGGTACGCCCGACGAGGACGGCAGGGTCTTTGTGGAGCTTAAAAAGAAGTACAAAGGCGTAGTTTACAAAAGACGCGTCGATATGACCTTGGCTCAGTCGAGGAGCTTTATGAGGGGAGCCGGAGCGCCTTCCGTAAACCCGCAGATAGAGAACGAGATATCGTACTTTCTTGATTTTTACAAGGGTATCGCTCCCGCAATGTTTTTGAGCTATGAAAGAATTGCGCTGTGCGGCGTAAAAAATCCCGATTTAAGGGTGACCTTTGACAGCAGGATAACTTACCGTGAGGAGGAGCTGTCGCTTGAAAAGGGAGTATGGGGCAAGCAGCTCCTTGAGCCGGGACATATGATAATGGAAATCAAAATCCCGGGAGCTATGCCGCTGTGGCTGAGCGAAATCCTTGATGAATTAAAAATTTTTCCCACGACCTTTTCCAAGTACGGAACGGCGTATATGAGGGAATGCAAAAATGAATTAAAAAGCGGAAAGGTGATCGACTGTGCATAATATAACGACTTTATCAACAACATTGGATATCTCAACAACTACTACTGTAATGACCACAGGTACATTTATCCTGTGTACAATAATTTCTCTGGTGCTGGGAGCGGTGATCGCTTTTTCGTTCAGTATCAAGCAGAAAAAATCCAAAAGCTTTATAATGACCCTCGCGCTTTTGCCTGCGATAGTTCAGGTAGTCATTATGCTGGTTAACGGCAATCTCGGAACGGGCGTTGCGGTAATGGGAGCGTTCAGCCTTGTGCGTTTCCGTTCCATTCCGGGTAACGCAAGGGATATATGCGGGATTTTCCTTTCAATGGCAGTGGGTCTTGCAACGGGTACAAACCACCTTGTGCTGGCGGCTATTTTCACAGGCGTTGTATGCCTGATAAGCATTATTTATACTCTGTCTCCTTTCGGGGAGAGAAAAGTCACCGATAAGGAGCTTACGATCACCATTCCCGAAAGTCTGGATTACACAGAGGTATTCGACGATATTTTTGACGTTTACACCCAAAAATGCGAGCTGGTTTCCGTAAAGACTACGAATATGGGAAGTCTTTTCAAGCTGAAATATGAAATTACTCTCAAAGAGGGAGCAAATGAGAAACAGCTTATCGACGAGCTGAGGTGCAGAAACGGTAATCTTGAGATAATGTGCACAAGAAAGCCGACAGCCGCTGAGGAGCTTTAATAAAATATACCCGACAGGTGAGCTTTATGCTTTGCTGTAGGTCGGGTATAAAAAATCAGCAATTATGATTAAAACATTTAATGAAGTCTGATAAGGGAGATGAATTGTATGGCAAAAGCAGATATAAAAAAGCTTATCGCGCTGTCGGCGGCGGTAATGCTTGTGATGTGCGGCGGCTGTTCAAAAAACGGTTCCGACGGAGTCAACACCGAAACGACTGCAAAATCCATTTCGGCGGACGACGTCGATAAAGAAATATCCGCAGAAGATCTGGACGTCGGATACGAAGAAACCGAGGCTGTAAATATCACTTTCAGCGAGAGCGGAGCGGATATCAGCGGCAACGGCGCAGTATACGATAATGAAACAGTTACGATCTCTGTGGCGGGCACATATATACTTTCGGGCAGCGGAAGCGGAAGAATTGTGGTCAACGCAGATAAAAACGCTGAAATAAAGCTTGTGCTAAACGGACTTGATCTTACCTGCTCCGATAATGCGCCGATCTCCGTCACCGAGGCCGACAAGGTTTATCTCATTTTGGAGGACGGCTCCGAAAATGTAATTACGGACGGAGAAAGCTACAATATTTCCGACGAAGATAACACAGACGGAGCTATTTTCGCCAAGTCCGATCTTACGATAAACGGCGGAGGAAGTCTTACCGTTAACGCAAATTACAAGCACGGAATTGTTTCAAAGGACGATCTTGTAATTACGGGCGGCGATATCAGGATAACGTCGGCGTCCACATCGATAGAGGGCAAGGACAGCGTTAAGATATCGGGCGGAACTTTTGACCTGTCCGCAGGCACAAACGGTATTAAGGCTACAAATACGGAAGAAACGGATAAGGGCTTTATCAGCATATACGGAGGAACATTCACCGTTAACGCAAGCGGCGACGCCTTTGACGCGGAAAGCGTTCTTACCGTTGACGGCGGAGAATTTAACATTACCACAGGCGGAGGCAGCGATAACGCCTCTATGAAGTCAGACGGAACGCCGAATGACGATTGGCATAACGATATGCAGGGTGGTATGGACAGAGCCGACAGAGGAGATATGGGCGATATGACCCCTCCCGACGGCTTCGGCGGCGGAGATTTTCAGCCTACAACCGCTGCGGATAATCAGCTTGATATAGAAAATGCGTCAAATACTCAGTCCTTTGAAGTTATCGGAACGTCTGCGGACAGCGAAACAGCTTCTGCAAAGGCTCTTAAATCGGGAGGAAGTATTCTGATAACGGGAGGTACTTTCGATATAAATTCGGCGGACGACAGTATCCACAGCAACGGCGACGTAACGATCAGCGGCGGAACTATAATTGCCGCTTCGGGAGACGACGGCGTTCACGCAGACGGAAATCTTCTTATTGAGGACGGAAATATTACTGTCACCAAAAGCTATGAGGGCCTTGAGGGTATGACCGTAACCATTGCAGGAGGCGAGATCAGCGTAACGTCAAGCGACGACGGAATAAACAGCGCAGGCGGCAGTGATACAGGCTCAACAGACCGAATGGGGCGCGACCAGTTTGCGTCGCAGGAGGGAGTATTCCTGAATATCACAGGAGGTAACTTGTATATCGACGCGAGCGGCGACGGACTTGACAGCAACGGAGATCTTTATATGTCGGGCGGAACGGTTTATGTAAGCGGACCTGAAAACAGCGGCAACGGAGCGCTTGATTTTAACGGAGAGGCTATCATAACGGGCGGAACGATCGTTGCAAGCGGAGCAATCGGTATGGAGGAGTGCTTCGGTGAAAATTCCGAGCAGTATGTTGTTCTTCACGATTTCTCGGGAACATTATCGGCAGGAACCGAATTCACCGTTACCGACAGCAGCGGAAATCAGATCATAAGCTTTACCAATGAAAAGACGTGGCAGGGAGTAGTGTTCTCGTCGCCCGAGCTTAAAGAGGGTGAGACCTTTACGGTAAGCGCAGGAGACGAAAGCGAAAGCATAACCATTGAAAGCATAGTGACCTCCAATTCTCAAGGCGGTATGTTCGGCGGAGGAAAGGGCGGTCACGGAGGCGGACGAGGATTTTAACCTGTTGTTAAGATGAAATGTAAACTTAATGTGAACCGCTTGACAAAATATGCGGATAGTGGTATAATATTTTAGTCAAATAATGATTACTGCATAGAACTACTGTCTGAACTAAGGATGATGGGCTTCTATGAGTCATAATTTTTAGTTTGGAAGGAGGTTTTTTCTGATGAGAGAAGGTATTCACCCACAGTATGAGGAGACTACGATTACCTGCGCTTGCGGTAATGTAATTAAAACTCGCTCAACTAAGAAGGATATCAAGGTTGAAATCTGTTCAAAGTGTCACCCATTCTACACAGGAAAGCAGAAGCTTGTAGACAGCGGCGGACGTGTTGACAGATTTAAGAAGAGATTTAATCTTGACTAAGACTTTACAAAAAGAGCGGAGTATTCCGCTCTTTTTCTTTTAGGAGAATTTGGTATGAGCTATACTACCGTATATGAGTACGCACAGGACAGCTTTGTCGAAAAGAAGTCGGAGTTTATAGGGCATATATGTCCTGTGAAAACAGCCGAAGAGGCTGTGGAGTTTGTAAATAAAATAAAGTCCGAAAACCGAAAGGCGAGGCACAATGTGTATGCATATGTCGTGAGAGAGGGAAATATCACAAGATATTCCGACGACGGCGAACCGCAGGGTACGGGAGGAGCGCCTGTTCTTGACGTTATCAGCAAGGCGGGGTTAACCGACGTGTGCGTTGTTGTGACGAGATACTTCGGCGGAGTTCTCTTAGGCGCAAGCGGACTGGTGAGGGCGTATTCTCAGGCGTGTTCCATGGCTATCAACGCGGCGAGGAAAATGGTGATGTGCGAATGCTCCCGTATTTCTTTTACCTGCGATTACAATATGTACGGTAAGGTTTCTTACGCTCTGCCCGAATTTGAGGTCATAAACGAAAGCGAGGACTTTGCCGACGCTGTAAGCATTTCCGTCTTGGTGAAAAACGAGAAAATTGCCGCTCTCAAAAAGAAATTGACAGACATTTCTAACGGACAGCTTGTTTTGGAAGAAAAACCAAATCTGTGGGCTGATTTCGCTTGATTTTTGTTATACGTTACAAATATTCGGAGCCTTTATGCAAAAATAAAGGCTTTTTTAAGAATTTTCGGGTATATATAAGTAGGGATTGGTTTATCCTGCCGTATGAATTGTCTTTAGGAGGGGTCGTCTATGCTGCCAAGAGAACAATATGAAAGCTTTGAAAAACAAATGCTTTGCGAACACGCATGTCTTTCATCTCAAAGCAGAGGGAGACTGCGCGACGAAGATAAGTGCGGCCTGCGTACCGATTTTCAGCGGGACAGAGACAGAATTCTTCATTGTAATGCATTCAGACGGCTCATACATAAAACGCAGGTGTTTCTTTCTCCTGCCGGAGACCATTACAGAACCCGCTTGACCCACACGCTGGAGGTAAGCCAGATCGCGCGGACTATCGCTCGTTCCCTGCGGCTTAACGAGGACTTGACCGAGGCTATTGCCGTGGGTCACGATCTGGGACACACTCCCTTCGGGCACGCAGGCGAGAGAATGCTCAATCAGCTTTGTCCCGACGGATTTCATCATTATGAACAGAGTATGCGTGTGGTTGATATTCTTGAAAAGGACGGCGAAGGTCTGAACCTCACCTACGAGGTAAGGGACGGCATATTAAAGCATACCAATCAGATAGCCGAGACTTTGGAGGGCTATGTTGTGCGTTATGCGGACGTCATCGCTTACATAAATCACGATATCGAGGACGCCGTCCGAGGGGAAATTATCTGCGAGGAGGATATCCCCGACAGTATTACCAATGTGCTCGGACATTCAAAGTCCGCGAGAATTACAACTCTTGTGACTTCGCTGGTGGAAAACGGTATAGTTTACTGCGGAGACAGCGAGGACGAAACGCTGAAAGGTCATAAGTACACAATTAAAATGTCGGACGAAATTGATAATGCTTACAAGGCTCTGCACAGGTTTATGTTTGACAGCGTGTACACAAATCCCAAGTGCAAATCGGAGGAAAGCAAGGCTCAGGATATGATAGCGTATCTTTATGATTACTATGTAAATCATCTTGAAAAGCTTCCCGCAATGTATATGAATTTGGCTTATCATTACGGCATCGACAGAGCGGTATGCGATTACATTTCGGGTATGACCGACAGCTTTGCGATACAGACCTTTAAGGAGCTGTTTATTCCTATGTCCTGGAATATATATTGATTTTTACAGTTTAAAGAAAGGGGGCTCGGCAATGGCTTTGCCTGTGGAATTTATAGAGCGTCTTAAAGCTGCAAATCCCATAGCGGAGGTTATGGGCAGCTACGTCACGCTTAAAAGAACGGGCAGAGATTATGTTTGTCTTTGTCCTTTTCATAACGAGAAAACGCCCTCCTGCCACGTTCACCCCGATAAGGAATTTTTCCATTGCTTCGGCTGCGGCGCAGGCGGAGACGTTATCACCTTTACAATGAAATACAACAATCTGGATTACTGGGAGGCTGTAAAGCTTCTGGCTGAACGCGGGGGAGTTCCGTTGCCCGAGGACAACGGCTTTAACAGCAAGCGTACCGATACCAGAAAAAGAATGTATGAAATGAACAAGTGCGCCGCAAGATTTTTCTATCATCAGCTTAAAACTCCCGAGGGAAAGGCGTGTCTTGATTATCTTATAAATAAGCGGAAATTAAGTCCGGAAACTATCAAGAAATACGGTATGGGATTTGCTCCCAATAGCTGGAGCACGCTGAAAAACTATATGCTTGGACAGGGCTATACCGAGGAGGAGCTTGAGGCGGGTTCGCTGATCTCAAGGTCGCAGAATAACACTAAGCGGACATTTGATTTCTTTGTGAACCGAGCGATGTTCCCCTTTATCGACCTTGCGGGACATATCGTAGGTTTTGGCGGACGCGCGCTTTCGGACGAGGATAAGCGAAAGTATCTCAATTCAAAGGATACGCTTTGCTATTCAAAGAACAGATTTCTCTTTTCTATGAACTTTGCAAAAAATCAGGCTGTCAAGGACAAGCAGATTTTGCTGTGCGAGGGCAATCTGGACGTTATTTCACTTAATCAGGCGGGATTTGAAAATGCGGTAGCCTCCTGCGGAACTGCGCTTACTCCCGAACAGGCTAAGATAATTTCAAATTATGCAGAGCAGGTCATTATCTGCTACGACTCCGACGGGGCGGGACAGAAAGCGACTTCCCGAGCAATACCGATCTTAAGCGAGGCGGGGCTGAAAACCACAGTTATAAAAATGACGGGCGCTAAGGATCCCGACGAATACATTCAGAAATTCGGAGCAGACCATTTCAGAAATCTGCTTAACAATTCCGACGGAGCTATCAGCTTTGAGCTTAGCAAGTGCAAAGAGGGCGTCGATACCGATACGGAGCTTGGTAAGGTCGATTATCTGAAAAGGGTATACAAGGTACTTGCGGACATTAAATCGCCTGTGGAGCGGGATATTTACATATCGAAAGTTGCGGCGGAGCAGGGGATAAACAAGACTGCCATAGAGCAGGAGATAGATCATCTTATCAAGCGGGAGCGGTATGCGTACAATAAAAAGGAATGGAACAGAACGGTGAATTTTGCCAACCGTCCCAGAGATGAAATAAATCCCGAGGCTAACGCTCACCCCAGAGAGGCTCAGGCGGAAAGCGGCATAATTTATTATCTGCTCAATCACCCGGACGCCTGCAAGGATATTACTTCAAGACTTAAAGCCGAGGACTTTGCGACTTCGTTCAACAGGCGGATATACGAAAGTTTGACAGCAAAAATCGAAAATCTCGAGGATTTTTCCGTATCCTCCTTTAACGGTGAATTTTCTCCCGAGGAAGTGGGCAAAATAACGGGGATTATAGAGAAATTCGACAAGCTCTCGGTGGACGAAAACGTGGTCGGCGATTATATTTCCGTTTTGTTGAAATATAAGGAAAATTCCGAAAAAACAGACGTAAGCACAGACGACGATTTCAAAGCAATGATCGAGAAAATGAGGGCGCAGAAAAGCTGATGTCCTTTTATAATAGTAAGATGTAAAAGTAAAAATAAAGGAGAGTTTTATTATGACAGACAAGAAATCAATAATGGACAACCTTATGGAACACGGCAAGCAGACCGGTAAGCTCACCACTAAGGAGATCACCGACGCTCTTGAAAAGCTCGATTTTGACGTGGAGCAAATGGATAATTTTTACGATACCTGCGCAAGTCTCAATATCGAGATCATCGACGACGTAGTTGTTGACGACAGCCTTGATTTTGTAAATCCCGAGGACGAGCTGGAGCCGGACAGCGTGGATATTTCTCTTTCTACGGACGGTATCGCCATTGACGACCCTGTAAAGATTTATCTAAAGGAGATCGGAAGAGTTCCGCTGCTTACCTCTGAGGAGGAGATACAGCTCGCTGAGAAAATGTCGGGCGATAATGAGAAAGAGGCGTCCAAGGCGAGAAAGAGACTTGCCGAGGCTAACCTCAGACTTGTTGTGTCCATAGCGAAAAGATATGTGGGAAGAGGTATGAGCTTTCTCGATCTTATTCAGGAGGGCAATATGGGTCTTATCAAGGCGGTTGAGAAGTTCGACTACAAAAAAGGCTTTAAGTTCTCGACCTACGCTACCTGGTGGATAAGACAGGCTATCACAAGGGCTATTGCAGATCAGGCAAGAACTATAAGAATTCCCGTCCATATGGTGGAAACTATCACAAAGGTTAAGAAGGTTTCTTCCCAGCTTCTTCACAAGAACGGTCACGATCCGTCGCCTGAGGAGATCGCAGACGAGCTTGATATGAGCGTTGAAAGAGTAAGGGAGATTATGAGAATTGCTCAGGATCCCGTATCTCTGGAAACTCCTATCGGCGAGGAGGAGGACTCTCATCTGGGAGATTTTATCCCCGACGACGATGCTCCCGCGCCTGCTGAGGCTGCGTCTCTGGTGCTTTTAAAGGAACAGATAAATGCTGTGCTGTCCACTCTTACAGAGCGTGAAGAAAAGGTTCTGAGACTGCGTTTCGGTCTTGAGGACGGACGTTCAAGAACTCTCGAGGAGGTAGGTCAGGAATTCAAGGTGACAAGAGAGCGTATCAGGCAGATAGAAGCTAAGGCGCTGAGAAAGCTCCGTCACCCTAACAGAAGCAACAAAGTAAGGGATTATCTTGACTAATCGGAGGAAGTAATGTTTATAACACTGGAAACGGACTATGCTGTCAGAATTGTGTCCGAGCTTTGCAAAGACCCCGTTAAAATGGACGCAAAAACAGTATCTGAAAGAGCCGGCGTTACGCTTAGGTTTGCGCTGAAAATACTGCGTAAGCTTGTTGCGGAAGGGATAGTCAGATCCTATAAGGGCACGCAGGGCGGATATGAGATAAATATCAGTCCCAAGGATATTACTTTAAAAATGGTGATCGAGGCTATCGAGGGTACATATTGCTTTTCCAGATGTCTTGCTCCCGACGGAGTATGCAACAGGGATATGTCCGGAAAATGCAGTTATCAGAAAGCATTCTGTGAAATAACAAAGGTCGTGAGAGAAAAGCTTGACGAATACACCTTTGATAAGTTTATAGATAATTCCGAGGGAAATGCCTAACAGAACGCGGCGTTCCCCAAGATATGACCGAGGAAAATGCCAATGCTGTTTCATCGCAGAAATAAGGAAAAGCTCAGTACAAAGGCTAAGAATTTTAAATTGACAAAAGAAGCCAGACAGCGCATAGAGAACGAATTTGACGGCGAAAGCGCAGAGAATTTCACCAATTATGATATATATGAGGAAAAACCAAAGCGCAGGCGTTGGAGAAAGCTGATTATTTCCGTTGTTATGGTATGCGTTCTGGTGTTGGCTGTAAATGTGGGTCTGCTGCTTTTTACCGGACAGCTATGGTTCAATGAACCCAGAAAACGTGATTATCCCGTCCGAGGACCTGTCATAAGCGAGAGCGAGGGAAAGGTAAACTGGAACGGTTTTGCGGAGCAGAACATTCAGATGTCCTATATAAGAGCGACAAAAAGTACCGCTTATGAGGATAAGAACTTCGAACAGAATAAAAAAGGCGCGGCAGATACGGAACTGCCCGTCGGTTATCTTCACGTTTTTGACCTCACTATGGACGGTACAGACCAAGCGGAGCATTTTGCCGATACAGCGGGAGATTTAAGCGGACTTCTTGTTCCCGCCGTAGAGGTAGACAGAACGGGATTTTACAAGATCGTTCCCGTTGATTACGACGATCTGAGCGAAAAGCTGTCGGATTATGTAAACGCGATAGAGCGATACTGCGGCAGAAAGCCTGTTATCAAGTGCGGAAAGGATATTTACGAAAACGTTGTATCGAGAGAGGAATTTGACGATTGTTCTGTCTGGTATGTAAGCGAATATTCAAAGCCGGACGAAAATGTCCGCTGGGATTTCTGGGGATACAGCAGCCGTGTGAGGTTTAATTATTACGAAAGCGGCGGATATCTTGAAATGACGCTCTTTAATGGAAGCGAGGAAGAATTCGGTAATATGTTCATATAAAAAAGACTGCTTTGCGGCAGTCTTTTTATTTATTCTAATTTTGTACTTGCTGTCATACAATAAAAAAAGAAAGCAAGATAAGCCAAGCCTATCTTGCCCAAGCACTATGTACTTAAAGTTACTTGTCGGATTTGAGCTCTGCCGCGCAGTTAGCGCAAACGGTCTTTCCCTTATATTCAATAAGGTCGTCGCCGCTGCCGCAGAAAATACACGCTCTCTGGAACTTCTTAAGAATGATCTTATCGTCCTCTGTGTAGATTTCGATAGCGTCCTTAACAGCCAGATCGTAAGTTCTTCTGAGCTCGATCGGAAGAACGATTCTTCCCAATTCATCAACTTTTCTTACAATACCAGTAGATTTCATAAAATCAATCCCCTTTTTAGTTTTTCGGACTGCTGCACAGTCCCGCCACTATAAACCTTATGATGTTACTATTATACCAATTATGTCGTAACTTGTCAAGTAGTCCTGCCAAATTTTCGCATAATTTGGCAGTAAATTTTTATCATATACACATATATTTAACACATTATGCATTGTCGGAGAGATAATATGATCGGAAAACTTATCGTCACACTTATGATACTCTCAATTATGTTCGGAGCGGCTGAAGGAAATCTGGACAAGGTTTCTGCGGCGGCGCTTAGCTCCTGCACATCGGCTATCGAACTTATCATCACCCTTGCGGGTTCAATGGCGCTGTGGGGAGGAGTAATGAGAGTTGCGGAAAAAAGCGGTATTACCGCCTTATGCGCAAAACTTCTGTCGCCGCTTACAAGATTTCTGTTTAGGGGAATTGAAAAAAATCCTGCCGCCGAAAACGCGGTCAATATGAATATCATTGCCAATCTGTTCGGACTGGGCAACGCCGCCACTCCCTTAGGAATAAAAGCCGTAAAGGAACTCAACAGAGAACATAACGGTCACACGCGCCGACATACGGCTATGCTTGTTGTGCTGAATACTGCCTCGATACAGCTTATCCCTACCACTATCGGCGCTATTCGTATGGCGCACGGCGCGGCGTCTCCTTTTGATATTACATTGCCCATTCTCGTTACATCGTTCGTATCAGCCGCTGTGGCTTGTATAACAGCGCACGCATTGTATCTTCCGGAGGTGAAAAAATATGCGCGCAGGTGATATACTGATACCTGTTATCATTACGGCGATATTACTTTGGGGCGCAGTGAAACGAGTGAACATTGCCGAAGAATTTGCCGCAGGCGCAAAGGAAAACCTTATAACAGCTGCAGAGATTTTACCTATGCTTATTCTGCTTATGACCGCTGTGGGAATGTTCGGAGCGTCGGGAGCGGCGGACGTAATAGCGGATCTTCTGTCTCCCGTCACAAGCTTTCTCGGATTTCCCGACGAATGCATTTCTCTTGCGGTCATACGTCCGATATCGGGCAGCGGCGCTCTTGCCACACTGGAGACGATCCTTACAAGCGTGTCTCCGGACAGCTACGGCGGACGTGTTGCCAGCGTGCTTATGGGGTCCACCGAAACGACGTTTTACACTATAACAGTATACTTTGCCGCATTGAAAAAAAAGCCGGACAGCCGTGTGTTTATTGCGGCTGCCGCGGCTGATATTACGGGATTTATATTTGCGGCTCTTACCGTCCGACTGTTTTTCAGATGACGATCTCCACCGTACTTCCTGATGACTTGTCTTTATGGACGATAATTTGTTTATCCAGCTTTTCTTTAAGCTCGGGAATGTGTGTGATAATACCTACCAATCGGTTGTCCTCTGCAAGAGAACTCAGAGTTTTCACCGCCTGATTAAGACTTTCGTCGTCAAGAGTGCCGAAGCCCTCGTCAACGAACATTGACTCAAGTCTTATTCCCCCCGCAGTCTGCTGAATTTCGTCCGACAGTCCCAGCGCAAGGGAAAGCGAAGCCATAAAGCTTTCGCCGCCCGAGAGAGAGCGGACGCTGCGTTCGCCTCCCGCAAAATGGTCGTGTACGTTCAGATCAAGTCCCGTTTTGGAATTACCGCTGCCCTCGTCGCTGCGAATAAGCTCATATTGACCGTTCGTCATTGTCATCAGCCGAACGTTAGCGCGCCGAAGAATTCGGTCGAAAAGCGACATCTGCACATAGGTGTCCAGCGTGATCTTCTGTTTTTTGACAAGACTGCCTGTGACGGTGCGGTTCAGACTGTCCAGCCATTTGTGCTTGATTTCAAGCTGTCGGTTGTTTTCCAGTTCGCTTTTCAGCTTGGCAAGCTGATTGTAATTTTCTGCGTTCGCGGCATTAAGTCCGTCTCTGATCTCAAGCGCAGCGGAGCGTTTTTGCTGTGCGGTTTTAAGCTTTTGATCTATAATCTTCGGATCGGGCTTTTGCTTATCGGAGGTCTGCTTTTTCAGACTGTCAAGCCTGCCGTTTTCTCCGCTGAGCTTGTTTTCAAGGTCACGAACCAGACCGTCCGCTTTATTGAAGGCTTCCTCCAAAGCGTTTCTGCGCTTTTCCAGTTCATTTATATTTTTCGCTGCAAGCTCCTTGCTGTCATACGCAAGGGAGCTTTTTATTTTTTCTGCCTGAGCAGATTTTTCTGAGGATTTTACATCAGCCTCCGCAGACTGTCTTTCAAGTGCCTCCGCCTGAGATTTCAGACTGTCCGCCGTCTCCGCAAGCTTTGGTATCTTCATTTCTGCCTCGGCTTTTAACTTCTGCCGTTTTGATATTTCTTCCTGCCACTCTCTGAGTGCGGCTATTTCCCCGTGCTTTTGCGTATATGCTTTTCTTGCTTGTTTCAGAGCCGTTTCAGCGTCGGAGCAGTTTAAATATTCTGCGGATTTTTTTTCAGCCGCCGCTTTAAGGCTTTCGTATTTCGACTTTTCCGCCGCAGAAATCCTGCTTGCTTTTTCCGTTTCCGCTCTTGCGTTTTCAGCCCGCTCCTTTGCCTTGTCAACGGTATCCCTGTCGGGAATATTGTCTGAAAATTCAGCAGGGGAGGGGTGAGAAAGAGAGCCGCAAACGGGGCAGGGAGCATTTTCTTTAAGCTCCCTTGCAAGAAGTCCCGCTTGACCGCTGAAAAAGGCATTTTCAAGCCTACTTCTTTCGCTGTCCAATCTGTTATACTCCTGCTGTTTTGTGCGGAAATCCCTGAGCAGGCTTTCAAAGCTTTCCCTTGCGTCGTGGACTGCTCTGAGCTCGTCTCCCAATGCTTTTATCTCAGCCAGAACTCTGTTTGCCTCGTCTATCTGCGAACGACATTTAACTTCGTCCGCTTCAATATTTTTAAGACCCTCGCAGAACTCTTTAAGTCTGTTCATTTCTTCTTCGGCGGACTTTGCTTTATCACGCAGACAGCTTGCCTTCGCTGAAAAATCTGCGGACTGTTTTTTCAGCTCGTCGGCAGAACCCTTGATTTCGGCAAATTCGTCGTAATCCTTCAATTTATCACGCTCGCTTACGATTTGCTCGCCGAGCTTTTCACGCTGAGGAATTAGCTTTTTCTGCTCGTTCAAATCGGCTTTAGCCTTATCCAACTGCGAATTCAGAGACAGCAGAGTTTTTTCACAGCTTTCACGTTCCTCAAAAAGCTTGAAAAGCTCGCCGCAGTTTTTGTGTTCCGCAGAAACTTCATTGTAATGCTTGTCGGCGGTCTTGAAATCCTCATCGGATTTAGCCGATCTTTCCTTTTCGTAAGCACAGGCGTTTTCGCAAAGCTTAAACAGCGTTTCGTGATTGACTACGCCCTTTATCTCCGCAGCGGCTGAAATCTGCAAGCTTTCGGGATTGCTGTCGTCCAGAAGAAAAGCCGAAAGAATATTCTGAACCTGCCTATTTGAATAGTCAAACTGATTTTCCAGCTGTAAAAAGTCCTTAGCAATGGTATTCTGCAATTCAAGGTATTTTTCCGTTCTGAAAATCGTTCGAAGTATTTTCGATCGCTCGTCCGTTTTAGCAAGAAGCAGACGCTGGAAGTCTCCCTGCGCGATCATAGCGATATTTCGGTACTGATCAAACGTGAGACCGATTATTTCGCGTATTTTTTCGTTTACATCGTTTTCCTTATGCGCAAGTACCGCACCGTCCTCCGACGTAAGTCTGTGCTCGCATTTGTGCGCGGTAAATCCCGAACCTCTGGAATTTTTGCTGGGTCTCATCTGCGGCGGTTCTCTGTAAACTGTGTACTTTTTACCGTAATATTCAAAGGTCATTTCCACATAGGTCAATGTGTCGGGCTGGGCATATTTACTGCGGAAAAGCCTTGCGTTATCGCCTCGGACGTCTCCGCTTGCCGTATTAAAAAGCGCATAGCACACCGCGTCGAAAACCGTGGTTTTTCCCGCGCCCGTATCGCCTGTAACAAGATACAGTCCGTGACTGCCAAGCTTAGTCATATCTATTTCCGTTCTGTCCGCATAAGGACCGAACGCGCACATAATGATTTTCAGCGGTTTCATATGCTCTCACCCCATATTCTTTCTATCAGCTCGGTAACATAATCCCTCTGAACCTCCGACAGCTCGGAATTGTTCTGCGTAAAATAAAGCTGCTCCAAAAGCTCCAGAGGACTTTTTTCATCGTTTTTTTCCTCCGCTGTTACAGTCATAGTCTCTCTGGTGCGCTTGTTATCGTAATCGAACTGCATAATATTTTTGTATACGCTCCGCATTTTTTCAAGGGCGTTGGGCACGTCCTCTTCGTCGGTGAGGGTAACGTGGAGATAGTCGGCGGTATTTGTTCCCGCATAGCTTTCAAGGGACATAAGCTCCTCGTAAGTCCCTTTGATTTCCCGCAGGTCTCTCAAAGGCTCCAGCGGAACGGTTTCAATATAAACGCAGTTTTTTTCTCGTATATCGACCATTGTAACGGACTTTTTATGTCTGCACTCCGAAAAAGAATATTTCAGGGGAGTGCCGCAGTAACGGATACTTTCCCGCAGGACCTTCTGCGCCCCGTGAATGTGTCCGAGCGCAACATAGTCAAAGCTGTCGAAAATACCTGCGTCGATGTTGTCGAGCGTACCCACGTTGATTTCTTCGGAGTCGCAGGTCTGCGCGCCTGTGATAAACTGATGACATACAAGTATATTCCTTGCTTTATCGTCGATATCGCAGTGCGAAAGCGCCGTTTTAAGAGCCTCGGTGTAGCTGTCGGTATTATCGTCGGGATAAAACGTCTTGACGTTTGCGGGCTTGACGAAAGGACAGAGATAAATATTCACATCGCCGTATTCGTCCGTTTTAACGACTTTTTTTATCCCGCCGTCGTAAACGGGAGAGATGTAGATCTCCGAGGACTGCATTATTTTTCCCCCGAAAGCAAGACGCTCCGCGCTGTCGTGATTTCCGCTGATTATGTAAACGGGAATTTTCAGTCCGCTTAAATCTGTGAGAAATTCGTCAAATACCGTAACAGCCTCCGCCGAGGGATTGCTTTTATCGTAAACGTCCCCCGCAATAATAACGCCGTCGGGATTTTGTTTTTCAATGATATCCGTGATTTGGGACAGGATATGCCGCTGATCCTCTATTAATGAAAATCCGCACAGACGCTTACCGATGTGCAGATCCGAAATGTGGGCAAATTTCATACAATAATTTTCCTCCTGAATAATTATACGAACAGCGGGACGAATTAACTCGTCCCGCAAATAAAATTATACTTTGATTTTTCTGTACTCGCCCGGAGTAACATTCTCATATTTCTTGAATACCACGGAGAAATACGAGCTGTCCTGAAAGCCCGTTTCCTCGCATATCTCCCCGATGGACTTGTCCGAATACACAAGCAGATCCTTTGCGTGCGCAATTCTCACCTGAGCAAGATATTCCATAGGTCTGAGCTGGAAATTCTTCTTGAAAAGCCTGCACAAATGCTGTTCGGTAACTCCGGCAACCTTAGCCAGATCGTTCAGTTTTATCTGATTTGAGTAATGCTCCTCGATAAACTGAAGAACGTCCGCCAACGCAACGGAATGTGCCGTATAGAACGAGGAAAGTCTGTTATCCGCAATTTTTCTGTACTCTATCAAGAGGTCGTAAAGCTGAGCAGAGGCATAATGATTGCCGTACAGCTTGTCGCTCTTAATCGTATAATAGGTACGGTTCATGATCCTGTGCATTCTCTCGCTGTCACAGCCGGGAAATGCGTGGAACTTGTTCAAATTCCACTTTTCAAGCAACGGAATGACCTCCGCGCCGCCGAGACAAACCCAGTTGAGATACCAAGAGTCTGTAACAGCGTGATATGAATGGGGACAGTGAGGCGGAATATAAAAAACGCACCCCTCGGGAAGTTTCACTGTAGTACCGTCAATGGTGATCTCGCCCTCGCCGATACGGGAAATAAAGATCTGCGGGTACTCATATCCGTCTGGACGCTTGACAGGGTACTGCCAGCATTCCACGCCGATACCCACCTCATAAAACGGCAGATCTTTTTCGTCGCCTATGACAGGATAAATCTGTTTTAACATTCCGTATCTCCCCTTGAAAGTAAGTTCATATATTCATAATAACATTTTAAAATATTTTTGTCAAGGATTTTTTATTTGTATTCACGAAAAACAATTAGAGGTAAGAAGTTAGGGGTTAGATATTAGAAAAAGGTGCGCCGTATTTTTTTTCGTAATTCGTATTACAATATATAAGTTCCTAGCTGTATAATAAGCAATAAAAGAGCTCCCGCGATCGAGCCTGCTAAAGGGTAAAAAACGAATTTCCAAAATTGCTTTCGGCTTATGCACCCTTTAAATCTGAAAACGGACAGAATAACAACGGGTATTATCAGAGCAAGACAAAAGATTATTTTACAGACAACAGACGTTGTTTCCGATACTCCTAATCCCATTTTGTCTCCGGGGGTCCAGCAGAATATCATCGTTATCATAAGCAGAAAACATAATCCTCCGGCGAATGATGAGAATAAATATAAAATAATGTGGAATAACTTTTTGTTTTTCATTCAAGATCACTCCATACATTCAAATTTACGGAAAATCCCCGCCGAACAGCAGATTTACTCCGATCATAACGACCGCTGATAAGTATGCTGTTCCGAGTAACATAACAATAAAAAGCATTAATTTTACTGTGGGATAACCGTAAATGTGTTCATCGCCGCATTTTTCCCGTCTTTCCTCAGACAAAGCATAACATAGGTGTATTCCCCACATTGTAACGCAGAAATACAGAGGAATTGCCAGAAAAAACAGTCCCCGAAAAAAGAGAAACCAGCATACTGTTCCTACAATGGTCGAGATAACTATTACAGAAAATGATACTTTTAAAAAGTTATTATGCTCGATATAATAGG
>JAUNOG010000092.1 GCA_030531185.1 Ruminococcus sp.
CTCAGAGGTACCGTATAATGATACCGACAATCTATCACAATCTAATAATATCACAGATTCCGAAAAATGTCAAGCAGATACTTAAATGATCTCTGCGCAGATACCGCCAATGTGAAACCGCACAAAATCCGCAGGCGGTATTTGTGCAAACATATGATAAATATTTTGTTTCGGACATATTTTCATAATTGTTGCACGTTTTTGTGCAACAAAACTCCCGAAAAAGGCTGTAAGTGAAAGGAAGTGATAAATTGACGGACGAAGAAACCAAATCAGTCGAGGCGGAGCTTGTGACAGAATACACACAGAACGACTTTCTTGCCACCGAAAAGCCCTACGAGGAAATATACGCCTACAAGGACGACCCCTTTATGCACAATCTGAAAATAGAGCAGATGTCCCGTCAAGCATCGGCAGTCGGCGTAAAGGCATTCAAGGGACTGTACAAAAACTACGTGAAAATGAGAGAAATGCAGAGGGGCTGCGGAATTATCATCAACAATCCCACCGCCTTTACGGGACCGTATATGCAGCTCGAAGCGGGAAAATACTGCGTCGACGACGGCGGAGTATACACCATAGACAGTTTCGGAAGCTATCACGTGATCTGTCACCACCCGATAATTCCCTTTGAGATACTGCAAAATATCGATACCGGAGAGGAAAAGCTTAACATAGCCTACCGTGCCAGAAACGAATGGCAGGAAAAGATCGTGTCAAAGGAAATACTCTACAACAGCAGGAATATCCCTCAGCTTGTAAAATGCGGCGTGGACGTGTCCAGCGAAACGGCTAAGGAGCTTGTTTCGTATTTTCAGGAGATAGAAAGCCTGAACCGAAACGTCCTGCCGCTGAAAAAATCTGTCGGCAGACTGGGATATATCGGAAACGAGGGCTTTTCTCCCTATGTGGAGGGGCTCACCTTTGACGGAGAACAGAATTATTCCCATATTTTCAGCGCTATCAGAGCCAAAGGAGATTACAAGAAGTGGCGGGATACAGCCAATAAATGCAGGAGTGAAAGCCTTACGGCAAGAATTTTCCTTGCGGCGGCTTTTGCAAGCGTATTGGTACAGCCTCTGGGCGGACTTCCGTTTTTTGTTCATCTGTGGGGCGTAGACAGCGGTACGGGCAAGACCGTCGCTTTAATGCTTGCGGCGAGCGTGTGGGGAAATCCCGAAATGGGCGAGTACATACAGACCTTTAACAGCACGGTGGTAGGTTATGAAAAGACAGCCGCATTTCTCAACAATCTGCCGTTTCTCATCGACGAACTCCAGCTGTCTAAGGACAGTCACGGCAAAAGCCGTTTCGACGTATACCAGCTGGCTCAGGGCGCAGGACGCACCAGAGGCACGAAAACGGGCGGTATAGAGCGTACTCCCACTTGGAGAAATACGATACTTACCACAGGGGAAAGCCCTATTGTAAGCGGTTCTGCGGGCGCAGGAGCGGTAAACAGAGTAATAGACATTGAGTGCGGAGCTAATAACGCAGTCATAAAAAACGGTATGCAGGTATCCTCCGTTATCAAGCAGAACTACGGTTTTGCGGGACGGGATTTCGTACATAAAATTATGCTTGACGGCATAATGGAACAGGTTCGGGAGGTCTACGACGAGTATTTTCACAAGCTTTGTCAATCGGATACCACCGAAAAGCAGGCTATGGCTGCGGCAATGATACTTACTGCGGATTTCTTCGCAGACGCGGCGATATTCAGATCGGGGCTCATCACGACAACGGAGGAAATGTCCGCTTTTTTACAGACAAAAAAATCAGTTTCCGCAGGCGAACGTGGATATCAGTACGTCTGCGACTGGGTAGCCGCCAACAGCAAGCGGTTTGTCTCGGGCGAGGAAAACAACGGCGAAATTTACGGAGTAATGCAGGATAATTACGCATACATTATCCGTTCCAAATTTGACGAGATAACCGAAAAACAGGGCTTTAGTCAAAGGGCTTTGCTGTCTTGGCTGAAAACCAACGGGAAGATACTCACGCGCGGACGTAACAACACCAGAGGCAAGCGTATAAACGGCGTAAACGTTGAGTGCGTTGTTTTAAGACTTCCCGAAAGCGAGCCTGAATATTACACGCCCGAAGAATTAAGCTCAGCGGATATGACAGGTTTTGAACCGCTGTAAACATAATGAGGGACATAAAATATGCGGGTATGGGACAGCCGTCCCACACAGAAACGGCGTAAATACGCGCTTTTAACTAATTGTGGGACTGTGGGACAAAATTCCCCCATATATACACGTTTCAGAACGAGCATATATAAATCCACTGCTGTAAGGATACGGCACTGTGAGGACTATATATTGATTTTCTCTATAAGGAAAATGCGCGAAAATGTCCCACAGTCCCACAGCATATCAAAAAGCACGTAAATACGCTTATTTTTTAAGTGGGACAACCGTCCCACGATGTACCGCACGTCCCACAAAAGGAGGTATGAAATAAAAATGAATTCACAAATAATACTGCGTGACTACCAGCAGGAGTGCATAGACAAGATAGAAGAATGCGGCAGGGGCAGACATCTTGTGCAAATGGCTACGGGACTTGGAAAGACCGTCACCTTTGCCAATATCCCCCGCAAGGGACGTATGCTCATTCTGTCGCACAGAGAGGAGCTCGTCAATCAGCCGCTTAAATATTTCGGCTGCTCCAAAGGGGTTGAAATGGCGGGTCACAGTACCGACGGAACGGAGGAGGTAGTTTCCGCAAGCGTTCAGACTATGGTGCACAGGCTTGACCGCTTTTTTCCCGACGATTTTGACATTATCATCGTAGACGAGGCTCATCACGCCGCTGCGGCAGGCTACCGTAAAATTCTGGAATACTTCAAGCCACGTATGCTTTTAGGGTTTACGGCTACTCCCAACAGGGCGGACAAATGCAGGCTTAGCGACATATTCGACGATATAATCTTCCGCAGAGACCTTAAATGGGGAATACAGAACGGTTATCTCTGCGATATTCTCTGCAAGCGGATAGATATAGGGTATGACTTATCGGCAGTCCGTACGCGAATGGGAGATTACGCCCCGGGGGAACTTGAAAAGGCTATGGACGGCACAGCGGACGCCGTCGCTCAGGCGTACAGAGAACACGCTAAGGGAGCAACGCTTATCTTTGCGGTATCCGTTGAGCAATGTATGGAGATAGCAAGCCGCATAGAGGGCGCGGAGGTCGTCACAGGCAAGACTAAGGACAGGGCAGATATTATCCGCAGATTTACAAACCGCGAGATACCCTGTCTTGTGAATTGTATGGTGTTCACGGAGGGTACGGACATTCCCCTTGTGGAAACGGTGATAATAGCAAGACCAACGCAGTCGGACAGTCTTTACACTCAAATGGTCGGCAGAGGTTTAAGGCTCCACCCCGACAAGGACAAGCTTACGCTCATAGACTGCGTAGGAGTTACGGGCAAGGCAAGTCTGTGTACCGCTCCGAGCCTGCTGGGTATAGATATTTCCGAACTGCCTGAGAGGTCTCAGAACAAAATGGAGGGAATGCTGTTTGAGCTTCCTCAAAAAGCTCTTGCGCTGTCGGACAGTCCCGAAAGCTGGATAAAGAATATACATATCGTCGATCTGTGGGCGCAGGAGCAGAAATACAGCACCCACGACGTCAACTGGTTCAAAATGCCCGACGGTACAATGAAATGCAGCTTCGGCAGAGGAAAAACGTTAACGATAGCGCCTCCCGACAGTCTGGGAACGACCGTTTTCTGCGGCAGGAAAATGGATATGCAGACGGCGTTCGACGAGGCGTACGCGCTCCTGTGCGAACGCGAGGCGGACAGTAAAATGCTGTGGGATCTTACCCTTTGCAAGAAGTGGGGAAAGGCTCCCGCAACGGAAAGTCAGAAGAATACCATTAAGCGCAAGGGAAAGAAATATCTTAAAAATTCAGAGATAGATATTGACAGTCTCACCAAGCTTGAGGCAAGTCAGATACTTAACAGAATATTCGGAGGTTAATTATGATCGATACATACAGAAGGCAAATGCTTACGGCAATGAAGTATATACTTCCGCCTGAAAAATATCAGAAATTTGAAGAGTTTATCCGTAACGCTCCGGACGAAGAGATATTGGCGATCGTCGCCGAATGCAGCAGGGCTTACAAAAACACCGAGCGTTCAGACGAAGAAATCCTTGCTGAGGCTGAAAAGCTGAGATATGAGCTTAGAATGCGGGAGGCGAAAATCAATGCCAAGAAATGAGGATAAAGAACAGCAGACCCTTATCAAGTGGTCGGGACAGGCGTGCATACGCAGGGAGTTCCCCGAACTTAAACTGCTTTTTCACATACCGAACGAACGCAAATGCGGCCCGAGAGAGTGCAGGAGGTTAAAGCTTATGGGCGTAAAGGCAGGCGTACCCGATCTGTTTCTGCCCGTTCCCTGAGGAAAATATCACGGCTTATTTATAGAGCTTAAAGCAGAAAACGGAAAGCCTACCGAAAGCCAGCTGTGGTGGAGAAACGAGCTTAACGGGCAGGACTACTTTTCTGCGGTATGCTATGGCTGGTCACAGGCGTCGGAACTGATAATGAGTTATTTAAGGAGCGAATGCAATGCTATGTAAGAACGAGGTCATACGCAGAGCAGACGAGCTGAACAAAACGGCGGCAAAGCTTATGCCGCTCCCGGACGGTCTCACACAGCCCGAACAGCTTTTGTATAAGTCGCTTTGTTTTGTGTACAGAGATTACAAGATCGGAAAGCTTACCTATGAACAGGCAAGAAAGGAAAAGCAGGAGCTTTACAAAGCTTACACAGACGCGGCGTACAGTCTCGATATGTGGAGGACTTATCAGAAGATCGTCAACGTATTCCGGCACAAGCAGTATGAGATAAAGAATAACGGCTGCGAAGTCTGCCGCAGTCTGGAAAGGCTGTTGTGCGGGCTGAAATAAAGCGGCAGGATCGGAGGTTGTAAATGACAATATCGGAAAAAATCGAAAGAATACATAACATACCCAAACTCATTTCGGAACTGAGGTGCGACAGAGACAGACTGCTGTCTGTGGGGGCGATATGCTATGACAAAAACGACAGCTCTCACGGCTCGCAGAATAACGGTACAGAGAGTTCTATCCTCTCCTTTGTAGAATACGGAAACAAGATCGAAAGTCTCATACAAGAACGCACAGAGCTTGTCAAAGAGGTACAGGAGGAGATCAATTCGACTATCACAGGCGAGGACAAAGACAGCATTGACAAGCGGGAAATCGTCAAGCAGCATCTGATAGGCGTATGCGACGGCAAGCTTGACGATGAAAGTAAAAGAGAAAAGCCGTTTATCAGACTTACTCTAAAGCATATTGCGGCTAAGGTCGTTTTCAGGGATTACAAGCAAGTAAGGAACTTGTATAAATTGGCTTGTGAACAGCTTAAAATATCCTACTCGAAACCACCGTAAACCACTCAAAACCACTTGCAGTAATGCTGATAATGTGATACAATATAATTAGCCGATAAGGCAAAAATACTGTAATTTGTTTTTTCATTGCGGGGCGAAAGCTCCGTATATCTTAGTAGTTTAACCAGTAAAACAGCAGGCTAGCTTAATGCTATGTAGGTGCAACTCCTGCCTAAGATAACACAGCCGTTTACCGGCACATTAAAAAGCGCGCGCCCGCCAAGCCTCTGATATAACAAGCGCAACATGGCGGTACCTCAGCTAACAGTTTCTGCGGTGCAATTCCGTAAGCTGAGACCAACAGTCTAAGTTAGCATTTTCCCGAAGACTGTCTCAAAAGTAATAGAAAATGCCGCCCGTCTGAGCGTATCAGACCCACTTAGGATTAACCTCCTGCTATCTACCTAGCCGTTCCGGTAATAA
>JAUNOG010000030.1:0-22564 GCA_030531185.1 Ruminococcus sp.
ATTACTTCTTCTACCGTATCTTGTAAAGTGCGTGTTCCTTGATACACAACATTTGTCATTCTACTTGTTATAGATTTTGAGCCATTAGCGATTATTAATTTCTTTATTTTACATCCAGAAAAGCAGAAAGAAAAATCTGTTGAATCCGTTACTGTTATTTCTCTCAAATTTTCACACCAATTAAAATCACTAACATCTTTAATTGAACTTGGTATTTCAATACTTGTTAAACCTGTGCAATGTGAGAACACATCATCTAACTCAGTAAGCGAATTAGGAATATGGATACTTTTCAAATTTGCACAATCCGAAAAAACGTGATATCCCATACTCGTAATGCTGTCAGGCAGGTTTATGTTCTTTAGATTTGAACAACCACTAAATGC
This sequence comes from Ruminococcus sp., assembly GCA_030531185.1. Taxonomy (GTDB): domain Bacteria; phylum Bacillota; class Clostridia; order Oscillospirales; family Ruminococcaceae; genus Hominimerdicola. The sequence goes on from JAUNOG010000030.1 coordinate 387, forward strand.
ATAGCCGTCAATACTTTTAACATTGTTTCCCATAGTAACATCGGTAAGGCTTGTACAATCTTCAAATGTGAAACTTTCAATATCAATAACACTATTAGGTATATCTATGCTTTCCAAGTTTGAGCAAGAAGAAAATGCAGACGAACAAATATATTTTATTGAATTTGGAATTGAAATACTGTTAAAATTTGCATCAATAAATGCACCGGCAGCAATGCCAACTGTTCCATTATTAATTGATATACTAGATAAATTTCCGCTGTAGTCTACAACCCAATTCCCAACATATTTTACATCACTTTTTTGATTTTTTACAATAGCTGTATCACTAAAAGCACCTTGTCCTATATTCTGAATGTAAATTGGTATATTGACTTTTTTTAAATTTTCACAACCTGAAAAAGCAAAATCATAAATAAAGTTTATTGTGTTAGGAAGATTAACTTCTACTATATTCAAATTCTGTGAAAAGGCATTTTCATCTATTCCTATAACATCTTTGCTATAAAATGTTGCTGGAACATTAACAACAGAACCAGTTCCTTTATAATGTAGAAGAACTGCTTTCCCATTTTCTGTAATGCCAAAGCTAAAATCGCCTGAATCATATATTTCTTCATATGTTCCAATAGCACTAACCGAAATAACTCCGCCGTCAGTCAATTCAACTACAGGCAAAACCGTCCCCGACCCGAACACGATCGCAACCGCCAAAAGTCCCGCAACAATTCTTTTCATATATATTCCTCCAATCAAAATTCTATAAAACCCTTTTCTTTTCCACAAAAAAAGGTTACACTAAAAACACAATACTGTGTTTTACTTATACCATTATAGCACACAATTTTGCTAATTGCAACACAAATTTGTGTTTTTTTACTATAATATTTTTTACAAAATAACGGAGGTGATTTTATGCATAAGTACCAAAGGCTGAGAGATTTGCGTGAGGACGCAGACCTTACCCAGAAGCAGGTTGCGGAGTATCTTTTCGTTCATACCACCCAGTACAGACGTTACGAGTGCGGCGACAGCGAAATCCCCTTGGACGTTGCGATAAAGCTTGCAAAACTCTATAAAGTTTCTCTGGACTATATCGCAGGGTTAACCAACGAAAAAATGGGACTTACCAAATCGGGTCTGAAAGAGGACGAGACCAAGCTGATAAAGGGATATCGGGATTTGACGGAAAGAAACAAAGGCAGACTTTTGGAAAGATTAGACTTTTTAGAAGAATACAATAAATAAAGATCCGCGTTTGAGACTAATCGGAACGCGGATCTTTATTTTGTCTATAACAGCAAAGCCGCCGCACAAAATCGTGCGGCGGCTCGCTTTATTGAGAAAGCTTATTCTGAACTCGAAATGATTACTTATCCTCGTTATTGTAAAGCTTTGCGTATCTCAGCAGATAATCGTATCTTTCCTGAGCGTTCTTGACAGCTCTGTCGAACAGCTTTTCTGCTCTCTCGGGGTTCTGTCTTGCAAGTGCGTTGTAACGTACCTCGCCCATAATGAATTCCTTATAATCTGCCGTAGGAGCCTTGCTGTCCATAATGAACGGGTTCTTGCCCTGCTCCTTGAGACGCGGGTCAAATCTGTACAGATGCCAGTAGCCTGCCTGAACAGCCTTCTTTTCCTCAGTCTGAGCTATCTTCATACCGCCCTTGATACCGTGGTTGATACAAGGAGCATAACCAATGATTATCGACGGACCGTGATAAGACTCAGCCTCCTGAATTGCCTTGATGCACTGGTTCATATCCGCGCCCATTGCAACGTGCGCAACATATACGTAACCGTAGCTCATAGCGATACCTGCAAGGTCCTTCTTCTTAGTTTCCTTGCCTGCCGCCGCGAACTGCGCGATAGCTCCTGTAGGAGTAGACTTAGAGGACTGTCCTCCTGTATTGGAGTAAACCTCTGTGTCGAATACGAAGATGTTAACGTCCTCGCCCGATGCGATAACGTGGTCAACGCCCGAGAAACCGATGTCGTAAGCCCAGCCGTCGCCGCCGAATATCCACATTGACTTCTTAGCAAGGTAATCAGCGTCCTTGAGAATTTCCTCGGCAAGCTTGTTCTTTGTCTTTTTCAGTACTGCGATAAGCTTTGCCGCAGCAGCCTTGTTAGCCGCACCGTCGTCTACTGTGGACAGATATTCCTCGGTGGCCGTCTTAACGGCAGCCGCTCTTGTGGTCTTGTTAAGCTCCAGAACCTTAGCGATAGTTCTGTTTCTGATTGTTGACTGTGCAAGGAACATACCGTAGCCGTACTCAGCGTTATCCTCAAACAGCGAGTTAGCCCAAGCGGGACCCTTGCCCTCCTTATTTACAGTGTAAGGAGTTGAAGGAGCGGAACCGCCCCAGATAGACGAACAGCCTGTTGCGTTAGCGATATACATTCTGTCGCCGAAGAGCTGTGTGATAAGCTTAGCGTAAGGAGTTTCTCCGCAGCCTGCGCAAGCTCCCGAGAATTCAAGCAGAGGCTGCTTGAACTGCGAGCCCTTGACTGTGGTCTCCTTGAACTTTTCAAGTATCTCAGGCTTTTCAGGAAGCGTACGTCCGTAATTGAATACCTCCTGCTCTGCCAGCTGAGTTTCCAGAGGCATAAGGTTGAGAGCCTTTTCGCCCTTCTTTCCGGGACATACGTTTACGCACGAGCCGCAGCCTGTGCAGTCCAGAGCCGAAAGCGTAACAACAAAGTTGTATCCGGGCATACCCGTCATAGGTACAGCCTTTTCCTGCGCAAGCTTAGGAGCTTTCTTGAGCTCTTCGTCTGTCATTACGCAAGGTCTGATTACCGCGTGAGGACATACATACGAACAGAAATTACACTGAATGCAGTTTGAGCTTATCCAGGACGGAACGTCAACCGCAATTCCTCTCTTCTCGAATGCAGCCGAGCCCTGCGGGAATACGCCGTCCGCCATATGCGTGAACGTGGAAACAGGCAACTTGTCGCCTTCCTGAGCGTTGCAGGGGATCTGAATGTTGTTTACGAAATCCTGAAGGGTCTTGTTTGCGCACTTAGCCGCAGGCATACCCATAGCGGTATCCTTGGCGTTCTTCCACTTAGCGGGCACCTTGACCTCGACAACCTGCTGGCAGCCTGCGTCGATAGCGTCGTGGTTCATCTTAACGATAGCGTCGCCCTTCTTTGAGTAGGAAGCGGTAGCCGCGTCCTTCATATACTTGATAGCGTCGTCAATAGGAATAATATTCGCAAGCTTAAAGAATGCAGACTGGAGAACAGTGTTGATCCTGTTTCCGAGACCTATTTCCTTACCGATCTTAACGCCGTTGATGATATAGAACTTAATGTCGTTCTCAGCGATATATCTCTTGACCTGTCCGGGAAGATGCTTGTCAAGCTCCTTTTCGCTCCACTGGCAGTTGAGCAGGAATGTTCCGCCCGGCTTGATGTCCTGAACCATATTGTACTTTGAGATATATGACTCGTTATGACAGGCAACAAAGTCCGCCTGATTGATAAGATATGTGGACTTGATAGGCGTCTTGCCGAATCTCAGGTGAGAAACAGTTACGCCGCCCGACTTCTTTGAGTCGTAGGAGAAATATGCCTGAGCATACAGATCCGTATGGTCGCCGATGATCTTAATGGAGTTCTTGTTTGCTCCGACAGTACCGTCTGCGCCGAGACCCCAGAACTTACAAGAGGTAGTGCCTGCGGGAGCGGAGTCGAGCTTGCCCTCGGAAGCGAGAGAAAGATTGGTAACGTCGTCGTTGATACCGATAGTAAAGCGAGGCTTATAGGTATCCTTCCAGCTTGCGTTCCAGTAAACAGCCTTGATCTGGTCGGGAGTTGTATCCTTTGAACCAAGACCGTATCTGCCTGTCGCAACGGGAACATCGTGGAACTGTGTGCCCTTGAGAGCGGCAACAACGTCAAGATAAAGAGGCTCGCCCTGTGAACCGGGTTCCTTAGTTCTGTCAAGAACAGATATCTGCTCGCAGGTGGAAGGAATAGCCTCCACAAGCTTTGAAGCAACGAAAGGTCTGTAAAGTCTAACCTTAACGAGACCGAGCTTTGTGCCCTCAGTTGCGTTGAGATAATCGATAGTCTCTTCAATGGTATCGCATACCGAGCCCATAGCCACGATAACGTGAGTAGCGTCGGGAGCGCCGTAGTAGTTGAACAGCTTATAGTTCGTGCCTATCTTAGCGTTGACCTTGTTCATATAATCCTCTACGATACCCGGGATAGCGTCATAGTAAGGATTGCAAGCCTCTCTTGCCTGGAAGAAGATATCGGGGTTCTGTGCTGTACCCTTGAGTACGGGGTGCTCAGGATTAAGCGCGCCCTTTCTGAATTCCTCTATCTTCTCGAAGTTCACCATTTCTCTTACGTCTTCCATATCCCACGTCTCGATCTTCTGTATCTCGTGAGATGTTCTGAAACCGTCGAAGAAGTGAATGAAAGGCACTCTTCCCTCGATAGTTGAAAGATGAGCTACCGTGCCTAAGTCCATGACCTCCTGAACGTTTGAGGAGCAAAGCATAGCAAAGCCCGTCTGGCGGCAAGCGTACACGTCAGAGTGATCGCCGAAAATATTAAGCGCATGGGAAGCTACGCATCTTGCAGAAACGTGAATTACGCAAGGGAGCAGCTCGCCCGCTATCTTATACAGGTTTGGTATCATAAGAAGAAGACCCTGAGAAGCTGTGTATGTGGTAGTAAGCGCGCCTGCCGAAAGCGAGCCGTGAACCGTACCTGCCGCGCCTGCCTCAGACTGCATTTCAGCAAGTCTTACGGGAGTTCCGAAAAGGTTCTCCTTACCCTTTGCAGCCCACTGATCCGTCACCTCAGCCATAACAGACGACGGTGTGATAGGATAGATAGCAGCAACTTCTGTGAAGGGGTACGACGCCCATGCAGCAGCGTTGTTTCCGTCCATAGTTTTCATTTTTCTTGCCATTTCTAGTATCATTCCTTTCTCAATATTTTAAGCTTTGACAGTAAAGCAAAACTCAAAATTTTAAACGTGGTAAAAACGCCGATTTCAGCGCTGTCAACATTGAACATTGTCAAATCAGACGCATTTTATCCGCTTTAACACTTATAGTATATCACTATTTTAACGATTTGTAAATACCCAAATAAGAAATTTTTCGTATATTTTGCCATATTTTTAGCTTATTTTGGTGAAAAACTTGTGAAAATCAGTTAGTTCCAAATAACCCGAATAATATGGAAAATTTCACGGCGCGCGGCTATCGTTTTCGATAACCTGTGCGCCGCGTTTGATTTTTTATTTTTCAATTCTGGGAACTCTGCTTGAAATATTGCAGACTGCCTCGTATCCTATCGTTCCGATTTTACCCGCTATATCGTCCGCAGTAATTCTAAGTCCGTTATCGTCTCCCATAAGGATTATCTCGTCGCCCACTCGAACGTTTTCAACCTCCGTAACGTCGCACATAAACTGATCCATGCATATTCTGCCCGTTATTTTGCAGAGCTTTCCGCCGACGATCACCTCGCCGATATTTGATAACGCTCTGGGATATCCGTCCGCATAACCCGCCGTGACCGTTGCAAGCTTGATTTTTTTATCCGCCGTATATGTACGTCCGTAGCTTACAGTCGTCCCCTCGCCGATATATTTTATCTGCGAAATGACCGCTTTCAAAGTCATAACAGGCTTAGGCTCAAAGGGGAGGGTAAGCGCGGGGTCGGGGTAAAGTCCGTAAAGAATAATGCCAAGTCTTGCAAGAGTATTTCTGCTGTCATAGTAAAAAAGTCCCCCTGCGGAGTTAAGGGAATGCTTATGCTTTAGGCTTACTCCCGCCTGTTCGGCAAGAGAGCAGACGTTAAAAAACTTATCCGACTGTCGTTTGGTGTAAAGATGACTTTCCTTATCCAAACCGTCCGCAGCGGCAAAGTGAGTAAACGCTCCCTCGAGGGAGATATTTTCAAGCTTTGATATTTCACTCAGTTCCGCTGCAATTTCCTCGGCAGAACCGCATAGACCTATTCTTGTCATACCCGTATCGACGGCGCAGTGAATTCTTACTCTTCCCGATTTGGTTTCGGACAGCTTTTGCGCATAGGACAACTCCGTACAAGCCTGAATAATATCGTACTTGACCAGATCCTCCGCATTTTCGGGAGGAGTATATCCCAGCACGAGAATTTCCCCCGTTATGTCCATATCCCTGAGCCTTATGCCCTCGAGAATATTCGATACCGCAAAATGAGTAACTCCCAGCTCATTTTGAAGATAAGGCGCAATGATATCGTCTCCGTGACCGTAGCAGGAGGCTTTAACCACGCACATAATTTCAGTACCCTCGTGAATAAGCTTTCTGTACTGCTCGTAATTATATTTAATATTTTCAAGACTGATTTCAGCCCAGCACCGTCTGAGAAAATCCATTTATAACGCTTCCTTAATTAAATTGTCTGTGTTGCCTATAAAATTATACCTCAGAATTTACGGTTTGTCAATGCAAAATAATTAAAGCACAAACAATATTTAAACGTACTGATAAATAAGCCCCTCGGAAGCGGAGTACCAAGCTAAAGTCCCGTGTGACAGCATAGGCATTCTCAGCTGAAAATCCCACTCCGGATAGGTCTTTCTCATTAAAAGAGCATCTCCCGTTATAAGAGCGCAGAACGAGATGTAGTTCTCCTTAGTCATTTCGTGAGACGAGGAAATGAAATATTCTCCGTCGATTTTTTCAACACTGAGCCTTTGGTTTTCTTCTGCCTTTTTCGGAACAAGAGCACAAAGCTTTTTTCCGCAGCAGGAAATTTGCCCTTCCCCTGAGGAAGTAAAAATATTTCCGCACGCGGGACAAACATAAAATTTCAGATTTTTCATATGACCTCCTTGTATATCGTTTTGGGTTAATTCTCCTTTGAGTATTACCTCCGCAGGAACGGAGAAAATCTCCGAAAGATTGTTTAGCTGAGTCAGATCGGGCATTCCTTTGCCGCATTCCCATTTTGATACAGCTTTTGCGCTCACAAAAAGCATATCGGCAAGAGCCTGCTGAGTAAGACCCAGTTCCTTTCTCAGCCTGCGTATCAGTTCTCCTGTAATTGCGGGATTTGCTGCGTTCATTTTTCTTTCTCCTTTGCTATATTTATCTTTCGGATTTTATTATATCATTTATATCGTTATTTTTCAATCCACGCTTAGTAGACATATTTTCTCCACACAGAATTTTGCTGTAAATGATAAATTAGTATTGACAAGTTTGTTTTTATATTGTAAACTATTAATATAATTTATAAAAATATAAGCGTAAAAATAAGAAAAAGGAGATAATGCCTATGAAAATATTATGTATCGTGCTAACAGCAATACTTGCTATTTCCACTCTTTCCTCCTGTGACAAAACCAACGAAAAGGACAGCTCCGAAACCGCCGGCACAAACTACACATTCCTTGACGATAATGCTGAAACAGAAAAATTTATTGAAAACGACGACGGCAGTTTTACATCCACAGACGGTGCATTTACAGTAGAACTTGAAAAGAAACCCGAATTATCGGACGATGAGATCATATTCACGTTCTGTTATAAGAACAATACTGATTATGATCTGAATATTGATTTCTCCCCAGAATGCACTTCCTGCATAAACGATATTCCTGAGCCGCCTACTATAATAGATTTAGAGTCGGTATCGGGTCCCCGTACCACCCTTACCGTCAAGGCGGGTCAGACAATCAAGGAAAACGTAAGAAAACCTCTGAAAGACACTTCGTGGGATGAAACAAAAGGACAAAAAATCTACTGGAACTTCGACGCAGATAACAAGGTCGAACTGGAATACAGCTTTTCAATATATGTGAGGATGTCCGACGAAATGATGGGCGAAAAACGTGCGTACGACAACGAGGACGAAATAGATATAAAATACTTCTCCGACAAGACCACATTTTTCTGCACCCTCGACAAAGACGGAAATATTATAGAATGACCTATACCTGCCCGCGGCTCTTATCTGCCGCGGGCTTTCATTTCGGAAAAGCCGACACAAAAGTAAACAAAACCTTGACAAATTCCCAATTCGGCGGTATACTATTATATTATGTAATTCAGGTGCGCCCGCCGTGCCTTGAAAGGAGCTTTATCAATGATAGATATTAAATTTATCCGTACAAACCCCGAACTCGTTAAAGAGAATATCAAAAAGAAATTTCAGGACGAAAAGCTTCCCCTTGTGGACGAAGTAGCGGCTTTCGACGTAGAGTACAGAGCCGCAAGAACCCGCGCCGACGAACTGAGAAATCAGCGTAACGTCAAGAGCAAGATGATAGGCGGTCTTATGGCAAAGGGACAGAAAGACGAGGCTGAAAAAGTCAAGTCGGAGGTCTCCGCTATGGCTAAGGAGCTTGCAGAGCTCGAAGTCAAGGAGCAGGAGCTTGAGGCAAAAATCCGTGAAAGAATGCTTGTTATCCCGAATTTTATCGACGACAGCGTTCCCATAGGCAAGGACGACAGTGAGAACGTTGAGATAGAAAAATTCGGCGAGCCTGCTGTTCCCGAGTATGAAGTACCCTATCACGTCGACATTATGGAGACCTTTGACGGTATTGATCTTGACGCCGCAAGAAAGACCTCGGGCAACGGTTTTTACTATCTAAAGGGAGATATTGCAAGACTTCATTCCGCAATTCTTTCATATGCAAGGGACTTTATGATCGACAGAGGATTTACCTACTATGTTCCTCCTTTTATGATAAGATCGGACGTTGTTACAGGCGTTATGAGCTTTGCGGAAATGGAAGGTATGATGTACAAGATCGAGGGCGAAGACCTTTATCTTATCGGTACCTCCGAGCATTCTATGATAGGCAAGTTCATCAAGACCACACTTCCCGAGGCTGATTTACCTCAGACCCTCACCAGCTATTCACCCTGTTTCAGAAAAGAAGTCGGCGCGCACGGTATCGAGGAAAGAGGAGTTTACAGAATTCACCAGTTTGAAAAACAGGAAATGATAGTAGTCTGCAAGCCTGAGGACAGTATGAAGTGGTACGATAAGCTTTGGCAGAATTCGGTTGACTTCTTCCGTTCGCTGGACATTCCCGTCAGAACGCTCGAATGCTGTTCGGGAGACCTTGCAGACCTTAAAGTGAAGAGCTGCGACGTAGAGGCTTGGTCTCCGCGCCAGAAGAAATACTTTGAAGTAGGCTCCTGTTCAAATCTGGGAGACGCTCAGGCGAGAAGACTTCAGATAAGAGTTAAAGGCGAGGACGGCTCAAAATATTTTGCACATACGCTCAATAATACGGTAGTAGCTCCTCCGAGAATGCTTATAGCTTTCCTTGAGAACAATCTCAATGCAGACGGAACTGTCTCAATACCCGAACCTCTGAGAATGTATATGGGCGGCAAGGACAAGCTTGTACCCAAAACAAAATAAACAAAACCAAAAGGCGCGGCTGGATCCGCGCCTTTTGATTTTTAAATAAGTATTGTTATGATGTAAATTGCTGTTCTGATTATTGCCGCAAGAACTATTCCGTAAGCCGCAGTGCCTGTCGCAAGATGATTTGTCCAATAAACGTCCGACGGCTCAACAGGTCTTTCGGAACTCCCGATAACCGGCTTTCTCACAAGCTGTCCGCCGTAATATTCGTCGCTGCCTATCTGAATGCCTATTGCTCCCGCACACACCGACTGAGTATATCCCGAATTGGGACTTAGGGATTTTTTTCTGTCTCTTTTATAAATTCTTTCTGCATTCTTGCTGTCCAGCTTTAAAAATTTCACATTTATTTTCATAAGAAAAGCGGCAATTCTCGCGGGAAAGAAATTGATAATATCGTCAGCCAGAGCAGGAAACCTTCCGAAATGCCTGCACTCCTCGGTACGATAACCGACCGTATTGTCCATAATGTTGATACAGCGGCAGAAAATTCCGCCCACTCCGCCGCATACGCATATCCAGAATATCGGAGCTATTATCCAATCGGTAGTGTTTTCCGAAATAGTTTCAATGGCGCACTTCATAGCCTCGTCCATATCTAAATTATCCGTATCGCGGCAGGTGATTTTTTTCAGATGTCTGCGGGCGGCGCTGATATTTCCCGTTCTCGCTGCACGGAAAACACCCTGCCCCGCAGTTCTGAGGTACTTGACGGAAAGGGATATCCAGCAAAGCACGCCCTCCATTACAATACCCAGTACGACAGAAATCTTATAGCAGATAACCGTCAAAATGACGGAAATACCTACGCAGATTATCAGCGTCATAACGATAAGCATAATTCCCGCCATATTCTGAGCCTCGGGGGAGTCCGCATAAGCTTTGCGCAGAGTATTTTCCAGAGATTTTACAAGACTTTTTATAAGATTAAGCGGATAGAGCTTGCCTGCGGGATTACCGAATATCATATCCAGCACAAATCCAAGAGCAAGAGCGCATAAAGAATTCATCAGCATTGTGAACGGTCCTTTCAAAAATTATTTTAAATTATATCATAAAGAGAATTTTTCAGGAATATCCTTTGTTAATATTCCGCAAGCAGTTCGGCAAGTCTGCTCAGTACCGCCTCTATATCCATTTCTCTGCCTATTTTCATAGTAAGCTTAACCCCGCCTCCCCGTTCGGGATCAGCCTTTACCCTGATATTTGAATTGGTGTTTACAGATACCTCAAATTCCTTCAGAAATGGTCTTTCCTTTTTAACGGAGCCTTGTCGGACAGCCTTTTCGCCCTCAGCTTTTTGCTTTAGTTCCTGCTCTTTTTCGGCAGCCTCTTCGCGGGCGATACCTATTTCAAGCTCTCTTACGGACATACCTGTCCGGCTGATCTCACGTCCGAATTTGATCTGCTTATCTTCGTCAAGTCCCGCAAGTACCTTTGCGTGGCTCATACTCAGACTGCCGTCCTCGATCATATTGCGGACTTCTTCCGCAAGTCCCAGTAATCTCAAAGAATTCGCCACTGCCGAACGGGACTTTCCCACGACCTTGGCAACTTCCGCCTGCGTGAGATCGTAGCTGTCCATAAGCTCCTGATAAGCCGCTGCCTCCTCCAAAGGGGTAAGATCGTCTCTCTGAATATTTTCAATAAGGGCAAGCTGCATAGTCTGCCGTTCGTTCAGCGTTTTTATGTACACGGGAATTTCCTCTAAACCCGCCAGCCGGGACGCTCTCCAACGCCGTTCGCCCGCCACTATCTGGTAGCCTCCGTTATCAAGAGGGCGTACTGTAATGGGCTGTATTATTCCGTTTTCGCGGATACTGTCCGCCAATTCGTTAAGCTTTTCGTCGTCAAATTTACGCCGCGGCTGGTTTCTGTTGGGTTCAATGAGACTTATCTTCACCATTGTAACGCTGTCCGTCCCGTCTGCTTTTTCGGCGGACTTTTCCGCCTTTGCCGCAACCTCGGATTCATTATCGAATATAAAATCAAGTCCTCTGCTGAGTCTTTCTTTCTTTTTCATTTTTCTATTCCTTTCGTTATTTCAAAATGTTCCACGCGGAACACTTTTATTGGTTATCCGTATTGTTTCGCGTGGAACATTTGCTTAATTCTCTGCGGAGCGTTTTTTCTCGCGCTTGATCATTTCCTTAGCAAGTTCCTCGTAAGCCTTTGAACCCTTTGCTTTTTTATCATAATAAATTGCAGGCTGTCCGAAGCTGGGAGCCTCCGAAAGCGCAACATTACGCGGAATTGTAGTTTTAAAAATTTCCTTTGGAAAATGCCTTTTTACCTCGTTTATTATCTGTCCCGTAATTTTGTATCTTTCAACGCACATTGTAAAAAGGATACCCTCTATTTCAAGCTTATCATTCCAAGTGGACTTAACTCTGCTGATAGTATTGTGCAGTTCCACAAGTCCCTCCAGAGAGAGAAATTCGCATTGCAGAGGTATAAGCACCGTATCCGCCGCTACAAGAGCGTTTATCGTAAGCATATCCAGCGTCGGAGGACAATCGATAAATATGTAATCATAAAAATTCCGAGCCTCGGCAAGCTTATTTCGTAGCTGTTTTGCTCTGTCCTTAACGTTCATAAGTTCGACAGATGCACCCGCTAAGTCCTGCGTAGTGGGGACAACCGAAACGCCTTTAAATGCCGTTGCTACAACCGCCTCAAACAGAGAGCAGTCGTCCAGAATTACATCGTATATAGTGTTCCTGATACTCTTTTTCATAATGCCGTAGCTTGTGGTAGTGTTTCCCTGAGGGTCAAAATCCACAATAAGCACCTTTGAACCTCGGTTTCCGAATACCGCCGCAAGATTGCATACCGTTGTGGATTTTCCCACGCCGCCTTTCTGATTTGAAACTGCAATAACCTTTCCCATATATTGATCCTCATTTCGTTTTTTCAAAGTATATTTCTATTATACAACATTATTTGAGTTTTGAAAAGCCCTTTTTGAAAATTAATTCAAAAGAAAGCAATTCGTAATAAATTTGTACCGCTGATTTTATGTTCCGCGTGGAACATTTTTCGGCAAAGCTGTTGATGAAATTCAGAATTTTCAGAAATATTCTGTCCGAAACAAAAAAATTATCAGGAAATTTCACGATAATTTCAAGGCATAAAGCTATAGCGCGATACCCGCATATATGATAAAATCATCTAAAGGCAAAAATTTCGCAGGAGGTTTAATTATGAGTAAAATTGCAAGCATTATTTCAAAAGCGTTCAGCGAGCAGGATTTCGGTGAAACGGTCACAGAAAAAATTTCCGACAGATTTATTGTAAAGGGCGACGATAGATCTGCGGAAATCAAAGAGCCGTCTGCCAAAGCTCCGCAGAAAGTAAGACGCGAGCTGGGACGTATCATTGACGTTTCGGTTACGGACATCGTACCCAATCCTCACCAGCCCAGAAAGCATTTTGCGATAGACGAGCTTACAAGTCTTGCAAAAAGCATTTCAAAGGAGGGGATAATCCAGCCTCTTACGGTACGCAGAGACAAAGGCGGCTTTGAACTTATTTCAGGAGAGCGCAGACTGCGCGCGGCAAAGCTTGCGGGACTGAACAGCGTTCCCTGTATTGTGATAAATGCGGACGAGCGGCGTTCGTCCGTCCTTGCGCTGATTGAAAATATCCAGCGTGCCGACCTTAATTGCTTTGAGGAGGCTGAGGCTATTTCAAAACTTCTCAATGAGGGCGGACTGAGCAGAGAAGAAGCCGCGGCTCATCTGGGAATGGCTCAGAGCACTCTTGCAAATAAGCTGAGACTGCTGAAGCTTACAGCGGCGGAGCAGGATATAATCCGCGAAAAAAGAATGGGAGAGAGGCACGCAAGAGCTTTGCTGAAAATTCAGGACGAAAATCTCAGAAAGGAAACTCTGGTAAAAGCGGCTGAGGGCGGCTGGACTGTGGAGACCTTGGAAAAGTACATACTTAAAATGGAGAGGGAGGAGGCTAAGAAATCCAGCTATGAAAAGCGTTCGGTAATGCTGAAAGACGTGAGATTGTTTTTCAATTCGGTGAATAAGGCGCTGAACGTTATGAAAATGGCGGGTATCGAGGCGGAGACAAAAAAGACGGAATATGAGGACTATATTGAATATGTAATAAGAATTCCGAATGAGGAAAAATCAAAAGACAGCGTTTAATTATTCTTTTCTCAATGCTTACAAAACAGTAAAAATCAGCCGCTGCGCATTTCCATAATTTCTAAAAACAATGAATAAACTCTCAATAATTGATTTTATTCTTGACAAAGTTGTTTATATAAGCTATACTTTTATATATATGAATTTGTATATTTTGTTTAGTTTTTTAGTTTAAATGAGGTAAATGTATGGCTGAAATATCCGAAATAAAAAACGTGATCTGTATGATCACCGCAGTTTGCCTTACGGCAGGTTTTGTCGCCTGCGGTTCCTTTAACGATAATTCAAGCAGTAAAAAATCACGAACGACTGAAATCGTCAACTCTGAAACTGCGGCTGAAACAACTGCCGTTCCTTCTGCAACGGCAAGCGCGTCCATAAAAGAGGGTATACCCGAAATGACCTGCACTCAGGTCAAATTTGCGGACGGAAGTCTTATTTTTGCGGACTCTCAGGGAGGATACACTCTTGTCAATGCCTCAATGGAAAAGATAAATTCCACTGTTATCATTGACGACGACAACAGAAATGTCACTGTAATATGCTCGGGAAATTCATTGATGTTCCAGATTTCGGGGCAAAACATTGACTATTTTGTTTATCAGGGTCATACGGTGGAGCTGAAGGACGGAAAGCTTTACTACGATAAAAGTCCTGTTGAATATAAAGACACTTCTTTCTCGGAATACGCTCTCAGCGACAAGTACACATTGGTCTGCACAGGCGACGGCAAGTATACTGTAAAGACCTCCGACGGAAAGACCTTGGACGAATGCAAGCTTAAAGACGACAGCGGCGTTGAGCTTATTATTTACGCGGACGGCAGCGGATTTATGGCTGTTAATCCCGACGACCTTATTGAACCGGCCTTTAAGCTTAACGGAGACCTTATCGTTACCTCGGACGGAAAGGTTTACATAAACGGCAAACAGCTTGTTCCCCCGGGCAGCAACGATATAAAGGTAAAGACCTCCATAAGTACGACTACAACCACAACAGTTAAGGAAACTACTACTACGACAACTGCCACTGTAACAACTACAAGTAAAGCTTCTCAGCAGACTGAACCCGAACAAGAACCGGAGCCTCAGCCTGAACCTGAGCCTGAACCCGAGACTGAGGATCCTTCAAACCAGAATATTTCCGATTTGACAAAAGAAATGCTGGGATATGTCAATGAGATAAGAAGTCAATACGGTCTAAGCGAGCTTTACGGACTTGAAACGCTGGACGCAGTATCTCAGACAAGGGCGGAAGAGCTGGTAACTTCCTACTCTCATACTAGACCCGACGGCAGGAGCTTTGATACTGCAATAGACGACGCAGGACTTGAATGGTGGAGCAATGCGGAAAACATAGCCTACGGTTTAAACACTATGACCACGGCAAAAGAGGCTTTTGACGCGTGGATAAATTCTCCCGCACACAGAGAAAATATACTAAATCCCAAGCTGAAATATATGTCTGTTGCAATGGTAAGAGTTGATAACGGCGACGATTTTGAAATATACTGGGAACAGATCTTCTTTAACGACGAATATGTGCCGTAATATTGTTACAAAAAAGGACAGCGCGTGCTGTCCTTTTTATTTATAAATTTATCTCCTCGCCGTTAAAAATCACCGAATTGACCTCGTTTACGTCTATGGGCTGTTCAAAATGCGCTATTATAAAGGATTTGCTTGTGTCGTATATTTCCGAATCGTCAAATCTCAGCTCTATTTTCTCGCCGTTTTTCATTACTATCGTAACAGGCATATCCTGAATGTACTGGCAGTCCGCATAATCACTGCACATATAAACTGTAAGATTGCTTATTTCCATTTTCGATATGTTCAGCGGAGAGCTCATTCCGTCTATGCTGAAAATACCGCTCTTTTCCGAGGCGGAAAATCTCTTTGTGATTATTGTACTGCTTTCGGGGAGTATCACGCTTATCTTTGAATTACCGACTACGGTATCAAAATCTTCGTCCGAACCTGCTTTTGTAATTCCTCCCGTAGTTATGTTCAGAGTTTCTCCCGCTATGTCATAACGTCCGTTGTCCACAAGCAGATCGCCGCTCACCACAAAAGATATCTTTTTGCTGTCGTCCTCGTCGATTACTCCTTTGGATATCTCCCACTTATATTTGACTTTCTTATTTGACCTCAGCTTAGGCTCTATGCCGCAGGAAATATTATACTCGGAGTTTCTTGAAAAATCAAGACCGTCCTTACGCTCAAATGTCAACACAAGGTACACTCTTTTATTATCGCAGGCAAGCTTTCCCACGGAAATTTCTCCGTAACGGTACTTGTCGTCAATATCTATTATCTTAGCTCTGCCAGAAATAGAGTCGAGATTTTCTCCGCTGTCCGTACCGAAAATGCAATGGAACAGGTAAGAGAAGGATATATCGTTTACTTCCGCATAAAGAGTAAAGCCCGACAGCACAACTATCACCGCCGCTCCGATAATTAAAATAATGCGGGACTTCATACTGATTTTACGGCGTTTTGCGGCATACCTATTGTTATCGTCCCGTCTGAATTCAAAATGCATCTGAGAAAGTCCGCTGTCAATGGCATTGCGTATCTGATTTTTCTCTTGCTGATTTTCGGGTCTCAGTTTGTCTTTGGCACGTTTAAGATAGGATTTAACCGTGCTTTCCTTTTCGTTCATAATAAGAGAAATTTCGCTGATTTTAAGCTGCTGATAGTAAAACAGCAGTACGGCGGTTTTCATTTTCGGAGGAAGTCCCGATATAGCCTGTATACAGACCTGTCGGTCTATCAATCCGTTATAGCAGTCGTCTTGGGATATTTCGGGAAAATCCTCGCAGCATACCTCGGAATATGATTTTTTTCTCATAGCGGATTTGCATTTTTTTATTGCAATGGACAATATCCACGTTTTCTCCGACGAGAGATGATTGAATTTATCATAGCCTTTCATAACGGCGAGAAAGGTTTCCTGCGTACAGTCCTCCGCTAAATGATAGTCCTTTAATATAATGTAACACATACGGAGAACAGCGTCGCCGTAGTCGTTGACTATCCTATTGAAAATCTTTTCGGTCAATATGTTCACCGCCTTATGTTTATACTAATTAGTCGCAGGAAAATTGAAAAAGGTTGCAGGAAAGTGAAAAATTTATACCTTTATTATATAATAGGTTTCGTCTTTTCTTATCTCTTACTTCTAACATCTTACTTCTCGCAAGTTCTCCGACGCCTCGCTTTGATTTTTTGGGCAAACTTAAAGCCTGAGATAATAATTTCTCAGGCTTTTTTAACTGAATTATTCTTCGTCGGAAGTCGGTTCTTCGATAATGACCTCTGAATTTTCTTCATCTTGAGCCGCCGCGATCTCTTCCGCAGTTGCCTGTTCTACATCGGCAATGTCTGCATTGTCGTCGTGCTCGGTTCTTGTGAACGCTACGACCTTTCCGTCGCCGCTTAATCTCATAAGCTTTACGCCCTTGGAATATCTGCTCATCATACTGATATCGCAGGCTCTTATTCTTATTACAATTCCGTCGGAGGATATCATAATAATATCGTCATCGTCGTCAACGACCTTTATTCCGCAGACGTTTCCGCTCTTGTAATTCATAAGTCCGTAGCCGCCGCGGTTCTGTACCTTATAGGAGCTTAACGGCACACGTCTGCCAAGTCCGTTTTCGGATACGGTCAGAACGCTTGCTCCCTCTCTTACTCTCGCCATAGAGACTACATAATCGCCGTTTTTCAGCTTTATAGCCTTAACGCCGTGTGCAGTCCTTGACATTTCTCTTGCGGAGCTTTCGTTTATTCTTATTGCCATACCGTTATGTGTAGCAACGATAAGACTGTCGTTTCCGCTTGTCATTCTTACTCCCGCAATTTCGTCGCCCTCGTCGAGACCTATAGCGATAAGTCCGTTCTTGCGGACGTTCTTATATGAAGAAAGGGGAGTTCTCTTGATCTTACCGTTCTTTGTTACCATAACAATGAACTTGTTATCGTCAAAATCATCTACCTTTATCATTGCCGCTACAGCGTCCTCATCGGTAAACGGAAGAATATTTCTGATGTGCGTACCTCTCGAAGCCTTTGAACCCTCGGGAAGCTCGTAGCACTTCATCTTATAAGCAAGTCCCTTATTGGTGATAAACAAAATATTGTCGTGAGACGAGCAAACGGACATTTCCGTAATGCAGTCGTCCTCACGCTGTTTCATACCTGTTACTCCCTTTCCGCCTCGGTTCTGAGCCTTATATACAGAAATAGGCATTCTCTTGATGTAGCCCACATTGGTATAAGTAACAACGCTTTCCTCTACGGGGATAAGATCTTCTATATCTACTTCGCCGCTTACGTTTTCTATCTGCGTTCTTCTTTCGTCGCCGTATTTTTCCTGTATAGCCTCGACCTCTTCAATGATGATGTCAAGCACTCTCTGATGATTGGCAAGAATATCCTCAAAATCTGCGACCTTTAGTTCTATCTCAGCCAATTCGTCAATGATCTTCTGACGTTCCATACCTGTCAAACGACCAAGCGTCATATTAGCAATGTGATCCGCCTGAGTTTCCGTAAGTCCAAACCTGTCGCCCAATCTCTGCTTAGCCTCGGGGATATTTTTCGAGGTCTTCATAATTTCCACTACTTCGTCGATATTATCAAGCGCAATTACCAGACCCTGTAAAATATGCTCTCTTTCCTTAGCCTTTTTAAGATCAAATTCTGTTCTTCTTCTGATAACGTCAACTTGGAAATTAATGTATTCTTCCAAAATCTGCTTTAAGGTCAAAACCTTCGGCACTCCGTTAACAAGAGCAAGGAGAATAACTCCCACGCTGTCCTGTAACTGTGTATAGGTGAAAAGCTTGTTGAGCACGACCTGCGGATTTGCGTCCTTTTTAAGCTCGATAACGATACGCATACCGTCTCTGCCCGTTTCATCACGAAGATCGTGAATGCCCTCAATTCTCTTTTCCTTGACCAGCTCGGCAATGGACATAAACATTCTCGCCTTGTTGACCATATAAGGAATTTCTGTAACAATAATGCAGTTTCTTCCCTTTATCTCCTCGATAGAAGTCTTTGAACGGAGGATTATCTTGCCCCGTCCCGTTCCGTAAGCCGCTCTGATACCCGATCTGCCCATAATGATACCGCCCGTAGGGAAGTCGGGACCCTTGATAGCCGTCATAATCTCGTCAAGAGTGCAGTCGGGATTTTTCATAACTATCTTCATTCCCTCAATGACCTCGTGAAGATTATGAGGAGGAATGTTAGTAGCCATACCTACCGCAATACCTACCGAACCGTTGCAAAGCAGATTTGGAAATCTTGAAGGAAGCACCACAGGTTCCTTCAGTCTGTCGTCGTAGTTGGACTGAAAATCCACCGTATTTTTCTTGATATCCGTAAGCATATTGACTGCCATTTTAGCCATTTTAGCCTCGGTATAACGGTAAGCCGCAGGAGGGTCTCCGTCTACGGAACCGAAGTTTCCGTGACCGTCAACAAGAGGATATCTCATCGAAAAGCTCTGTGCAAGTCTTACCAGAGCGTCGTAAACAGACGCGTCGCCGTGAGGGTGATACCTACCGAGAACCGAACCTACCGTATCGGCGCACTTACGGTACGGCTGATCCGGAGTAAGTCCGTTTTCGTGCATTGTATATAAAATTCTTCTGTGAACAGGCTTTAAGCCGTCTCTTACATCAGGCAGCGCTCTTGAAACGATAACCGCCATTGAATACTGTATAAAGGATTCACGCATTATGCTTTCGACGTCCTGATCTATAAGATTGTATTCGTCCACTTATCCCACTCCTTATCTTTTAGAATGTGCCTGCGCTTAGACGGACACACTCTTTAATTGTCGCGCTTTTCAAAATCCTCGCCCAAAAGCTGAGAAAAATTCTCTCTGAGAATGTTCTGATTTTCCTCGCTGATAACTCTCTTTGAAAGCACGTATATAGTTTCTTTTTTAAGGATTATAATAAACATTTCGCCGTTTTCAATGACGTTTAAGGATATGTCGTTAAAATCCACGATACGGGGCTTAACGGGAACAAAATCCTCCTCTGCCATTTCCTCTTCGGTAAAAACAGTTTCTATCTTGAAGCTGTCCTCATAAAGGGTAAAGCGATACTTGTCGTCCTCCAAGGATTTCAGAGCGGACACAAGATATTTTCTTATTCTTACGGTATTGAACCAAGTCGCAAATATCATAAACAGACAAATGAACATAAGCACCCAGTTAAGATAGCCGTGAGGATTTTTTATTACCGATACAAGAAACAGCACAGCCACAACCGCAAACAGCGCAGTCACCTTGTAATTATGCTTATAAACATATTTTTTCTGGAAGATAAGAAAAGCTCTTTCCTCCTCGTCGTTTGTGACATCGTATTCAAAGCTGATAACAGGCTCTTTTTCGGGTTCTTCCTCGGAGA
Organism: Ruminococcus sp.; assembly: GCA_030531185.1. Classification (GTDB taxonomy): domain Bacteria; phylum Bacillota; class Clostridia; order Oscillospirales; family Ruminococcaceae; genus Hominimerdicola. Next base: position 20,394 of record JAUNOG010000030.1, read on the forward strand.
TTTCCTCATTATCGTTTACAGCCGTATCTTTCTCGGAAAATTCCTCGATCTCCGTTTCGGTATTATCCGAAATATCGGTATCAAAATCTTCCGTAAGCTCGTCTTTTTCGTTAATATCCAAAATGATATTCCTTTCTTACATTAAACGTCAAGATCCTTGACATACTCTGCGTTTTTCTCTATAAATTCCTTTCTGGGCTGAACCTTGTCTCCCATAAGGATAGTAAATATTTCGTCCGCTTTTACCGCGTCCTCCATAGTTACCTTTATCATAGTTCTGCGCTCGGGGTCCATTGTAGTCTCCCAGAGCTGTTCGGGGTCCATTTCACCGAGACCTTTGTATCTCTGGACTGCAACGTTAAGCTTGCCGCCCTCCGACAGCTCGCCGATATATCTGTCTCTTTCCTCGTCGGAAAAAGCGTATCTTACCTTTTTGGCTCTCTCTACCTTAAACAGCGGAGGCTGAGCGATATATATATGACCCTGCTCTATAAGAGGTCTCATAAATCGGAAGAAAAAGGTAAGCAAAAGCGTTCTTATATGAGAACCGTCAACGTCGGCATCCGCCATAATAATGACTTTTCCGTAGCGGAGCTTTGATATGTCGAAATCCTCGCCTATGGAAGTACCCAGAGCGGTAACCACAGGCATAAGCTTTTCATTGCCGTAAACCTTATCTATTCTCGCCTTTTCAACGTTAAGCATTTTTCCCCAGAGAGGAAGAATAGCCTGATAGCGTCTGTCTCTTCCCTCTTTAGCGGAACCTCCCGCAGAGTCTCCCTCTACGATGTAAATTTCAGTCTGGGTCATATCCCTTTCGGAGCAGTCCGCAAGCTTGCCCGGCAAAGACGCAGACTCCAGCACGGATTTTCTTCTTGTAAGCTCTCTGGCTCTCTTAGCCGCTTCTCTGGCTCTCTGAGCCTGCAGGGACTTTTCAAATATTGCCTTTGCGACCTCGGGATTTTCCTCCAGATAATTTTTAAGCTTTTCTTTCAAAAGCTTATCTACAAAGGGTCTTACCTCGGGATTTCCAAGTCTGCCCTTTGTCTGTCCCTCAAACTCGCAGTTTGTAAGCTTAACTGAAACTATAGCCGTTAAGCCTTCTCTTACGTCCTCGCCCGCAAGAGCGTCGTCTCCCTCTTTAATGAGATTATGCGCCTTTCCGTACTCGTTGAGTATCTTCGTCAAAGCGGACTTAAATCCCATTTCGTGAGAACCGCCGTCGGGAGTATGGATATTATTTGCGAACGAAAGAATAATTTCATTATAGGTATCGTTATACTGCATAGCGACTTCGGCGAACATATCGTCCTCTATGCCGTTAATGTAGATAACTTCGGGAGATAAAGGCTCAACACCTCTTGTATTGTGGATATGCTCCACAAACTGTCTTATACCGCCCTCATAATGGAGAACTTCGCATACGGGATTTTCAGCGTCTCTTAAATCGGATAAAATAATTTTAATTCCCGCATTGAGAAAGGCCTGCTCTCTCAGTCTCTTTAAAAGAACCTCATAATCAAAAACGATAGTTTCCTGAAAAATCTCGGGATCGGGCTTGAACTCAACGGCAGTACCCGTTTTATCGGTATCTCCGATGATCTTTAAAGGCTCCGAATACTGTCCTCTGTCGAAACGCTGGAAATGGATATGCGTACCGTCGTAAACCGTAAGCTCAAGATATTCGGAAAGAGCGTTAACTACCGACGCTCCCACGCCGTGGAGACCTCCCGCGACCTTATAACCTCCGCCTCCGCCGAATTTTCCTCCCGCGTGAAGCACCGTATAGACTACCGTAGCCGCAGAAATACCCTCCTTTGGGTGAATACCCGTAGGAATTCCTCGTCCGTTATCCACGACCCTGATAATGTCTCCCGGCAGAATGTCTACCGTTATCTCGGTACAATATCCCGCAAGAGCCTCGTCAATGGCGTTGTCCACTATCTCATACACAAGGTGATGAAGTCCCTTCGGACCTGTTGAGCCGATATACATACCGGGTCTTACTCTTACAGGCTCCAGACCCTCAAGCACTTCGATTTGATTTTCGTCATAATTATTGCTTTTGTCAATGGCTGAAATTGCTTCGGTATTTTCTACCTCAATTTCCTTATTGCTTTCCAAAAAATAACACCCTCTTTTTCAATGCACAGTGCACAATGCACAATGCA